>NZ_CAXBMP010000009.1:0-151503 GCF_963976965.1 uncultured Alteromonas sp.
CACCATCTATACTGAGTTCGTACGGTAGTAATCGGCAAGCCCGTAAATGTTCCAAGGGGCTCCGCTGCCGCATCCTTGCGGCAGAGGGTATGAGACTCGCTCTCCACCCTCACTCTGAAACATAGCTGGCTACTTCGCCACAGCATCCATGCTGTGGAGGGTTCCGATAGCCCTTGCACACCATCTATACTGAGTTCGTACGGTAGTAATCGGCAAGCCCGTAAATGTTCCAATGGGCTCTGCTGCCGCATCCTTGCGGCAGAGGGTCATAAGGCATGCGCTCCACCCTCACGCTGAAACTTAACATAGCTAGCTACTTCGGCACAGCATCCATGCTGTGGAGGGTTCCGATAGCCCTTGCACACCATCTATATTGAGTTCGTGCGGTAATAATCGGTAAGTCTGTGAATGTCTGGAAGGGCGCGCTCCGCTTCCAAGTTTTAGCAATATGTAAAATTGTTACCCATTCGAATCGGTTTGTTTTAATGTCGTAGATGAAATTAAAAAATAACAAATATAGATGCTTTAGGAGAGAAACGAATGCGGGTAAGAAAATGTAGCGTTACAAAAGCCCTTCCTAAAAGTGCGGTGGCATTTGCTGTATGTGCAGTAGGCTTAAGTACTACTTTATTAAGTGGCTGCAATCCCGCACCTGAAGATGCGCCTAAGCATGCACAGCAGGCTAGTGTTGATAAGCCAGAAAGCGTTAAACAGCAAGAAGATAAGCGACTTGTCGCGTTTATAGAGGCGCGTTTTGATAGGTTGGTGGCACAAAGCCCAAATCTCCAATCTTACCTAGGTATTAACAATGGCGCGCAATCTACGTGGAGTGACACGTCTGATGCGTTTGCTCAAAAGCAGTTAGAAAACACAAAGGCCGATCTGGCTAAATTAACTGCCGAATTCGACCGCAGTGACTTAAGCGACGAAGGTAAATTGAATTTTGATTTGTTTAAGCGAGAGCTAACTAACGAAATTGAAAATGCAGCCTTTCGTAAGCAAAGTTATGTGGTTGATCAGTTTAGAGGTCAATACACTTCAGCCATTACCTTGCTTAAAAATAATCACCGTATTGTGAATGAAGCTGGTGCACAGGCGTATATAAATAGGCTTGTAGGTTTTGAATCGCTCATGGACGATATTGTAGCGAGAATGAAAGACCGGGCAGCCTTTGGTGTGTTACCGCCTGCATTTTCGTTTGATTCAATGATCAACGACGTGAGTGCTATGTTAACCGGTGCACCTTTAGATGCCCCGGTTACGAGTAGTAGCAAGCTTCACCCCTTGTATGCAGACTTCAAAGAAAAGTTAGCCGCACTGCATTTAGAAGAATCAAAAGAAAATGCATTGCTTGAAGAGGCTAGTAGCGCGCTTAAAGGGCCATTTAAAAGAGGCTACAGCAGCTTACTCGCCACGTTGAAACAACAAAAGCCATTACAAGCTAACAATGATGGTGTTTGGTCGTTGCCTAACGGCGATGCTTATTACGCGAATCGAGTAAAAGCTGAAACCACATTAGCGTTGTCACCAGAAGAAATTCATGTGATTGGTTTAAATGAAGTTGCACGTATTCATCAACAGATGCAGCAGATAATGGATGAGGTTGAGTTTACGGGAACACTACAAGCTTTTTTTGAATTCATACGCACCGACCCAAATAATTTTTATGCCAATAACGACGAGGGTCGAGCGGCGTTTTTGGCTGATGCAAAAGCGCAAACCAGTGAAATCTTTGCCGTTGCCGATCAATATTTCCATACTCTGCCAAAAGCGGATTTAGAAGTACGTAGAGTAGAGCCTTGGCGTGAGAACTCTACGTCTATTGCGTTTTATAATCGTCCCAGTTTAGATGGAAGCCGTCCTGGTATTTACTATGCTAATTTGGCTGATATGACAGGGGTTCAAAAGTATGTGTTCAAAGCGATAACTTATCATGAAGGCGTGCCCGGCCATCATTTTCAAATTGCCCAGGCACAAGAACTAGAAGGGCTGCCGCGCTTTAGGAAGTATTTAGGTGTAGGGGCTTATATAGAAGGTTGGGCCTTGTATGCAGAACAATTAGCGTTCGAGATGGGCTTTTATAAAAACCCATTGCATAATTTTGGCCGTTTGCAGAATGAGCTTTGGCGAGCGGTTCGCCTAGTGACCGATACCGGTATTCACTACAAACGCTGGTCGCGAGAACAAGCCATAGAATACTTTGCTACCAACACGCCTTTATCACCACAAGACATTGAAACGGAAGTAGAGCGTTATTTTGTAAATCCAGGGCAGGCGCTTTCATACAAAATGGGTATGCTAAAAATACTGGAATTACGTGAAAAAGCGCAAGCGCAGATAGGTGATAACTTCGATATTCGCGACTTCCATTCAAGCGTACTGGGTGCTGGCGCATTGCCTTTGGACGCGTTAGAAAAGCGGGTAGAGCAATACATCAACACTAAACAATAATAGCAGAAGGACAATGCCCTACTTCTTCTCTGCGATCGGCGGTATAAATATCTGTAGGTGAAACATGAATGTATTAACTTCTACAAGTTATTTCCTTTTGATAACTATTGGCTTAGTTGACGTTTACGCGTCAGCAGAGACTATTGAAATAGATAGCATAAAATACACATCGTCCATTATTGAAGTAGGGGCTGGGCAACCATCGATTATCGCGTCGGATATTAACGCTGATGACAACCAAGATGTGATAATCGCGAACGCGTCTGATAATAATATTATCACTTACCTTTCAGACGGGAAGGGTACCCTAAACCGCGGCGGAATTTTTGCTGCAGGGGATAGCCCTTCTGGGTTAGCGATATCAGATATAAACGCAGACGGACACGTTGATGTGGTTGTTGCCAATCATGAAACTTCGTACATTACTGTGCTCTTTGGCAAGGGGGATGGAACCTTTGTCGAGCCGCCGCATTCCCCCTTAAATATTAACGTAAAGCCTCATCCCCACGTTGTGAAATTGAGTGACATTGATGGTGATGAAACGCCAGATTTAATTGTAGATAACAGAAGCCACAATGGACTTCTGGTACTAAAAGGCTTAAGTGCAGGAAGATTTAAAACGCCTGGTAAGGTTATTAACGCAGGTGGAGACCCATACCGAGGGTTTGCTGTTGGCGACATCAATAACGATGGTTTTGAAGATATGGTTACTCCAAATCAGCGAGATATTGGCGTATTGGTAAATACTGGCGATAAGCAAATGCGCTTTTCTTTAAGCAAGTTAGCCCAACCGGAATCGCCCTTTGCTATTGAACTTGCTGATATGAATGGCGACGGAAACCAAGATGTCATTGTAGCGACAAATGAAAGTATGATTACCATTATGCTCGGCGATGGTCGCGGTAATTTTCTAAAAGTCGCTAAATCAGAAATTAGCGCTTCAGCAGGCGCTAAACAAATTGCCACGGGCGATATAAATGATGACGGAATTGATGATGCGTTAATCAGCAGTTGGTCAGGTGAAGTGCTTGCAATATTGGGAACTAAGTCGTCATTTAAGTCTATCAGTTTCAAGCACCCTCAAATTTCAAACCCCTGGAGCCTTGCCATTCTCGATATAAATCAAGATGGTAAAAGTGATTTTGTCATTGGAGATGGTGACAGTAAACGGGCTGCTGTGTATGTTAGTAGCAATGACTTGTAGGCGTTGAGTTATTTAGTGTAGCTTTTAAGTAATCAACAGCGTCAGAAATAATATTCGTGCGCTAATAAAAGGGATATTTTGACAGAGCTTACTGTCGAAGATGTTGAAAAGTACCTGAATTCACTTGGTTCGCAGGGCTGGGAAATTATCGACCTAGATTTTCAAATGGACCCGACGATGCTCGTTGGTCCTATGCCTTTGCTTAAAGTGGCCAAAAGACCTAAAAAACAATGCTAACGCTAGTTTAGTTAAACTGAAAAGGAAGCAGGATATACAATGTTTTTACCAGAAAATGAACTTGATGCCGGATCAGTCGTGCTGGTGCCTTTGCGGGAAGAACATGCTGATGATTTGGCAGACGCTGCGAGTGATGGAAAACTATGGGAGCTCTGGTTTACTTCGGTGCCACGACCAGACGCTATTGACACTTATATTTCTCTGGCATTGCAGCAGCAAAAAGATGGCTTGTCCCAACCCTTCGTGGTGGTTGAAAAACTAAGTGGGAAAGTGATCGGCAGTACCCGTTTTTGCAATCTAGATTATGCAAACAAGCGAGTAGAAATTGGTTATACCTGGTATGCAAAAAGTCATCAGCGCTCGTCGGTAAACACGGAATGTAAATTAGCGCTACTGAACCATGCATTCGAGGTGCTTGACGTTATTGCTGTTGAGTTTAGAACTCACTGGCACAATCTTGAATCGCGTAAGGCAATTGCTCGTCTTGGCGCAAAACAGGATGGGGTACTTAGGCAGCATCAACGTCTACCAGATGGTTCGTTTAGAGACACAGTGGTATTTTCCATTATTAATTCTGAATGGGCGGCGGTAAAAAATAACTTAGTGTACAAGTTGGCAAGTTTTCGACAATAGAGCCACGTGATAGCGCTAATAACAAGGTGAGTCATGACAAAAATTGTCGTTTTTGGAAACTCAGGTTCAGGAAAGTCTACCCTGGCTAAGAATTTGGTAAAGGGGCACCACATCGCTCATTTAGATTTGGACTCGGTGGCCTGGGCGCCCTCAAATGCGACCTCTAGCCCACCTAGTCGTTTGCCTATCAGCGAATCAAAGGTGCTTATTGAAACTTTCTTATCTAAAAATACATCGTGGGTTATTGAGGGTTGCTATTCCGATTTGCTCGCTGAAGTCTTGCCTCATGCCGATGAGCTCATCTTCTTAAATCTACCCATTAACCTTTGTGTAGAAAATGCTAAGGCTCGCCCATGGGAACCTCATAAGTATGCGTCTAAGCAAGCGCAAGATGCGAATTTAGATATGTTGATAGACTGGATAAAGGACTATGAAAATAGAACGGATACCTTTTCCAAGCAAAGTCATCAAGTCTTGTACGATAGTTTTGAGGGAACCAAAACCATGTACACCTCAAACAGCCACAGTGAAAGACAATGAAAGATAGCGAAGCACAGTGACCTACGACGAGTTTAATCAGTTTTGTGGTGGCTTAAAGGCTACAACTTATGTAATGCAATGGAATAACTCCCATGTATGGAAGGTGGGCGGTAAAGTATTTGCCATAGGCGGTTTAGGCAAAAACGGTGAACCCGCTTTTATTTTCAAAACCTCAGAGCTTAATTACCATTTTTTGAGCGAGAAACCCGGGTATCGCCCCGCGCCTTATTTTGCGTCTCGGGGCATGAAATGGATCCAGCAATTTGGCGGCGATGAAACTCAACCTAAAATTGAATTTGAACAAAGTGTAGAAGCACTCAACGAAGAGTTGAGCTACTACTTACACGAGTCTTATAAATTAGTGTCGCTAGGACTTACTAAGAAAAAACAAAAGGAACTAGGGTTGAGTTAATCTTATAGCTTTGACTATAACACTCAATTACCGGAAGATAGGGCGATAATTTAACATGGCCCGCCAATCGTTAAAGGCCATTAATAACAGGGTAAGACCATGCCAAAGGCAAGTGAAATTAAAAAGAATCACACCATCGTTTATGGTGGTAAAACGTGTATTGTGAGAGATATCGAACGTTCAGTACCTCAGGGCCGCGCGGGTGGTAGTATTTATCGCATGCGTATGTACGACGTGGTTAGCGGCGCTAAGTTTGATGAAACCTTCAAAGATTCAGACATGCTAGAAATGGCTGATTTAGTGCGTCGCCCAGTGATGTTTTCTTACATAGATGGCGACGAGTATGTATTCCTCGATAACGAAGATTACACGCCGTACCACCTAAACAAAGAAAGCATTGCTGACGAAGCCTTATTTATTAACGAAAAGACTGAGTCTATTCAGGTGTTAATTGTAAGCGATGTGCCAGTGGCGCTAGATTTACCAATGAGTGTAGAACTAGAGGTAACTGAAACCGACCCTTCTATTAAAGGTGCGTCTGCAACCTCGCGGACTAAGCCTGCTACGTTATCGACGGGGCTAGTGGTTCAAGTGCCTGAGTACATCAGTACTGGCGAGTGGATAAAGGTAAATACCGAAGAGCGTAAATTCCAAAGTCGCGCGTAATATTTATTTAAGTACGATTTAAAAAAACGAGGGCGCATTGCGCCCTCGTTTATTATTGCTATATCACCGCTATGCGACAGTGGCATTCCCGCAAGCGGTCATTTCGCCACTGCCTATATAACTAGATGTTTGCTACAACAGCGTTGTAGAAAGCTTCTGGGCTAGTTGCTTCGTTTGCTGCAACTGATAGTGCCATTTCAGCACGAACAGCAGTAACAACATCAGCACGTGCCGCTTCGTTTACTTCTAAAATATCAAGCATTGCCGTTAGGTGTGCGCCTGAACCTTGGCTAGTTTCTTCAATAATGTTGTTAAAGTTATTTTGAATGAATACCGCCGCAGTAGCCATTTTACCTTCACAAGAATCAGCAGATGATACTTTTGAAGAAACCGCAGTCGTACCTAAATCCCAAATGATGTTTGAAATGGCAGCAGCTGTGCCATTGTCATCAAAAATAGCCGCGCCAATACCACAGTGTTTCCACGGGTTGATGTTGTCGTCAGCCGATACGTTTCCAGCAATGGCAGTAGTCGTAAGAAGTGCAGCAAGCGTTAGTTTTTTAAACATTGTTATATTCCTCTGATTGTTATTAGTAATAATGTGAAATGAGCAAGCCGAAGTCAGTACCATGCTTGTTATCAATATTGGCTCTCACATCCCAGCGCTGATTAATTGAATATCGCGCGGTAATAGAGAGGTAATGTTGATCCTTCGATGGCTGGTTCACAAACCATTGTTGTCCTACTGCCAATGACATTGCTATTTCAGACGTAACATGTGCTACGCCTCCCACTTCTGAACCCACAGCGATAAAGCCGCCATTCAGATTAGAGCTGGTAATAGAAGTGCTGAGCGCGGCATAACCTACAAGGTTGTGACGAAAGGCCCAAGACTTCCCAATAAAACTGTCGATATAACCTGCGCCGCAGTGGGTACAGTTGTTAGCCTGTTCTCTGTAGCCAAAGGCCAGTTTCCAAGCCCAATTGCTATCAAGTGGCAATCCAGATTCAGACGCATTAAGGTTAATAATTCGTACTGGCGTAAACTCTCTTACTGCTAACTCTTCACCCTCTAGGTAACGAAGACGAAGATTAAAGGTGGTTAGCTCAGAGTAAGGAATTCGCCCCGCATTCAGCGTGAGCAGATCGTAATAATTGGCCCTAAAGTTCAACTCCCCCGCCACGTCGCCTGATGGTGTGTCGTATAAACCAAGACCAATACGCGTGGTATCTTGTGCTTCATGAGGAGGGCGTCTATCTATGCTTTTCCAGTTTGGTTTAACGGGTGCCATACCAAACCGTTTTATCATGGCTTGCCGCTTTTGTGCTTGTTGTATAGTGGTGAGGTCGTCTTCTTTTTGTTCAATAAACGCAAAGTAGTCGTAAAGGGTATCGATAACCCGTATCGCCGATGCGTCACCTAAAGCAGCAAGTTGCTGTTGCGTGTCTTTAGGCGCACTTTCTAGAATTTGCAGTAAGGTTTGCTGTTCCTTGCTGGTTAATTGTTGCCAGCGATCATAAAGTGTTTGCTGACGTGAACCATGGTAGATAACGTCATTAAACATTGTACGGCTAGTTTGATGGCGTTGCATCATTACCACTAAATCAAATGGCATCACCCACACCTTATTGGGGGCAATCAGAGATTCATCGAAAACTAAGCTGAGTAACTTTGCTAATTGGTAGGCACAGTTTTGCTCAAAGAAGTAATAGGTCATTGTGGCATTTTCTAGCTCCCATAAATGGGCAAGTAGAAATTGAATATCGTCTTGGGATAGGGCAAGTTTATATTCCCACATATCGCGAAGCTCGGTTTCGCTATAAGTTAAATGATGATGGTGGTATTGCTGGTTAGAGAACTTACCTTGATAGCCACCCAATATGCCTTTAGTGATGTAAACCAACTTGTTTTCGTTATCGGGTACTTTAGCCCCATAAGAGAAGGTGTTATCGAGTAAGCCGTCTTCTGATTCGCCATTAAACTTTAAAAATACATGACCAAACATCGACGCGGGGTTACCTAAGTAGCCTGAAGCAAAAATAAGGCTGGCGCTGTGGGTAGAAAAAGCATCTAAATAATCTTCATACTTTGGACATGCCACGTCAGGGAAGCTAAGTGTGGGTAACTGTTTTTCTATAAAACGTTTACGTGCGGGAAATTGACACTGGCTTTTTGGGTTTTGTGAGAAGGCATGAATAGTCGCTTCAAGTTCCGAAAGTGGATTTTCAAAGCCATTTTCTGCTAAATAGAAGTTACTGCCATTGTGGTGTAGCGTTACTGCGGTTTGCTCAGCATGTAATAGCTGCTTCCACACCTTGTGTGATGCTAGGTTATTTATATGTTGAGACGCATCGTTAGCGTAAACTAGCGTTACGGTACACAAAAATACTATGCAACAGCGGGTGAAAAAGGAATACAACGCAACTTCCTAGACTAAATCCATTTAAATTCGCGACAACGACGTAAAATAAACCGTTTCGTTGCGCAATGAAGATTGCAGAATATGCCTTCGCTGCAGGGTATATACAAGTTCCAATTACAGATAATTTGTTACTAATTGCTACTAGGTGCCTTAAATTTCGCTTCAAAAAGGTGAGGTTAAAACCATTTTCTTTCACCTCGTTTGTGCTTGAGGGAAACTAAAAATCAATAAATTAAAAAAGGAGGGCTGTAATTGGATCTCGTTACTTATTGGCTAACCGCTGATGGCGCTATCTCGTTAACTACCGCCGCAGTGCTAATAGCAACCTCTACGATGACGTCCTTGATAACCGCCACCTTTGGTATTGGCGGTGGCGTGTTGCTTATTGCGGTAATGGCGGGAAGCTTGCCAGTATCTGCACTTATTCCTGTGCATGGGTTGGTACAGTTAGGTTCAAACGGCAACCGAGCACTAATGACCTTTCGTTATGTTGATTGGTCTATGGTGAAGTTCTTTTCGTTTGGGGCGTTGTTGGGGGCGGTGCTGGCTACGTTTATAGTCGTGCAATTGCCCTTAGTCGTAATCCAATTTGCTGTAGCGGGTTTTATCTTATTTTTGGTGTGGGGCAGCAAACCAAAAGCGCAGGAAATGCAGCCCGCTGGGCGAAGTCTAGCGGGGCTGGTCACCACGTTAATCTCTATGTTTGTGGGGGCTACGGGGCCGCTAGTTGCCGCGTTTGTGCATCGGAACAATTACAATAAAATGCAGATAACCGCCACCATGGCCTCGTGCCTTACCTTTCAACATGGGTTAAAAGCGTTTGTGTTTACCTTTGTAGGATTCTCCTTTTTTCAATGGCTAGGATTAATTTTTGCCATGATTATAAGTGGCGCAGTGGGGACTTACGTGGGGCTAAAAGTACTCAAGAAGATTCCAGCCGATAAATTTCTCGTGCTGTTTAAGGTTATCGTTACCTTATTAGCAATCCGCTTAATTGTGCAGGCAGTGTCTGATTTAGTGTAGGTCAGCTTGTTCGATGTTGTTTGCCTATGAATTACTCAACGAAAGCGTGATAGGCGAATATCTTCGCCTATCACTTTACCTTTTTTATCGTAATTTACATGTTGGCTCGCTTTGGGAGTGGGCCAGTGAATAGTGGTCGCTAAAAGCGATAGCTCGCTGAGATCTGCCATTCTCTGCCAGTCCCAGGCAGTTTATCTCCTACCGCAATATCGGCATCTGATACGCGGTTAACACCTGCGGTATGAGCGGTATAGTACTTATCAAGCGCATTTTGAAGCTGTACCGACACGCTAAAGGCTTGAGTAAGTTGCCAGCGTGCGCCCAAATGTATAAGTCCGTAACCTGATGTACTGCTTTCATTTTGTAGGGCAGAGGTATGATTCTGTGCACCCACTAAATGAGACGTAACTGACAACATAAGCGGCGATTGCATAAGCTCGCTTTGCCACTCAATACGGGTAGTTAATTGCTCAGGGGCAATGCGAAATAACCCGTCGTCTATATCGTCTCTATTACCATGGCTCAAACTTGCTGTAGACGTTAGAAGCAGGTTGTCAGATAGCTTACCGTTAATCGTAACGTCTAGGCCTTTAATAACTGCGTCGGTATTCGTCCATTGAAACGGTGTATCAGACCCCATCATGGTCGAGAACATAACCGCAGCTGCATTGCTGCTCGGGGTGCCAGTAATATAGTCTTCTATGTCTTGATAATAAAGTCGTGGTGAAACGGTCCAGTCATTTTTGCTGTAAGTAACACCAAACTCAATTTGACGCGCAGTTTCGTTATCGAGTTCAAGGTTACCAATGTAATTGAACCCGTCTGCCATGCCGCCTGTAATGCCTAATGGTAACCAGGTGTAACGTTCATAATAATTAGGCGCGCGGTTCTTTTGGGAGATACCCGTAAAGACTGTCACCGTTTCGCTTACGGGTATTTGAATAGTCGCTGCCGCATCTAGCATATTGTAGGTTTCACTACGTTCGGCGGTGTTGAAGTTAGACGCTAGTGTGGCCACCGCATCGTTCATCATTACCATGTTAGAGTCTATTGCATCAGCGTCCATATCAATTTGGGTATAACGAAGGCCCAGCAGGTAATCAGCGGTGTCGGTTTTTCTATGCCATTCGGTAAAACCACTGTAAGTATCGCGGGTAATATCGCTAAAGTTATTGATATAAAATGCGCTGTTATTCGGGTTGGTGATAACAGAGCTATTTCGACTGTGTAAATGACTAAAGCCTACTTCAAGTTCACCATTAAGGGCTGGGGTGATGTAGCTTGCCTCTATTCCTTGTGCAACGGAATCGGCATCGTTTTGTCTTGCCGTGCTGGCCATCGAAACCGCGCGTTGAGAAAAATTGTCCATGGCGTGTTGGTTGCTATTTCCAAACACGCTGACTTTTAACATACGCTCATCATCGGCTTGGTATTGATAACCTAAGCGATACCACGCCGCATCTATAGACGTAATATCCATGGCAAGAGCCGCAGTACCGCTATTGTTAGTGTTCAGTGTTTGGTAGCTGACATCTAGGCTATGCTTGCCCCAACTATAGCCTGCACGAAGTTTACCGCCGTTTCTTTGGTACTGAGAATTAGGGATAGTTATGTTTGAGCCTGCATCGTTAGAGGCAGCCTCGCGCTCGTCACGTTGCTGGTGGGTAAATGCGCCGCTAAAAAAGCCATTGTCTGTGCCATAAAATGCATTGGCTTGGTACTGCTGTGCATCGCCGGGAGAAAACGCACCGGCGCTGGCATTAAACTGCAGGCCATTAGCTTGTGCAAACAAGTGCTGAGCGTCGGCACGAATGTCTAGTTTACCGCCTAAGGTTTCAACCCCTGCACTTACCGGTACTATTCCGCGATACAGCACGGCCTGAAGGCCGGGTTCAGGTAACACATGTGAAAGCGGGGAATCCATAGCGTTAGGGCCTGCGACCGCAATATCTACACCATCAATAGTCACGCCGACTCTATCACCATAAAGGCCACGGTATTGAATTAACCCGGTTACGGGGCCGTTTCGTGAAATAGTTACGCCAGGAAGGGCAGCGAGTTGATCGCCATAGTCAGCTTCGGTATTAGTAGAGGCCGAAACCGGCGCATTATTAGTGAGGGTGAGCGGCTCGCCAATAACGGTAATCACTTCTGTTGAAGCGGTGTCTTGAGCATACAAAAAAGGGGAAAAGCCAGCAGTACATACTGCTAGTGCAATGGCTGTTTTTTTCATAATTAGTCCATTTTAATTAAACAACGTCAGCGATAACGCTGATAAAAGCGCGTTATAAATAAAGTGTTATGGGAAAACTATGAAAGGGGTGGAGCGCGTGACAGCGGAGCCGCGTAGGCGTATGCGGTATAGGGCCGCTGTGCAATGGCAGTAGCAAGGTTGTTATAACTAACAAAGGTTATTAAGGGAAGTGAAAACTCAGGTGACTTTACCGCGTTGGGTAAATCAGAAAGTAGGCTATTGGTACAGTCGATATGTTCTACCGGTATTTTGCTAATATCGACACTAACATAAACAAACTCACCGGCATGTTCAGTCGCGCTTAATGATATCCAGCGCATGGTATTACCGGTACAGATAAGTTCTATATCGTTGTTGCTGTCGTTAAACTGGGTAGTAAATTGCTGGGCCTTTTCCATTGAAACAGCCGCAAGCCCCAATGCCATCGCATTTTGCAAAAGCAGGGTTAGGCATACTAGCAGTGTAAATAATGACTTCAATGGCAAAGCAGTATTCTATTTCTACCGGAACTTATCTAATAATACGTTAAAAATAGGATGTTGAAAGGGTTTTTACTGCGAGCTATTTAACCCTTAACCTTTAACCCTAGCGATTGAAGCTTACGATATAACGTCCGCTGGCTGACACCTAGTGCATTGGCAAGAGTGTCTATACTGCCTTCGTGCTTTGCCACTACCTTTTCAAGGTACTTAGCTTCAGCAGCTTCCAGAGTGAGGACTCTTTCATTTGTGTGGACAGTGGGTTCGCTAACTAGCTCGGGCAAATCGGTTGGGTAAATTACATTTTCATCTGCCAACAAGTACGCTTGTTCCACAATATTTTTAAGCTCTCGAATGTTACCTGGGTAGGTATAGTTGGTTAGCATTTCAATAGTGGATTTGTGTAAACGCTTTTTCGAAGGCAGTTCGTGCAACATGTGGCTGCACAGCAATTCAATGTCGCTTTGACGCTCACGAAGTGGCGGAAGGTGTATGGGGAAACCTGCAATACGGTAGTAAAGATCTTGTCTGAATTCACCTTTTTCCACTAAGGATTTTAAGTCTTTATGGCTAGCGCATACTAAACGGAAATCGGCTTTTTTTACTTGCACGCTTCCAACTGGGCGGTAGGTTTGAGTTTCAAACAACCGTAGTAACTTCACCTGCATGGTAAGAGGCACATCGCCAATTTCATCAAAAAATAGCGTTCCGCCTTGGGCGGCATCAACTAATCCTTTTTTGTTTGATTGCGCGCCAGTAAAAGCGCCTTTCTCGTAGCCGAATAACTCCGATTCAAAAAGCGTATCAGCTAACCCCGTACACTCTATTACCACAAAAGGTTTTTCAGCGCGGTGGCTACTGGTGTGCAGGGCATGAGAAACCAGCTCTTTACCTGTGCCCGTTTCGCCTTGAAGCAACACGGCTATATCGGATTTTGCGGCCCGATTAATTTTATTCAGCATGGCTTTAAAGGCGGCAGACTCACCTATCATTTTACCCTTGGTAGGGTAATTTGATGCAAACGCGAGTTTATCTAATATTTCTAAGTAACCAAGCAGGTCGCCATTAGCGTCGTGAACCGGCCGCATGAGAATATCACAATAGCTTTGACCGCTTTTTGTGGTGTGAATGTGAACCACACTTGCAGTCCGGCCGGTGTCTTTGCATTGCTGAATAGGGCAGCTTTCACCGCATTGATCACAAGGCTTAGTATTACCGTGTGACACCTTAAAACACTGACTTTTACCCGGAATAATATCCACAGGGTAGGTATTGCGATAAGGCTGGTTAACCGCCTCTATTACATACTGATGATTAATGAAAATAGCGGGTTTATCGATGGCATCTATCATTGCCTGAACAATCGAGATATTCATGTAACAGCTTCACCTAGCGATACGGGGTGGGTGCGCATGCGGTATAGATACAACCTACACCCATAAGGTAATTAATCTAGGTTTAAGGTATCACATTGGCACGAGCCTTGTACGTATCTTGGTAGGTAATGCTCCCCATTGAGGAAAAGAATATGAAAACGAGATTAACGGCTGTTGTGATAAGTGGGTTCTTTTTATCTGCTTCACTATTAATCGTACTATCAACCGCGCTAGCGGCTGAAATGCCGCAGCCGCAAGACAGCATAGCTACACAACACGCAACTGAAACCACCCTGGCAGGCCCCGAAGATAAGCTAAATCAAGCACGTAGCAATGCCAAAGCACTAGGGGGCGCGTTAAAGTCGAGGCTTCAGCAAGCTATTTCAAAAGGTGGTTTGGAAGCAGGGGTAGAAGAGTGCTATGTGGCTGCTGGGCCTATTGCAGAAGCGCTCAAGAAGGATGGTTGGACGGTAGGGCGCACCGCGCTGCAAGTGCGTAACCAAGACAACCAACCAGATGCATGGGAAGAAACCCAATTGCACGAGTTTGCAGATGCCTTATCTAAGCAATTGCCTATGCCGCTAGAGGCATCACAGTGGAATGAAGAAACAGGTGAATTGCGCTATATGTCAGCGATTGTTACGGGGCAAGTATGTACAGCCTGTCATGGCAATAACGTGGCCCCAGCAGTGTTAGATATTATTAAAGAGAAATACCCTGAAGATACCGCCACGGGTTTAGCGCCGGGCAGTTTAAGAGGGGCTTTCACGCTTACCTATTCACCCGAATAGCCATTTCTTTATTTAGAAGATGCAACGGGCCTTTACTGGCTCAGTTGCATCTCTATCGCCTCTCGCTTATTTCTTCTTACTCTCTTTACTTATTTCTATTCACCTAATTCCTTTCCAGTGCTTTTTGCAAACCCTCCACTTTCAGATTTTTTGACCTATTACTTCATTTAATTTTTATTTGTCAAAAATGGCGGGAATTGTCATTTTTGGCGCAATTTCCTCTCATCTTGTTTGAGATGGATCAACGCGGCTGGTTCGACTTAGTGGAATAATTGCGCCGCATGGTAGGGAATACAGGTGGTGATGGGCAATCGTGCCATAGCTGGCGCAAAGCTTGCTAAACCTCCGTCAGAAGTACAAGTCTTACGGTGCGGCCTTATTTTTAAGGTTATTGATTTAAAAGAATTTTAGCGGCTTGCCGTACTGTTTTTTAACTAGGGAGAAAACCCATGAGCGATACGTTAGTCGAGCTATCGCGGTGGCAATTTGCGCTAACTGCGATGTTCCACTTTATATTTGTGCCCTTAACCTTAGGGTTGAGTTTCATGCTTGCCATTATGGAATCCGTTTATGTGATGACAGGCAAAGAAATTTACAAACAAATGACTCAGTTTTGGGGCAAGTTGTTTGGTATTAACTTCGCCATTGGTGTGGCTACCGGCCTCACTATGGAGTTTCAGTTCGGTATGAATTGGTCCTACTATTCTCACTATGTAGGGGATATTTTTGGGGCACCGCTGGCTATTGAAGGTCTGATGGCGTTCTTCCTAGAATCGACTTTCGTTGGATTGTTCTTCTTCGGCTGGGATAAAATGTCGAAGGGAAGACACTTAATGACCACTTGGTTGGTGGCTATTGGTTCTAACTTCTCAGCTCTATGGATACTCATTGCCAATGGTTGGATGCAATACCCTGTAGGCGCAGAATTTAACTTTGAAGCCATGCGCATGGAAATGACAAGTTTTGCCGAGGTTATCTTCAATCCTGTCGCGCAAGTAAAGTTTGTGCATACCGTCTCAGCGGGCTACGTAACAGGTGCCATGTTTGTATTGGCTATTTCTAGTTATTACCTACTTAACCACAAGCATATCGCATTTGCCCGTCGTTCTTTCGCTATTGCGGCTAGCTTCGGCCTAGCGGCTACCTTGTCAGTGATTGTGCTTGGTGACGAAAGTGGTTACGAATTAGGTGAAGTGCAAAAAGTGAAATTGGCTGCGGTTGAAGCGGAATATGAGACCCACCCAGCACCTGCGCCTTTTACCGTATTTGGTATTCCTAATGATGAAAAAGAGGAAACCGAATACGCACTTCAAATTCCTTGGGCGATGGGCATTATTGCTACTCGTTCACTTACCGAGGAAGTGAAAGGCTTAAAAGATATTAAAGCAGAAAACCGCTTACGTATTCTTGATGGTATTAAAGCGTACGGTTTGCTCGATAGTGTTCGAGATGGAACGGCTTCTGCAGACGAACAAGCCCTGTTTGACGCACATAAAGATAATATGGGCTATGCCATGTTATTAGAGCCATTTACGGATGATGTCACACAGCCTTCTGAAGCGGCCTTAAAAAAAGCAGTAGATTACAGTATTCCTAAAGTCGCCCCCTTATTTTGGAGTTTCCGATTAATGGTGGTATCAGGCTTTATTATGCTAGCCGTATTCTTGGCTGCCTTCTATTACAGCACTCAACATAAAATTACGCAGCCTCGCTGGTTGTTGAAAGCATCATTGTATAGCTTGCCGCTGCCTTGGGTTGCGTGTGAAGCCGGTTGGTTTGTGGCTGAGTTTGGTCGCCAGCCTTGGTCCATTGCAGAGATTCTGCCAGTGCATGCATCAACGTCTAATTTGTCTATTTCTGACATTGTTACTACGTTAGTCGCCTACTCAGCGTTTTACACTGTAATGTTCATTGTTGCTTTTTACTTGATGAAGAAGTTCGCCAAAAAAGGGCCAGTACCGCCTGAAGATAATCATAGTGATGAAGATGACGACCTAATCGACTTTGATGCAAAAGGAGCAAACGCATGATTGATTATGAATTTCTTCGCGTAGCCTGGTGGTGCCTTATTGGTGTGCTATTGATTGGTTTCGCAGTAACAGATGGGTTCGATTTAGGTGTAGGTTCACTGCTGACCATTATTGGTAAAACAGACAAAGAACGTCGCGTAATGATTAATACCATTGGGCCGCATTGGGATGGAAATCAAGTGTGGTTTATTACGGCAGGTGGTGCCATTTTTGCAGCCTGGCCGATGATTTATGCTACTGCTTTCTCAGGGTTTTACTTAGCCCTAGCGCTAACGCTAATTGCGCTTTGGATGCGTCCAATTGGATTTGATTATCGCAGTAAACTGCCAAATGCTCAGTGGCGAAAAGCATGGGATTGGGCATTGTTTGCTGGTGGTTTCATTCCTGCGCTTATTTTTGGCGTGGCCTTTGGTAACTTGTTATTAGGTGTGCCGTTTGAATTCGACAACACACTTAAATCAACGTACACCGGCTCTTTCTTTGGTTTGCTTACTCCATTTGCGCTTGTATCTGGATTATTGTCAGTGGCTATCTTACTGAATCACGGCGCTACCTGGTTACAAATGAAAACGGATGGTTTCATTGAATCTAGAGCACGTGTAACGTCGTTTATATTAAGCCTAGTGGCAGTAGCCTTGTTTTTGATTGCCGGTGCGTGGGTAGCCTTTGGGTTAGATGGTTTTGTCATTACCTCTACCGTAGATACCTTAGCCACCTCAAATCCAATGAAAAAAGAAGTCGCTATTGAAGCGGGTGCATGGATGACGAACTACTCACGATATCCATGGATGATGCTTGCACCTGTATTAGGTGTGGTAGCAGGGCTTGCATGTGCCATGTTTTCTCGCAAAGGGAATGCAGGGATGGCATTTGTTTCAAGTGCACTACTGATTACTGGCGTTATTTTAACTGCGGGCTTCTCAATGTTCCCGTTCTTAATGCCCAGTATCACTATGCCAGAAGCTAGTCTTACGGTATGGGATGCCACCTCTAGTCATTTAACTCTAAATATCATGTTCATTGTGGCTTGTATCTTTGTGCCTATCATCTTGTGCTATACCGCCTATGGCTATTATGTAATGCGTGGCCGAGTCAAAAATAGCGACTTAGATCAATCTCACACTATTTATTAAGGAGTAGCATATGTGGTATTTCACTTGGATCCTCGGCGTACTGCTAGCATGTTCATTCGGTATTTTAAATGCCATGTGGCTTGAGTCTACCGAAGACATGGACCGTCCAGAAGACGCCGAATAACTGATTAATATTCATAGCGTAATATAAAACGTAAAAGGCAACGACCTTGTGTTTTCAAGGCTCGTTGTCTTTACTTAATCAGTTATTTTAACCCGCTATTTTAAAAGATAGGCAGTGCGATAAAGTCAATGATAAAGTTAGACAGGCAGACATTTCAAGCTAAGTTTAATCAACTCGATAATACGCACAAGCTTGGCGTGCGCAGACGGGTTTTAATAATTACTTTAGTCAAGTGTCTGTCTCTTTTTTCACTGATTGTCGCTTTCTATTTTTTCGCTCATGCCATGCACGAATGGGTGGTCGATACTCATAGAGCAAGCCTGTTTCATATTAAAGGTTTATGCGTTGCGCTGTTTATTTGTTGGATAGTTCAAGGGTTAGTGAACACGCTAACGTTGTCATACAAAAGCCAGTTAATGCAGGCTATGGAGCAAAACTTACAACTTATCTTCGCCGAGCAACAGCACGCCCTCATTCGTCAACATTCCCTTTTTTACTGGCAAACACTTTGGGTGAAGCATATTCGCGCTATCGCCAACTGGGCTTTCGATTACCGCGTACAGCAATATGTTGCTGTGCTTGTCCCATTGATGGCGCTAGTGGTTATTTTTTACGTAAACCCTGTCATAGGTATGGGGTTAGCTGTAGCCCTGCCGATTGTTCCTTTGTTTATGGTCATTGTCGGGAAAGGTGCCGCGAGCTTACATCGCAAGCATTTTGTGGCACTTGAGCGGCTTGGCGGGTTATTTACCGATAGACTCAATGCACTGCCTTTAATGGCGAGTTATCGTGCACACAACACGCAAATGCGGTTACTTAATAACGCCAGTGAACAACTTAACAAGCGCACCATGCGGGTGGTAGGCGTCGCATTTTTATCATCGTCAGTATTGGATTTTTTTGCCACTTTATCGGTAGCCTTAGTTGCGGTATTTATTGGTTTTTCACTGCTCGGCGAGCTTAACTTGGGGCCTGAAATTTCCTTACAGCAAGGGCTTTGGGTGTTGCTTTCTGTGCCACTGATTTTGAGCGAAATGAAAAAGCTCGGGCAGGTTTATCACCAAAAAGCTGAAGCTGAAGCGGCCAGCGAGTGTTTATTTCCCTTATTTACTACGTTGAACGACAATGCGCCTGCCCAGGAAAGAGAAGTGACTAAAGGCGAAATGAAGAACAAACCGTTTGTGGGGTTTGATGCGCAAGATTTTCGAGTGTCTAACTTGCTTAAAGCCGAACACCTGAAGGTTGCTTTAGGAGAGCATATTCGCCTAAACGGCGTTTCTGGTAGCGGTAAAACGGTATTGCTTGAGGCCCTAGCGGGTCAGCGTAAAGCTTCCCAAAGCTTTGACGGAAGCTATGTATGGGTGAGTCAAACCCCAGTTGTTTTACCTGGCAGTGTGAGAGACAACCTTTTACTGGATGCCCACTATAGCGATAGTGCGTTGTGCGAGGTGCTAAATTCAGTTGAGTTAGCGGATTGGCTTTCGTCGCTGCCTAATGGCCTAGATACCTTGATGACCGAGTATCCCAGCCTCTCTGGTGGCGAAGCGCAGCGGCTTGCGTTAGCTCGCGGACTGTTAAGAAACCCTGATATTTGGTTGTTAGATGAGCCCACTGCGCATATCCCCGATGAGCAGCACCACCGTCTTTCACAACTTATTGCTCGCGTCACACAAGACAAAACCGTTATTTGGGCGTCGCATAAATTATTGCCTGCGCATTGGTTTGACACCCATTGGCGTATTGCAGATGGCGAAGTAACCGTGAAATGAAATCTACCCCCAAATCTATAAAGCCTGCTGTATCTGCGCAAGGTATAGCTACATCAAAAGCGTCTTCGTCACTCACCGGGCAGACATCAATGGCTGCGTATGGCGCGCTGGGCTTAGCCTTGCTTCATGGTATAGCGGGTTTGAGTATTCTTATCATTTCATCTTGGTTTATTGCCATTAGCGCAATAGCTCCTTTAGGGTTTAACTACGTGATCCCTGCGGTGGTGATTCGTGGGCTCGCACTACTTCGTATCGCTTCTGGTTACACCACCATGTGGCTAGGACACAAGGATTTATTAACCCGAATTGCCAAAGCACGGTTAGCTGTGTTTGAGCAATTAGCGGCAAAACGCCTTGAAAGCAAAGCATGGACAGTTGAAGCGCTCGCGAACCACACTGAGCAACTTGCCTCAGCTTTTATTGCGTGGGTTTCTCCATTAGCCTCAGTTATGCTGCTAATGACAGGCTTGTTGCTCACGGGGTATTTCATTAATGTGCCAGGTTATGGTTTTTTCATAGCCCTAGCCATAGTGTGGTTGGTAATTAGCGTTGTTACTGCGGTTTACGGACTGAAAGCTGTGGCTAGTTCGGCTGAGGCAGAGCTTGAATTTCGGCAACAAAGCGCGACGTTTTTTCAAGCAAGTAGTTTATGGCACCTTAAGTCAAAAACGGTAAAGGGCTTGTTTAATGCACCCTCTACTCAGCGCGTACAAGATGCACAACTAAAAGAGCAGGCGCTAGTGTCTAAAGCTATGTGGCTGTTCCAAGGTGGCGTGTTCACTTTAGTGGCGCTGGTTGTTTTGACTGCCAATACGGCAGCCTATTTTGTTCCGCTAGCACTCATTACGCCAATGGTGCTGTTGGCTGCGCCGGACTGGGCGAGCGCCACTTTCAGCAGTGTCGTGAAGCTTGCTAAGTGGCGACATAGCAAGGCAGAGCTACACGCAATGCACACCCAGCCTTTGCCCTTACTAAATGCCCATAAACCCAGCATGTCACTTTCTTTAACGGGTTTTATCGCTAAAGAAAGAAACCTACCAGCGGTCAATATGCAGTTTGAGGCATTAGGGCTGAATGTGATTAAAGGCTATTCGGGGTGCGGTAAGTCGAGCGTACTACAAGCAATATGCGGGCTCCTTCCTTTTGAAGGTCGACGCTCTATAGACAATGTTGCCACCCCGCAAGGCATGCTAGAAAAATGGATTTATGTTGAACAGCAACCCATCATTTTGGCCGGTACTATTAAACTCAATTTAGATCCGGCAGCGTCTGGAATAAGCGAAGATGCTATGCACAATGTTTTAGCCCGGGTTGGTTTGCAGCACCTTACTACCTTGGCTGAATGGGTTGGTAAAGGAGGAAGGGCGTTATCTGGCGGTGAAGGTAAGCGTTTAGCATTGGCCAGAGCCTTACTAGCGATGCCCGATGTGTTGTTAATTGATGAGCCTTTTGAAGGGCTAGACTACGAAGCACAGCAGCGCGTCGCAGAGGTCATTAATGAGAGTGCGCATTCGCGGTTAGTCATTGTTGCTACCCATGTTGTTCCTGCGGCCCTTCAACCTAATACAACCTTCTCGCTTGATGAAAAAGGTTATCAGAGTAAATCTCCCCCCAGTCTTCATACTCAACTAAATGGCACCCAGCTAAGTTATAGCCAACCAAGACACAACCAACTAAGTCATAACCAAATAGATCATGCCCACCAAAACACGGTTGGCGAAGGTGGATGGCAGGTAACGTCGCCGAATTGCACGACGCTAACGCCTAGTGAACAGCAGCAACAGGCTTTGGCAGAGCTGCAACACCACGAGCGCAACACGGCTTTTGGTTTTAAGCCGCGAAGGAAATAAGACCCCAGTTGAAAGGTATGCACACTCTTAATAACTGGGCCCAAAGGGTGAAAAGCGAACAAAAAAGGCGCCATATAGGCGCCTTAAACACACATGTATAACTTGTTTTTAGAACTTAGCGCGTAGCTGCACACCGAAGTAACGGTCTGCATCACGAGGGATTTGATAACGGAAGTTATCGCCGCTGTAGGTGGTTACATAGCTTTCGTCAGTTAAGTTCTTACCGATAAGGCTGATGCGGTAGTCATCATCTTGGAACGAAAACGCAAAGCTTGCATTCACAATAGCGTAGTCAGGTAATACTGCCGGGTCGTTTTCGGCGGCAAATGCACCAGGTGCACCCACGAACATTTCATCAGTGTAAACGTACGAGCCGTTTAAAATGATATCCATGTTGTCCATTTCCCAAATGTACTCACCGGTTACAGAGTATTTTAGGTCTGGAGAGAAAGGCAAGTCAGCGCCTGAACTACCAGTACAGGTTGGGTCACTAACTGGGCATAAGAACTCATCTACTTCAGCATCTACTTTCGATAAACCACCAGTTAACGAGAGGTTATCTGTTGCTTGCCACATGAAATCAAACTCGAAACCCTGTGTGGTGACCGACCCTGCATTGGTTAAGCGAGTGATAGTAACTGAATCAAGTAACTCTGAGTTATTTGCTTGAAAACCATCGATATCCGTTCTGAAAATAGCAGCGTTAAAGATTACGCTGCGGCTAGCGTACTTATAACCTAGCTCGTAAGCATCCGATGTTTCTTCACCAATAGGCAAGGTATCTGTGTCTGACATGTTGTAGAACACGTTAAACGCAGGGCCTTTGTAGCCTTGTGAGAAGGTGAAATAAGTCATGCTGTTATCAGTTAAGTCATACTGCACACCCAACTTGCCTGATACATTAGTTTCGTCAGTCTTGCCGCTGTAGTCAGTATCGAAGCTACGTACACCTACACCAGTACGGCTGTATTGGTCATTACTGCTTCGGTTATGTGAGTAGCTAACTTCATCATCGGTATAACGAATACCGAATAGCAGACGCAAGTCGTCATTAATATGGTATTTACCATCAGCAAATAATGCCCAGTTATCAAACTGCGTTTCCATGTAAGCGGTTGCGCTAACAATATCGTTTGAATTACAGCTAAGACCTTCATCAGCAATAAACTGGTTAACTTGATCGTCAGTTGGATCAGCTATACCTAAGGTGTCAGTTAAGTAAGCGCTGATAGCCTTAGGGAATTGTAAATCGTTATTTTGACAACTTGCATCACGGGTAAAGTTACGTTCAGATTTTTGTGTCCACCAGAACGCACCCACTTGATAATCGAATGCCTCACCCACAGGCGATGCTATGCGGAATTCTTGTGACGTTTGCTTCCAGTTTTGTGCGCCAATATCATGTAACTGAAACGGTTCGCCAAACACAGGGAAAGGACGGGTGCCCGCAGTTGAGGTGAAGTCACCTTCACGGAATTCTGTATTGTCCCAATCGCGGTAAGCCGTGATTGAAGTGAACTGATGGTCACCAAACATGGTGTCAACTTGCATTGAGAAACCTGTGGTTTCATCTAATGTGCGAGTTTCAAAGTCATGATCAATAAGGCGCTGTTCTAAATCTAAGTCACCAGTACCAGTACTGTTAGGTAGTGCTTCAGAATCAGGGTGACGACCACTTGGTGAAAGTTCTAAATCGGCACAACAGCTATCATCAGATTTCACGTTTTCAAAGATGAAAAGCACATCAGTGTCGTTACCCGCTTCCATATCAAGCATGGCACGAACGCCTTCTTTATCGTAGCCGTTGGTCATTTCATTGTTATAAACGTTTTTAATATAGCCGTCGAACTGTGATTTAAGTACGGTTAGGCTACCGTTTACATTATCGTTTAACGCACCAGATACACTGGTTTTTAAACGGTATTCATTGTCTTGAAACAAGGATACTTCCGCAGTGCCTTCAAATTCATCAGAAGGGCGTTTAGTAGTAATGTTAACCACACCGGCAGACGCATTTTTACCAAACAAGGTACCCTGCGGGCCACGTAATACTTCAATGCGCTCAAGGTCATATAAGTCAACAAACGCTTGACCGGCACGGCCTAACACAACGCCGTCTACTACTGTAGAGACACTCGGCTCAGCAGCCACACTAAATGAAATAGTCCCAATACCACGAACGGTAATGGCGGAGTTCCGAGTGGTGTTACCTTTTCGGAAACTGACCGATGGTACTAATGCTTGTAGACCTTCAATGTTGTTAGAAAATGCAGCGTTAATTTGGTCTTCGCGTAAAACAGAAACCGCAACCGGCACTTCATTTAAGCTTTCTACACGCTTTTGTGAGGTAACGGTTATTTTTTCGAGCCCTTTAGGCTCAGCAGGTTCTGCTTCTTGTGCGCTGGCAGCAAAGCCAATGGTCATACAAGTACCAATGGCTAATGCCCGAGTAATACTTGAATGTAGTGTGCTAGGTCTTAGTAACATGGTGTTCTCCACGAATTCTTTTTTATGGGTTTAGTCCAGTTATATTTGCCGTGTGTCCGACGGTCTTCTCTTCAATTTCGCTTACGTTGTAGTTAACGCGTAATGCCTGTTTATCTTTTTGTCTTGCTCATTTGTCTTATATAAGACAGAAGATAGTCAAAATTTAACCAAAAAGTAAATCAATTGGAATCTTTTTGTTAATTAAGTGTTTGGTGGATGCAAAGTCAGTTTGAATTTGATTTGTTTTGGTTAAGTGTATGTTATTTATGGGGTTAAGTTTGTTAGTGGTGGATTTTGTTAGTTCGTAAATAGTCGTTATATGTTTTATTTATACAAGTTTATAACAATAAGGCTGCTGGTTTGTCTTGCATTAGACCGGTAAATTTAGGGGGTGTAGAGGCATAAAAGTAGGGTGGGCCAAATTTAATACGTAATTTGGTTAATGTGCTTTTAATGCTATCCCTAAAGTGTCACAGTTATGTGAGCATAATTATTGATTTAACTAGGAATATCAAAATGTATGGAAGGAAGTTAGGTATGGGTGTTAGTAAAAGTATTTTGTTTAAAGGCCTATGTATTGTGTTATGCATAGGTAGTGCGACAGGCAGTTATGCAGAGAATAGAATTGATACTCAACGCTCTGATGCACCAGCACTTTCAGCCTATGGCGAGTATGCTATTGGGGTTCGCAAGCTTGAGGTGGTCAACCCTAAGCAGATTGATATTCTTGCTCTTGATGCTACTAAGGCTAAGCCAAACCCACTTCCTACTTATGACCGCCCACTAACCCTAGAGGTTTGGTATCCGGCAGAGCAGGGTAGTACTGGCAATACAGTGTTAAACGCATTTATTCGCGATGGCAAACAGCAGGTTGAATTGCATGGTAAAGCGGTAAGAGATGCTGCGCCTTTAGAAACGAAAAAAGCCTTTCCATTAGTATTGGTATCTCATGGATATCCCGGTAACCGTTTTTTATTAGCGCATTTAGCGGAAAATATCGCTTCTAAAGGCTATGTAGTGGTATCGATTGACCACACCGACTCTACCTATCGTACACAAGCGGCCTTTGCATCTACGTTAGTGAATCGCTCTGTCGATCAGTTATTCGTGCTATCGCAAATTGAAACCATGGCAAAAGAGGAAGGTTCATTCTTATACCAATTAGCCGATGCCAGTAACACAGGTATTATTGGCTATTCTATGGGGGGATATGGTGCGGTAATTAACGCGGGTGCTGGCATTACCGAACAAGCGGTAAATAGCAAGCTGAGTGCGCCCTTTGGTACCTTGGCTCGCCATCAAACTGGTATTAGAGACAAGGTCGACTCTCGTGTCAAAACGATTATTGGTTTTGCGCCTTGGGGTATGAATTACCGTATGTTTAATTTAGACAGTGTGGCTATTCCTATGATGCTGGTGGCAGGTTCACAAGATGATGTGTCAGGGTATAAAAAAGGCGTGCGAGCCATTTGGGAAGGTGCAAAAAACGTAGATCGCACCTTGCTAACCTACGACAACGCAAACCACAATGCAGGTGCAGTTATGCCAGCGCCTGAAGAGTCTTTTGTATTTGATGAAGCACTAGGTTTTGATGTGAGTTCACACTATATCGACGCGGTATGGAATAACGCACGCATGAACAATATTGCACAGCACTTTGTTACCGCATGGTTAGGTAAATACCTTAAAAACGATAGTGGAATGCAAGCTTATTTAGACCTAGTACCAGTATCAAATGACGGCGTGTGGGCCATGGATGAAGATGGAAAACCGAAGGCAGAACATACTTATTGGGAAGGCTTCCCTCATCGCACTGCAAAAGGCTTGAGATTAGAGCAACTGCCAGCGGGGCAATAGTACCCTCGAAGTTTATACGGCGGCTCTTGCGTAGCCACGTGAAAAATTAACAATAAAAAAAGCGGCGTAGAGGTTTATTTCTACGCCGCTTTTATTTTTTTAGTTAGTGCTTTTAACTATGACTTCTAAACTATAACTTCTAACCTATTACCTCTAAATACGGCCTTCAGGCGTAAAGGATTAGAAGGTGTAGCGCGCACCGAAAGTGTAGCGAGGACCATATTGACGAGCAAATAAGAACTGCTCTTCAAAACGTCCGTAACCTTGTTCAGTTTCATCGTTAATGTTTACGCCTTCAAGGAACACGGTTAGGTTTTCGTTCACATCGTAGTTTACGCTGGCATCAACCTGTCCATAAGTATCGAACTGGGTTGCTGGGTTATCTGCAGAGCCTTGGTCTTGACCAATACCAACTATGTAGTCAGAACGCCATGCATACGTCACCTTCACAGATAAGCCTTCTTTTTCATAAAACACTTGGAAGTTAGCTGAATCACTAATACCCACAAGCGGATTTTGCTCAGAGCTTAAGTCGTAAGGGTCATACTTCACATCGCCATCTACTAAGGTTGCGTTTGCACCTACACCAAAGCCAGTATCACCAAATGTATGTTGAACCGCGAGTTCAATACCCTCTACCGTTCGTGTATCGCTTAGGTTACGAGGTTTGGTTACACGCCATGTAATTAAGGGGTCATCTGCGTTAGGAGTTACTACGCCATCGGCATCTGCATAGCCGTTATCTACAAAGTATCCATAGATAGCACTGTCAGTTGCTTGCACGCCTGCTGCTTCTAACGCTGATACTGCTTCGTTCCAACGAGGACCTTGATAAATATCGTTCAAGCCTTCGAAGGTTTCTTCAGATGCTGAATACGAAATATAGTTTTTAACTGACTTTCTAAATAAACCGACAGACGCGTAACTGGCTTCGTCGTAGTACCATTCAAAAGAAAGGTCTAAGTTAGTTGATTCGTAAGGTAACAAGCTTGTATTGCCTTCTGTTGCCGTACGAGAACCAATTTTAGGGCTTCCGCTGAATGAACGGCCACCTTGTAGTAGACCGATAGGCGCACGAGTAATCGATTTACCCCATGAGAAACGGGCTACTACGTCGTCGGTGACGTCTACTTTAATATCCAACATCGGTAGCAATACATCGTACTCACCCGTAAAGTCTTGAAGCTGTAAGTCAGCCTCAAATTGGGTTATCCATTCTGACGCTGCTACCCAGTTAACTTGAGTTGGCACGCGAACTTCTGCGGCACTAGGTACTTCCGTTTCTTCATAGCGCAGGCCAGCGTTTACTTGAACATAGTAATCGCTAACTTCGAATTCCCACTCTGATTGTACATAAATAGAGTCGGTGGTCTCTTCAACATTACTCACTGACGGATCGCCACTGAAATAAGGGTCAATCGAGTAAGCGTTACTTTCACCTACCACGTCAGCGGTAAGGTAAGCTAGCTGACGAGCAACGGCTTCATCAAAGTCAAACGTGTAATAGTACCCAGGATTCATGCTAGCGCCGCCACCAGAGAATGCGTCTAGGAAGCCGCTGGTGTCGTTTCTGACGAACATATCGTCTGGGAATATTTCAGTGTAAGAAGGGCTGAAGCCCGGCCCGCCACGCAAGCCACTCCATGCGGTAAATCCTGTTAAGGTTTGCTCAGTTCGTGCATAACCAAAATCAATTTTTACCAATGGAATATCAAAGGCTGAGTTGAACCAGGTTCCGTCTAACTGAAGCTGCTCGATGTCAGAGCGGCCTGGAGAATAGATGAACTGGCTGAAGTTAGAATCAATTTCACCTGGGTTAATTTCGTTCGTGCCGTTATTCCAGTTAACAAAAACTTGTGGAATTTCACCTTCACGGTAGTCATATACCTTAGAGATAAGTTGATCAGAACCCAAAATAACTTGGCCTGCACTACCTAACCCTTCATCGTAGCCATTGTCGGTTTCATTGTACGAATCATGGTAATCAAGAGTGAAAAACCAGTCGTCATTCAATTCCCAATCTAAATTTACACCTAAAGAGCGTGCATCAACCCGTGTTGTATTTCTGCTTGCAGTAAATGAAGCATCGTCGCCGCTAATATCAGCATAAACGGCGGTACCATTGGCATCTAACTCGTAAGCATTGATGTTAGAGCCAAAGTTATTCCATATACCCCAGCCAACCGTATTTGTGCCAGTTGTGGCGCGAGTAGCGGTGTAATCAACAGTAGCAGTGAAATTATCTACAGGGCGGAATTGAAAGGTAACTTGACCATTTGAGCGTTCGCGCTGTATATCATTAATGCTGTAGTTCATATCTTTTGGAAAGAAGGCAGCATCAGTGATATTGGTACGATTATCGATAACGTTAGCAGCATCTAAATCTGGTAAATCTGCGTTTTCTTGCAACACCCAACCTTGAACACTGGCAGCCTGTTGTTGGAAATCACGTTCTTGATGAGAAAAAGACACCCCAAAACCAAACATATCGTCAGCGAAGGTGTTGCTGTAGACCCCAGCAATTTCTGGTGTTACATCATCGCCTTCAACATTAGAGGTGTCGTAAATGCCCTTCGCCGAAAACGAGGCTTGTTGACCAGGGCGAGAAAGAGGCTTCATGGTAATGATATTTACCGTAGCACCTAACCCACCACTTGGGTTTTCAGCACGGGCTGTCTTGTGTAGCTCAAGAGTACTCACCCCTTCAGATGACAAGTTCTCTAAGTTAAATGAACGGGTGAAGCCGGTACCTGGCATTTGACGACCGTTAAGTGTCACCAAGTTAAATTCTGGGCCAAAACCACGAACGGTAATTTGGCTACCTTCACCGTTAGAACGGCTGATAGTCACACCGGTAATGCGCTGTAACGATTCCGCAAGGTTAGTATCTGGAAACTTACCTAATTCTTCTGCCGAGATGGCATCTACAACGCCGCTTGAGCTGCGTTTTACGTCCATTGAACGAATCATACTGCCGCGAATACCGCTAACCTGAATAACTTCAACTTCACTTGGTACGCTATTGTCAGAGGCCGCAGCTTCTGACGTTTGCGTTTCTGGTCTTTCTACTTCTTGCGCAGAAGTAGAAAATGCCAAAGTTGAACCCAACAACAAAGCCATTGATGTGGCGAGCTGGGTCTTTTTAAATGTTGTATTTTTCATAATTGACCTACTAAATCTTTATCAATTTATTGCTGCCGCTTGAGTGTGCAAGCGGCAGAAGCTTTGTTATTGCGCTGCAATTTCAGCATTATCTATACGGTATACCGCACCTTCACCGGCGCCCCACGCTGGGAACACCATCACAACATCGATAGCGCTGATGTCTAGCCCAGCGTCATACAAGGTTTGAAGTGGAAAGGTGTAGGTCTGCCATTCGCCAGTAATTGGATCTGCGCCTTCAAGGCTCTCTGAAATAGCAAGCTCAACGGCGGTTGAGGTATCGCCTGATTCAATCTTAAAGAGCCAAGGTGCTGATGCATCGTTAGGCGCCGAGCTTACTTTCATTTCGAAGCGCACTACGCCTGTTGAAAGCAATGAAGAGGCATCAAAATAAACATCGTCGTCGGCAAGAAAGCCCATTACGGTAGGTGTCGCACCAATACGGAATTCTGCCACTGTGCCGTGGTCGGCATCATCCACTTCTTCTGTGGGTGTAGAGCCGCCGCAGCAATCCCAAATTGACCATTGGTCAGCCGCTGTATCAGCGAATATAGTTAATTCGGTTGCAGCAGGGGTGTCGCCATCTGGGTGGTAAAACTTAACATTATCTAAGCGATATACCGCGCCTTCACCTGCTGCCCAAGTTGGAAATACCATAATCACATCAATGGCACTTAGGTCTAGGCCAGCAGCTTGTAGGTCAGCAATAGGAAAGGTATAGGTTTGCCATTCACCAGCAGTTGGCGCTTGTCCTTCAACGCTGTCAGAGATAGGTAACTCAACCGCAGTGGCACCGTCGCTAGACTCAACTTTAAATAACCAGCTGGCACTTGCGTCGTTTGGCATGCTAACAACGCGCATATCGAATTGCAGTAAACCGCCATCTGCTAAGGCAGAAGCATCAAATGGCGTGTCGCCACCGCCTGACGCTGAACGGGTGATAAAGCCCATAACAGTAGGTTCTGCGCCAATACGAAACTCGGCTGTTAAACCATGTTCTTCATTATCGATTTCTTCTGTAGGAGTTGAACCGCCACAGCAATCCCACATCGGCCAGTCTGGATTCATTTCATCTTCGAATATCACCAACTCTGGGTACGCAGACTCTTGCGAAATTTCAACATTGTTTACACGGTATACCGCACCTTCACCGGCACCCCATGCTGGGAATATCATGATGACATCAATAGCGCTGGTGTCTAAACCGGCATCAGCTAAAGCACTTAATGGAAACTCATATGACTCCCATACGCCTTGCTCAGGTGTATCGCCAGCGGTATCAGCAGGACCGACATAGCCAGTCATTAAAGGTAGCTCGACGGCGGTAGAGCCTTCACTACTTTCAATCTTAAACAACCAAGTAGCAGTGGTGTCGTTAGGGGCTGACATCATCTTCAGGTCGAATTTTACGCTACCGTTTTCTTCCATAGGCGAGGCATCGAAGGGTGATGCTTGACCTGCTGGCTCGGTAATAAATAACTCGCGACTAATAAAGCCCATGACAGTAGGTTCTGCACCAATGCTGAATTCATATACCTGACCTTCAGCGCTATCTTCTACTAACGCAGGTGTTGAACCACCGCAGCAATCCCATACTGGCCAATTAGGGTTGGTGGTACCGTCAAAAATAGTCAGGTTTTCTGCAATACCTGTTGAAGGTGGTGATGGAATTGGAGCGGCACCTTCTACAAGCGCATCGTCAAGTGAGTCGTAGCCTGGACGAACCGTTTCACAGCCAGCACCGGTATCTGGGTTTGAGGCACATTCATAAACCCGAACATAGTCGATATCAAAGCGCTGGCCATTTTCAAATGCTTCTGCATCAATGCCCGTTTCGTTGACCGCTTCAGGCCACTCTCCACCTACCGCTAAGTTTAGAATTAAGTAAAACTCTTGGTCATATGGTGCGTTATCCCAATGGGTAACTAGCTCACCCGTACCTTGTTCGAAGTATTCGGTGTACCAACCACGATGTGACAAGCCAGTGGCTTCGCCATTACTGTTGTAACGTACTTCAGAACGACGCTGGGTGGCATACAAGTAGTCGTCCATATACCAACGAATTTCACCTTCTTGCCACTCTATCGCGTAGGTATGAAAGTCATCTGCTGGGTTAGCGCCATCAGGCAATGAATAAGCTTGGCCTGAACTGTCGTTGTTTGGCCATTCTTGACCATAATGTAATGTGCCGTAGATATGCGCTTCAGGGTTGCCATCTGCATCTGCTGCTTTAAGGTTAACCGCTTCAAAAATATCGATTTCACCCGAACGCGGCCAGCCACCATACACTTCGTCAGTAGGCATCATCCAAAAAGCTGGCCAACTGCCTTGACCCGATGGCATTTTGGCGCGCATTTCAATGCGGCCGTATTTAAAATCTGCTTTGTAACGAGTAATTAAACGGGCTGATGTATAAGGCTTTTGTGCACCCTCTTCAGCGGGTAATGCAACAATGCTCAATGCACCATCACTAACGAATGCGTTTTCCTCGCTGTCGGTATAGCACTGAGCTTCATTATTGCCACCACCATCGCAGTTAACTTCACGTGTCCAGTTGTTATCGTCAATGGTCGCATTTTCGAATTCGTCGCTCCACACTAGTTCCCAGCCTGTTGCAGGGGCGCTAGTGTCAACGGCGTCTATATCCGTAGAAGTGGTTGCTCCACCACCACAGCCAATCAAAGTTGTGACCGTTAACGCGGCAGCAATCCGAGAAAGTTGAGTTACATTTTTAGTCATTATCTTCAGCCCTAATGCTAAGTAAATGGTTATCTAAAACGCCGCGTTGACCACGTCGAGTTATGCTTTGTAAGCGCTTCCATTTAAAGTTGTTATTTTTCTGTTTGAAAGCGCTTACATAAGATTAATGCACGTTAATTGAAAGATCAACAACACTCTTTGATATTTTTAACATTTGGTTTACTTGATGTGGGTGTGTTTACGTGAGGAGTGATTTTAACTTTATGTTATATATGAGTTTTATTTGGTGTGAAGCAAAATCACAGCAATTAGTACAAAAAATTAACCTTGTATTCAGGCGAATAAAAATAAAATGTTAATTGTTTAGTCGAAAGGTTTTTGGCAAAAACTGCTTAGAAATATTGCATCAGAAAACGTGTAGGTTAGCTGCTTCGATTAAAGCCTCTATTGTTTTGTTAGTAAGCTTTCACGAGTGACGGAAAGCGGGCCGCTACGGTATTTTGCATCGTAATAATCATCATCACAAACTGATGTCGCGCCCGCGGGAGCGACAAGGCGGTAAAACGAAGGAGACGCATGGTTATTAGGCAATAGCATCAGTTCAGGGTGCTCGATAAAAATCATGGGATTAATTGAGCTAAGGGCTTGATAGGCGGCAAGCTGACATAGGCGTTCGGCGGAACTGGATTCTATTTGACGAAGTGAGCTCTGAATAAGTTCTTGTATATCCTCTAATACAGACTCTAATCGCCAATGCTCACCGGTATATCGCGCTGATGGGCTTATGAATGCGTGACTAAAGGCTGGGTGTTGATTGAGTTTTTGTAATATCATTTTGGCTTCGCTAAATAGGTCAAACCTGCCTACCGTTACATAGGTTAATGCTGCACTATGATTGCGATGAAATTGAATAGACTCAGGTGCTATGGGTAAATGCTTCATCACTTCAAAAATAGAGCGAGAATGCCTGAATATACCAATTTGAATTTCATATTTGTGGAGGGTATCTGGGTTTGAAACAGGCTCAACGGTTGCAGAATGGTATGCAAGGTTTTCGTTAGATGAAGATGCTTCTCGCGCAAGCAAAATATCATCTATAAAAACAGAATCGCCTTGTGCTAGGGCGGTAAATGAAAGCGTACTGGTTTGAATCGTTAAGCCTTTCTGAATGAGGTAATCCTTATCTATTTCAATGCGATACTCACCAGGGGGAATAGCGTTAACATAGAAATAGCCATCGCTCTCTGTTCGCGTTTTAACGACGATTTGTTCAGTATTATCGATAAGTGCTATGTCAACATAACCCGCTCCACGGCTAGACGAATCACCGATTACGTAAATAGTGCCCTCAACATCATTAAAGGTATGTACTGGGAATTGAGTTTTATTAACCCCGCCGGCGTGGGTCAGTATTTGTACTTTGCCAGAGGCTGGCAACATATATGGGTCAGGAAGCGAATCTGGTTTTAAGGTGAGGTTTTGTACTCTGGCCCCAGTATTGAGCCTAACCATTCCATTTGCATCGGTACTTTTATCACGCCATAGTGAGCTTCCCGTAAACGTAACGCCTTCTATAGGCATTTCGTTAGGGTCTTTACGTAAATTTCTATTATCGTCTAGGTAGGCAAATGCATCTATGCGTCCAGCGGTGGCCCCCGCTGAGCGTTCAAAATTCAAACTTTGCGTATACGGGTTAACATTCGTATTGCCGGTTAAGGAAAGGTTTACTGACCAATCTCCGCCCTCCATTACGCTGGCTGCCAACCCAATATTTAACGACTCAAAGCGCCAGTTGTGTTGGTGTCTAATTTCCAAGACATTGTCAGTATCTCTTCTATAACGTATGCGAGTTTCTCGATGTTGGGTGAGCGATTGTGGCCACCGCATCGACACATAGAAATTGTCGGTTGAAAAGCGATCTGAAGGAATAAAGTTCCAAGCACTAGAAAGGTTCCATCCATTAACGTCTTTGGCGTAATACAATCGGCCAGTGACCGCATCGCTACTATTGTTAGAGACGCTGACCCCTGAAGCAAAAGTCCCCCCCAGAAAGTTGTCATTTAAATTCACGTTAAAAGCACTTTGGGGTTCATCGAATTCATAGGCTCGGTGGGTCATACTGGCGTTCCAACCAAAGCGCCCAAACCACTCAGTTTTACCGTTCAAACGTAACGAGGAAATGTGCTTAATATCCTCGCCTTGTGAGTATGCATCGCTATAAAAATTGTTAAAGTAACGGGTAGAAAAGTTCAAGTTGAGGTTATTGCTGAACCTGCCGTTCCAACCTAAAAACATACCATAACCACCCGTATCCTTATCTGACACCTCAAATTTGAGTGCCGAGCCGAAAAGTTGGGTATTGATACCGGCTGTGACATACGAGGCAATTTCATCTTCCAGCCAAAGACGTTGAACGCTAGCAGATAATGTTGCGCTATCCGTGAGGCCATAGCCGAGCCGGGCGACAGTGGCTTTTCCTATTCCTGTGGTAGATACTTGACCATCCAGTAAGCGAAATTGATTGTCGGTAAGCCCAAATAAAAAATCGAATTTTCCCTGCCTTAGCTGGTTATTACCCACATTGACGGTTTTAGTTCGAACCTCTTGCTGACCTTCAGGCCCATATAGCTTCAACTCGAATAAGTTTGCGCCATAGAAGGTTTCTATATCTTCGAAAAGTACCTTATTCTCCTCGTTACTGAATTGCTCATCGATAAATTGTCCATTTCTGAAAAGTTGTATCCGCCAGCCGGGTAATACGAACTCTTCAATACTAGTGCTTGAAAAACTGCGCCGCTGCCGTGTATCCCCATTATGTACAATCAAGCCGAGTGACTGTCCAGAGCGTGTAACCAGTTCATCTCTTTGCAGCTGTATATCGCCAAACTCATAGGCAAAGTTGTCTAAGGCGTTATCAGAACCTTGGTAGTTTTCGTTTAAGGTTTTGCCAAATCGCAGGTAATGGACACTGGTGTCATCAACTCTGCTCACACGTAGGTTTGCTGAATGATATAAGAAATCGAACCCTGCGTTTATATTGGCTGAAAAACGATTATCGCTGGTCGCACTATCTTGTTTTGATAGGCGGTAGGTAACCAGTGGCGAAGTGAAGAACTGATATTGATCTTCAACCACTTTACTTACAGGCACTACGCTAGGCTTAAAGTGTAGCTGCGGATTATCAGCGCTTACGTTTGAAGATGAATTTAGGGGAAGACGGCCAGTGAGGTTGAGCTGAAGCAACGTATAATTAAACGTTTGTTCAATCTGCAATAAAGCCGCAATCATGCGTGTATCGATATAGATATCAAAATCATCGGCTGCCCAAAGAAACGTATCAGGCGGCGTATTACTAAGAGTAGGCAAGGCTTGATTGAATGCATAGTTGAAGCTGCAGAAATCGTCATTACCTTGAGATTGTATAATTCCTTGAGTCATTGATATTTCCCAGTCTAGGGAAAGCGCGTCAGCGAACAGAGATGCGGGAACTAGGTATCGTTCACCAACAGGGTAAACGTCAAAGCCATCCCATAGGGGACGACCGTTAAGGCGTAATACACTGATTAATAATTGGTCTTCGTCCAATGCCACCCGAGCCGTTGAAGAAATGGGAGGACAGGGTTCCGCCCAAGAGACGAACACCGTAAGACACAAGAATATGAAGGATAGTATCCTCATGACACGTTAGCAGGCTGCTATTTTATAACGTGTTCAATAGATAGCGCTATATCGCCACCAAATTTATCAATTTCAGTAAACCGAATAACAACGGGCCCTTTTTTGGCGTTTTGCAAGGGAATCAGTACTTTTCGACGTTCAAGAGGGCGATAGACTGCTACGTTATTCAGTACACCGATCTCTTCCCCATTCGCATCCTCTATTATGAAGTTCCCGAATAGCGAACGATTGCCTGAACGTTTTAGCCAAACTTGTACGTGTGGCTTCCCGTTATAAATAATGGTGGAAGGATTCACCATTGAAGCTTCAGCGGTAATGCGTCCATGACGCACTATAATCGGAATATTGTATGCAAGTTTGCTGGCAAGGTTTACATTCCCGTTTGTACCAGGCGCTATTTCTGTTACTAAGCGAAGATTAGCGCGGTACTCGCCATCAGCAAGTCCAGCAGGCTTTCGTAACGCGAAGCGCAGCGCTTGACGCTCTCCGGGTAGAATATTGCCGCGTTTTGGAGAATATCTAATAAACGTTGATGCTGTAAGCGGGTCTTCTGTGACCGCGTACACTAATCCCTCCTCAGTCATCGCATTAATAGATAACTCTGCTTGGTAAGACATTGGCGTTGAGCTTGTGTTACGTATTTGGATAGAGTCTGAGCGAGATTTTGAATCAAAATAAATGCGAAATTTAGATAGCGAAACATCTGCATTAGCCACACTGGAAAAAAATAGAGCAACAGAGATAACAAGAAAAATAGAAAGGCGAATGGGTGTTAACAGCCGTATCAGTATCATATTTACTTCTGATTTCGAGTATAGAAAAGAATAGGCGAACGCAGCTCGCTCGCCTCGAACGATTACTGGAACGTAACGTCAACTATATAGTTAGCTGTATAAGAGTCGCCTGGCGATAACGCCGAGTCCACAGTCATGTCACCATATACATCGATAGTAAGATCTGTACCTGATGCGTCTGTAGTAACCGCAGTCAATGTGCCGTCTGCGATATTGTCGTGTGTTGCCACAGCTGAATTGATGTCGTAGTTCGCTTCAAAAGTCACATTGGTGCCAGATGCACCTGTCACTGTTACATTCACAGGAACATTCGAAGCTAAGCCTGATACCGTAATTAGACCAATAGCAATGTTAGCATTAGAAACATCGCAATCGCCCGATACTAAGCCCGCATCATTCATGGTACACACAGAGCCTACCGTCGGTTGCATTGCACCGAAGTGAAGCGTAGCAGTCTCTGCAATAGTGGCATCGGACATCGCGTCTACATTCGCTTGAAATGTTTCACTTGCTGCAAGTGTTGACGCAGAGATAGTAGAAAGTAGCGCTATTGTCATTATTCTTTTTTCATTTTGTTTCCTCTCATACCTTTAGTCGGGGCTGTCTAACGAAATAGATTACAATTGTTCTAAAATCAGTGAGTTGCTTTGAAGTTATTATTCGAACCCAATTGACAGCGAAAATATATAACCACAGTCTTTACCCTTTTAAAAGGCGTTAAACCTCATGCTTACTTATTGAATTTAATAACTATTATCGAGATGAAAAAAAGCAGATGTTCAACGTATTGATTATGTTTAAGTTTTTTTTAAGGTACTTTTTAAAGTTGTACTTTTGTATACAAGCATAAATTTTAAAATTTTCAATATTTTTTAAAAAAATTTTATTTGTGTGGGGTAGAGAGACGTTTTTAGTATTTTATTACGCACTTGAATGCTGACGGAAATTTATTATTGTGTTGTTGAGCGGACTTTAAACTGCATGTTTTTTTAACAAGTATCGTGTTTTCAAGGATGCGGTTTATAATTTCAGTATGCAGTGGACATGCTATTAAAGGAGTAACAAATAATGCACCATCATTCTCACGGTCATGCTCACGGACATAGCCATGCAGAAACTGATAGCACCCGTATAGGCTGGGCATTCTGGCTAAACTTCTGCTTTACCATCATAGAGTTTATCGGTGGGTGGTTAACTAACAGTGTTGCCATTATGGCCGATGCGGTGCACGATTTAGGTGATACCTTGTCTATTGGCCTTGCATGGTGCTTAAGTAAATTGGGTAATAAATCGGCTACCGACAAATACTCATATGGTTTTAAGCGATTGAGCCTCTTGGGCGCTATGATCAACGGGCTCATTCTTGTTGCAGGCTCAGCGTGGGTTTTATCAGAAGCTATTCCTCGGTTGGCGAACCCTGAAATGCCGATGACAGAGGGCATGATGGGCTTGGCAATAATGGGCATTTGCGTGAACGGATTTGCGGCTTATAAGTTAAGTGGCGGCCATTCAATGAATGAAAAGGTGCTCAACTGGCACCTTATTGAAGACACTATGGGCTGGGTAGCAGTACTCATTGTAGCTATCGTTTTACATTTTGTAGATTGGCCTATTCTCGACCCAATCCTATCTATTCTATTTACCCTATTTATCTTATTCAACGTGCTGAGATACGTAGTGCAAACCATGAAATTGTTTTTGCAAGGGTCGCCTGATGATACCCAGAAGCAGGCTATTTCTGATGTCTTGTTAAGCATTGAGCATGTTGAAGAGCTACATCATGTTCACTTTTGGTCTCTTGATGGCGAACAGCATGTGCTAACAGCGCACGTGGTAATTAATTGCAGCATTGATAACACTAAACTTCTGTCTCTAAAGCAAGAGGTGTCACATCGGTTAGCGCCGTTTAATTTGGCTCATACCACTATCGAATTTGAATTGCCTGGGGAGCCCTGTCGGGATGAAAGTGACAATTTACATGTTCATCCGCATCACCATGAACATGTTCATCTTAAATAACAAAGGCGGCCAAGGCCGCCTGTTTGTATTATGGGTGTGCTAAGCGTTTTAACCCTAGTTCGTATCTGGCACGCCACCACTTAAGGCTTATGCCGATGGCGACAAAGCAGGTGCTCCATAGCCCTACCAACGAGGGAATAAAGGCGTTGCTAATACCGCCCACGAAACCTACTGGTGAGAACATCAGGTACAAAGTAACAATTAAGCCAACCAGTATAATTGCGCAAGGAATAGCGTAGCGCCACGGTGTCATATCCACCTCTGCTTTAGGTACAAAGCGCCATGGCTTCGCCATAGGGTAGAAGTGACCGATGGCCAACATAATACCTAGCTCGATAGCAAATAAAATAGCGTAAATATGAATAAAGTTAATCTCTACTTGCCACACAAATTTCAATAAAGCGTAGGCAATTACGTGGAAGATAATGGCGACTTTGGCAGCAAGGGCAGGCACATTTTTAGTAAATAAACCAACTAGTACAATGGTAATAACGGGAATGTTATAAAAACCAGTAAAGATACGGATGATTTGCCACAACCCTTCTGGCGCCAGCATTAACAGCGGCGCAGTAATGAAAGACACCACAGCAATAACTAAACTGGTAATTTTGGCTACACGGATAAGCTGAGAATCACTCACCTTATCTTTCTTAAAGGGTTTGTATACGTCTAAACAAAACAGCGTGGCCGCACTATTTAATAGTGAGTTAAATGAGCTAAAAACCGCCCCTAATAATACGGCTAAGAAAAAACCAGACAAGTATTGTGGTAGCACTTCTTTCACTAAGTGGGGGTAAGCCAAGTCGATAGTTTGCAGGTTTTCATTTTGGTACAAGTGATACGCAATAACCCCGGGTAACATCATCATAAAGGGCACGAGTACTTTAAAGTATCCCGAAAACAACACGCCCTTTTGACCTTCAATTAAGTTCTTAGCACCAAGTGTGCGTTGAATCACGTATTGATTGGTACCCCAATAAAACAGGTTGGCCAATATCATACCGGTAAAAATAGTCCCGAAGGGCACGGGGTCATCCGCCCCACCTATGGCATTAAGCTTTTCAGTTTCGGTTGTTGCAATAGTGGTTAGGCCGGCCGCGAAGCTACCATCACCCAATGCAATTAAGCCTAAAATAGGCACCAATAACCCAACAATAAGAAGGCCCACACCGTTAATGGTATCTGACACTGCCACTGCTTTTAAACCGCCGAATATGGCGTACAAGGCACCGATACTGCCCACCATAATAATGGTGACAATAAGGCTGGCTTCATAACTTAAATTCAATAACCCAGGCACATCGAACAACCGAAGAACGGCAATAGAGCCTGAATAGAGCACTGAGGGAATAGTAATTAAGGTGTAACCCACCATAAATAACACCACGGTCATTCTTCTTACGTTATCGTCGAAACGGTCACGTAAAAATTCGGGTAGGGTGGAGAAGGCGCCCGCTAAATAGCGGGGCAAAAATATCAGCGCCATGATAATGGTAGAAATACCGGCGGTAACTTCCCATGCCATAGCACTTAAATTGTACCCAAACGCAGAGCCGTTAAGCCCAATAAGCTGCTCTGCAGACAGGTTGGTTAAGATCATCGAGCCCGCAATGAAGGTGCCGGTTAACCCCCGACCTGCTAAAAAATAGCCGTCTTGGGTATTCACTTCGCCTTTCGTTTTCATGTACGAAATAATGGCGACCACGGCCATAAAGGCCATGCAGGTCAGTAAGGTAAGCGTCACATTCATGCTAATACTCCGACGACTATTACGGCCACATAGTGGTAGCAGACATATCCATTTCGGTATGTTCTACCTCAGGGCCTAAAACCACTTGCTCACCTTTGCGAACAAATACCGCCAGCTCATTCAAACCTAGGATTTGCTCGTAGTACTTACCGCCTTGGTAAGTGTCTTCGTCGGTAGGTGAAGTGCTAGCAGCATTAAAACGAACCCAATCACCTTCTGGTAAATAGAACTTCACTTTACCGCCAGGCACAATACAAGGCACCACTAACAAGCTTTCGCCGCACATGAATTGTTGCTCAAACTGGCTAGCAAGTGGGTCGTTAGGGAAAGCGAGTGCCATAGAACGCTGCACTGGTAAGCCGGTTTCACTGGCTTGTTGCGTAGCTTTTTCTAAATAAGGCAGTAAGCGGTAACGCAGCTTTAGCGCATTAAAGACAGCATCAGACGCTGCTTCACCGTATGACCAAGGTTCGCGAGGGCCAATGCCATGCAGGCGCATGTGAGCAGAGAATACTGATGCCTGTGCCCAGCGAACGTAGAGTTCAGCGTCGCGGGTATCTTTATAGAACCCGCCTATGTCGGTGGCGAAGAATGGACCACCCGACATGCCCCAAGATAAGCTACCGCGGATACTCGCAGCTAGACCATGCCAGTCTGCTTGAGGATCGCCGCCCCACTGGGCAGGAAAACGTTGGCTGCCGGTCCATGCTGAACGACTGAACAGAAATGGCCCGGTTTTACAGTATTTCTCAGCCGCTTCGTACACGCAGCGGTTATACAGCATGCTGTATACGTTATGCAGGCGGTCACCTGAGTCACCACTGTAAGAGAGCATGTTGTCATCTTCTAACTGCTCACCAAAGTCGGCTTTAATCATATCAACACCCAATTCGAACAGAGGCTTGTGTGATTCTTTCCAAAATTCGTAAGCGTCAGGGTGGGTGAAATCTAAAATACCTGAATCAGGTAGTGGCGTAAGTACTTCACCGAAGGGGCTTAAATCCCATTCGTAGCGATAAGCTTCGCCCGTGCGTTTGTCTTTAATTAACCAGCCTTTTTCAGCGGCCTTTGCGTACAGTGGATTTTTCACTGAAATCATGGGGTATTCCCATACGCAAATTTTAAAGTCCATTGCTTTTAGTTCATCAAGAACCGGCTTAGGATCGGCATAGCGAGTTGGGTCCCATTCAAATGCAAAACGGGTATCGGTGTCTTGCCACGCTCGGCCATCTAGCGTAATGACGTCGCAAGGCATGTTCTTTTCACGCACTTCGCGGGCAACAGCTAATAGCTCTTGTGAGTCTTTATAGTAGGCCTTGGAAAGAATAACGCCTAGGCTCCACTTTGGTGGAACAGGGGCAAAGCCGGTTAAGCTACTGTAAGTATGAATACTTTTCGCCGGGCTATCACAATGATACAAGAACATATCTAGCAAGGTGTCTTCTACCACGCAAACGTATGCCCGCTGCGACCAAGGCGCATAGCCCACACCGTGCGTAACCGGCGTTGGCGTGTGAACAAAAAGGTTCCAGCCTTCAGGGCTCCAAGCGTAAGGGGTATTTTTATAAGACTTTTCCGTGTTTACGCCAAGTGCATCATGATTATATGAACGAACCAACTGGCCGCGTTTATCTAGCTTGCCCCACTTTTCACCTAAGCCGTATATGGATTCATCGTCGCCAAGTTCTAGGCAAACAATCCAGCCCGCATCGGTTTTCGCGAAAGGCGGTAGGCGATGTTGGCGCACAAAGTGACCGTCGGTAGCCGATTCTTGTACTACAATATCGTTTCGATAAAGTTTGAAATGAAGTGGAGCAGAAAAAAGCGCTAAACGATAGTCTCCTGCATTAACGGTGCAGTGTTGCTCATCGCCTGTGAAAACCAGTTGCTGAGTATCTGGCGTAGTAATAAGCATGCCATAGTCAAAGCCATCATCTAACGTGGCATTTTCTCCACCTTACTGAATACGTAGGCCGAATTGGCTGATAGAAAATAGTAAACTGCCATATTGGGTAGGCACCGCTAGGTGATGATCGTCTTTCAGATAAGGGCTCGCGGTAATGTCTGCCGCCTTTATGCTGTTCCAGTCTGGCTCGGTTACCGAAAATGCATTACTCATATCACTTCACTCTTCGTGTCTTATATAAGACATAAGTTAATGAAATGTAACTTGGCTGTCAACGAGCAATTACACTTTTCAGTGCAAAATATTACAAGTGTGGGTTGTATGAGAAACGGCGAATGGCGTTATTGCTATTAGTTGATGCTTCTAGCCTGTGTTTAGTTAAACACGTGGGGCACGTTTTGAAGAATCAAGGTTAGCCCACTAAGCGCTAATGTACTAATGGCCAGTAATCTTACCACGCTTGGTTCAACTCGCGCAGCTAGTAGCCTACCAATGCGCGTAAAGATTAAGATCAGGGGGATAGCAAAGAGGGTAGATACAACCGTAGTATGATCGGGCAGTGTCCCAAAAGGTACCATGGCTAAACGGATAAGCGCGGTAACACTAAAGATTGCAAGCAGGGTATATCGCACTTCGTGCACAGACCAATTCTGGCGATAACACTGAAATACAACAGGTGGCCCAAAAGTAGAAAATAACCCGCCTAATATGCCGCCCAATGCACCAGACACCAAAAAGCCCCACCCTTTGCCTGAGGCAGCAGATTGGCTTCTTTTCACAATAAGTAGCAAACAGCAGGTTAATATTGCCAGCCCAAGCAGAATATTTAACCAAATCGACAATCCAGCGGAAAGGTATTCAAGCAGAGCATAGCCTACTGCGATAAAAGGTATGCCACCAATCAACACAAGCGTGAAGGCTTTGCGGTGGATAAGGTGAACATTCTTCAAGACAATACTGGTTGAGTTAACTAACCCTAAAGCGCTAATTAAAAAAGTGGTGGCGGTAAGGGGAAGTAAATTAAACAAGGTAAAACTAGATACCACCATTAACCCAAAGCCAAACCCACTTAAGGTTTGCAGTACAGTAGCAAAGCCCAATAGAATGAACATAGGGACTAGGGTTTCAAGTAACATTTTGCATCTACACCTGTAGTTGAGTGTGATTTACATCAAAAATGCGCTATAACTCTTGTGTATGATATAACAACAAAAATTAAGCATTAGGTTAGGGTTTCATGTCTTCATCTCAGTTCGACCACAAACTAAGTGGTCCCAGTCTTGCGTTCCAACCGCTCTATCAGCAAGTTGCCGAGTATATAAAGCAGCTCATTGTGGAGCGCCGGTGGCAGCCTGGTGAAATGTTGCCAAGCGAGTTCAGACTAGCTGATGAATTTAACGTTAGCCAAGGCACAGTTCGTAAAGCGTTAACCTTGCTTACCGACACGAAAATTGTAACACGTCGCCAGGGTGTAGGTACCTTCGTTTCCGAGCATACTGCACAAGATGCCCTGTTTCGATTTTTCCCGTTGCAAGCTGATGGCAAGGGGGCAGACCTACCCAAAGCCGAGCTGCTTGGCATAGAACTCATATCCCCAGATAAAAACGTACAAACCGCGCTAAATCTATCCGGTAAAGAGCGAGTGACAAAACTTGAACGTCGCCGCATTTTAGATAACGAGTTTTGTATGCTGGAAACGATTTTCCTGCCTGCTAAATACTTTGCCGGTATGCACGAACGCAAAGATATTCCACATACCTTATACCATTTTTACCAAACAGATTTTAATCAAACCGTCTTTAAAACCCGAGACGGTATTAAAGCGGTACTGGCCTCAGATAACGATGCCAAGCTACTACAAATAAAGGCCGGCGAGCCGTTGTTGCTGGTAACACGGGTGACAGAGTCTATAGACGGTAAACTGATTGAATATCGCGAAAGCAAATGTAGGAGCGATCACTATCATTACCAAGTAGAGCTCGATTAAATCAGGGCTAGCAACCCTTCTACTCGCTTAGCGCACAACCTTTTTAAATCGCCACACTCTGTACATATTGCTGCTACTTTTAATGCAGCTCCTATCAGCATTCTACGCTTTAATAGCGATGCCTTTAAAACCAGGGACCTTTAAAGTTATACCTACAAAATAAGGGCTTCGGTAGACCGTCATTCAATAACGTCACTTCGTTATAAACACAAAAACCACTTCGCGAGTATCAAAAAGTGAGTGCCCAATTTATTTTGTTAACACTTTGTTGACATGGCATGCGTCCTATAATAACTTATGTCTTATACAAGACTAAAGTCTTTTTTATTAAACAGGATTAAAGATATGAACGCGTTAGAGAAAATTCCTGAGGTTGGGTTTGGTTTCTGGAAGGTAGATACCGCCATTTGTGCTGATACAGCATACGAGGCCATAAAGGCAGGCTATCGTCATTTAGACTGTGCCGCTGATTATGGTAATGAAAAAGAAGTGGGCGAAGGTATTCAGCGTGCTATTAAAGATGGTCTTTGTACCCGTGAAGAGCTTTGGATCACATCTAAGCTTTGGAATACCTTCCACGCGCCAGAGCATGTGCCGCTAGCACTTGAAAAAACATTGAGCGATTTACAGCTAGATTATATCGACTTGTACCTTATTCATTTCCCAATAGCGCAAAAGTTTGTACCTATTGAAACTCGTTATCCACCAGAGTGGTTTTACGATACTACGCAAGAGAACCCAACGATGGAGTTGGCGCCTGTTCCACTTTATAAAACATGGGAAGCCATGGAAAGTTTGGTAGATAGCAAAAAAGTAAGCCGTATTGGTGTGTGTAATTACAACACTGGGCTACTTCACGACCTAATGAGCTATGCCCGTATCAAGCCTGCCATGTTGCAAATTGAGTCACACCCTTACCTAACACAAGAACGATTGATTCGTTTAGCGAAAGACTACGACATGAACGTTACTGCGTTCTCGCCACTTGGTGCACTGTCTTATCTTGAGCTAGAAATGGCGGATAAAACGGAGTCGGTACTAGAGCAAGACGTCGTGAAAAAAGCAGCTACGGCTCATGGAAGAACACCTGCACAAGTGGTACTTCGCTGGGGCGTACAACGTGGCAATGCCATTATCCCTAAAACGTCGAAGCCTGAAAGAATGCGTGAGAACTTAGCGTTGTTTGATTTTGAACTTACCGACGAAGAAATGCAGGCTATTTGTGCGCTTAACATGAATCGACGTTTTAACGATCCGGGGCACTTCTGTGAAGCAGCCTTTAATCGTTTCCACCCTATTTACGACTAGGAGAGTACTATGAGCAACGCAATCGAATATGCCAATGTGCCAACCCAACACCGCTATAACGGTCAAGTCTTCCCGCAAATTGTGGTGAATAACGATGGCTGTAAAACCGTTGAAGAAACGGTGATGTTTATTCAACAAAATCAGGCTGAGCTAGAAGCACAACTCGCCATATCGGGGGCGTTGTTGTTTAGAGGGTTTCCTTTAAACTCTGCGGAAACCTTTGATATTTTTTCAGCCGGTTTTGGTTATGCAAACTTCACCTACAAAGAGTCGCTATCTAATGCAGTTCGCATTAATTTCACAGAACGGGTTTTTACTGCAAACGAAGCGCCTAAAGATGTAGAAATTTTCTTACATCACGAAATGGCACAAACGCCAATTTCACCTAGCAAAGTATTCTTTTACTGCCAGTCAGCAGCCGACGAGGGTGGTGCGACACCCTTATGCCGTTCAGATAAATTGTTTGAAGCATTAAAGGCTGAAAACCCAACGCTTGCTAGCGATTTTGCTGAAAAAGGCTTGAAGTACACTACCACCATGCCTGCTGCCGATGATGCTAATTCTGGTCAAGGCCGCAGCTGGAAAAGCACGTTAAGTGTAAAAAGTACAGCAGAAGGCGAAGCCAAATTAAAAGAGCTCGGCTACAGCTGGGAATGGTTGGAAGATGGTAGCTTACGCGCCGTTACTCCTGAGTTACCCGCGGTTATTGATTTAGGCGATGGTTCACATTCATTTTATAACCAATTAATCGCGGCTTACATGGGGTGGAAAGGTGTGCGTGAAAATCCATCTTCAGCCATCACCTTTGGCGATGGCTCTGCTATTCCAAAAGAAGGGTTAGAGCGAATTGCTGAATTGTCGCAGCAGTTTACTTTCGACCTCGAGTGGCAAGACGGTGATGTTGCCTTGGTTGATAACTATCGTGCGATGCATGGCCGCCGTCCCTTCTCGGGTGAAAGAAAGCGCCAAGTGTTAGTGGCACTTGTTGCTGCTGAGCGTTAATTGTTATGACCGAGTTTGCCGCAAAGTGTAAATCGATTTGGCCTGGTTTTGGTATTGCTACAATAACCGGTATGGCAGCGCTTTTTTTAAGTGAGCATTATGGCGCCCCTGCCATGTTGTTCGCGCTGTTACTGGGTATGGCAATCTCATTTTTGTATCAGGCCGATGGGGTGTGCAAATGCGGCATTGATTTCACTGCCAGCACGCTATTGCGTGCCGGTGTAGTGCTGCTTGGTTTGCGCATTGCTTTGGACGACTTAGTCGTACTCGGTTGGCAAACTGCGGCAATGCTTGCCTTTGCTATTTTCTCAACCATAGTGTTGGGCGTGGTAATGGCAAAAAGCGTAGGAATGCAGAAACGCTTTGGCGCACTAACTGGCGGCTCGGTAGCCATTTGTGGCGCCTCTGCGGCATTAGCGATTTCTACTATTCTGCCTGCTGGCAAAAACCATGAACGAGATACTTTGCTCACGGTGATTGGTGTAACGGCCATGTCGACTATCGCTATGATTGTTTACCCGATTATCGCAGGTCAGCTAAACATGAACGATACCGAAGCGGGTATTTTCCTAGGCGGTACTATTCATGATGTGGCCCAAGTGGTAGGGGCCGGTTATTCGGTATCTGAAGATGCCGGCGATATGGCTACGCTCACTAAACTCGTGCGAGTTGCCATGTTATTGCCTGTTGTTATGATCATGATGGTGATAGTAAAACGTGCACACAGCAGCGTGCAGGATCTCGATGGCGAGATGCCTAAACTACCCGTGTTCTTAGTGGGTTTTGTGGCTCTTATGCTATTAAATAGTTTTGTTACCCTACCTGAAGTGGTTATCGATTCAGGTTCACAGATATCACGCTTTTTCCTTGTGGTATCAATTACTGCCATCGGTATGAAATCAAACTTAGGTAAATTGGCTGAAGTGGGCATGTTACCTATTGTACTTATTGTGACTGAAACCCTGTGGATAGCTTTGCTTATTTTAGGTTATCTGTTTTTGAACTAGTTCTTGAGTTAGCTTTTTTAAGTTAGTTTTTCGTCAAAAATGCACTCGTAAAGGAGGCAATGCGTGCCTATCTCAAACAAATCTAAGCAGGGTGTGAGCACGCATTCTGAATCATCAGACCAACAGCCTTTAGTAAACAAAACCGGTATACATGCCCTTTACGCCGAAAATCCTATCGCCGCCGACGAACAGGTATTTGGCAGAAAAACCGATGGCCTTACACGCCGTGGTTTTCTATCAGGATTTAAAACCCTCTCATTATTACTAGGCGCAGAAATTGTTTATGGCCGTTTTATGCCAGCAGGGCTTATTCCCGCAGCATTAGCACAGACAGAAACGCCCTTTAGCATTGAAGGTAAAGACGGGTTAGTGGTATTAAACGACAGGCCTATTAACGCCGAAACACCCGCGCATTTACTTGACGATAAGATTACGCCAGCGTCGAAATTATTTGTGCGAAACAACGGGATTGTACCTGAAATAACGCCTAAAGATTTTGATGAAAATGCGTGGACACTCACTATTGAAGGGGAGTCGGCAGCAACATCACGCACTTTCACGTTAAGTGAGCTTAAAGCCAATTTTAAACACTACACCTATCAATTAACGCTTGAGTGTGGCGGTAATGGTAGAGCTGAATTTTCGCCTGCGGCCAGCGGAAATCAATGGACTACCGGCGCGGTAGGCTGCCCGTCATGGACGGGAGTACGTTTAAAAGACGTACTTAACGCAGTAGGTATCAAAGATGATGCTGTCTACATTGGTTACTACGGTGAAGACTTGCATTTGAGTCGAACGCCGGGCAAAGCAGCTATCTCTCGTGGCGTACCTATTGGCAAAGCGCTAGAAGATGAATCGTTAATTGCTTTTGAAATGAATGGCGAACCGTTACCGCTTATGAACGGCTTCCCTATGCGGTTAATGTTTGGCGGTTGGCCTGCTTCCACATCGGGTAAGTGGCTGTCTAAAATTGTTATTCGCGATCGGGTACACGATGGCGCGAAAATGGGCGGCAATGCCTATCGTGTGCCGTGCAAACCAGTCGCACCAGGCACGAGTGTGCCAGAAGACGAAATGTGTATTATTGAAGCCATGCCGGTGAAATCCTTGATTACCCACCCCAAGTCCGGTGCCGAGCACAACAAGGGCAAAGCGTTGGCAGTACGCGGGCATGCATGGAGCGGCGAAGCTTCAATAGCCAAGGTGTTCACCTCAATTGATTTTGGGCAAACTTGGCAACAAAGTACTTTGTCGAAGCCAGTTAATAGGCATGCTTGGCAGCACTTTAATTCAGAAATTAACTTCAAGCAGGCTGGCTACTATGAAATTTGGGCGCGAGCTGAAGATGCAAATGGCCGTTCTCAGCCAATGGTGTTACCTGGTTGGAACCCCAAAGGTTACTTAAACAATGCGTGTCATCGCATTGCAGTAAAGGTAGTGTAGCCAATGAGCAGGCAGAGAAGCGCGCTAATGCTATCGGTGTTATGTGCTACATCACTAGTAACGCTAGCTAACGAACATAAGCTCAACCCCGCGACAGGGCTTGTTGATGCTACGGGGCATAATATGGTGGCTGCACACTGTACTGCCTGTCATTCCGCTAAGCTTATTTCGCAAAATCAAATGAGCCGCGAACGTTGGCTTGAAACTATTCGCTGGATGCAAAGCACACAAAAGTTATGGCCCTTAGGTGAGGCTGAACCTGTCATCTTAGATTACCTTACGACGTGGTATGGGCCCAAAATCCAAAGTCGACGTGCACCTATTCCAGCTCATCTAATGCCACAAGGATCAGACTAGTTTCATCGCGGCTAAAAACTAAAACACCTAGTTTACAAACATCAAAAACGGGAGCCTATGCTCCCGTTTTTGATGTTTGTAATCTAGATGCTAGGTAAGGTTAACTTAAGCCCAGATAGGCGAAGCTAAGCCCAGCTAAACTAAACATTAACTCGCTAGCCCAGCAATCACTCGCTATGGGCACGCAATGTCTGACATTAGCGCATCATCACTAGGAGCATTTGCTTCAAAGCGTACATTAGATACCAATAACGATGCCGACGCGTTAGCGTTAAGCGCAAATGGTGAGAAAAGCTCAGCAAATGACGCGCCTGCTTCTACGAAACAGCGTGAAGGAATAACAATCGTCTGCCATTCGTTTGAATTCGCCGCGAAGCTATTTAACGGCAACGACACACCGCATTCACTGCTACTACAACCAATAGACACACTAAGGTTATCTAGGCCTTCTGCTAATTTCACATCAAGCACAAGTGCCGATTCATCTTCACTGTAATCACGCATATCTTCAGGGAAGGGCGAATAGAAGCCTACAGTCGCTTGGTCAGTAAACGTTAGCGATAGGCTATCTTCTTGCACCATGCGGTCAGTGGTACGTACACTTGCGCCTTCAGATTCCACCGTATTGCTTGCTACCCTAGTATCACCCGAGGCGTCTTTAATTATTAACTGCCAGGGCTTTTGTGTAGAAAGTACGTAAATATCATGAGCAGGTAACGGTGCGTTCGCATCAACGCCAGTTGATTCAGACAGCGGTGCTTCGATAGGATCAGACTCGCCGAATGCTAAACCATAACCGTAAGCAAATTGTGCAGTATTGCCATCATCTTTATTCACAATTTGGTTCGGCGTTGCTGGCCATGAAAATGACAATTTACCGTGCATAGGGTAGTTAATGTCACCATTTTGCTTGGTGAACAATACATCGGCAACACCTTGGCCTTCAGAGCCAGGTAACCAGGCTACTACAAATGCATCACTGGCGTTAATTTCTGGGTTTACCCACAATGGGCGACCGGTAATGAAAACCGATACCACAGGAATACCTTGGGCTTGGAAGGATTTCAACAGCGCAAGATCTGACTTGTCGCCACGTTGATATTCAACATTTGAAATATCGCCATTGCCTTCAGCATAAGGGTTTTCACCAAATACGATAATCGCCACATCAGGTTTGCTGTCTGTTGAACCTTGTGCATCAAACGCTGTTCCTTCAAATAGCGTAGCGGTTCCGCCAGCTGAGTTAACCGCTTGCTCAATACCCTCAAAAATAGAGGTGGCGCCTGGGAAATCACTATTTTGGTTACCCGTGCCTTGCCACGTTATAGTCCAGCCGCCTGATTGCTTGCCAATATTATGCGCAGCATCACCCGCTACCACTACGTTCATATCAGGTGCTAGTGGTAGTAATTTATCTTGGTTTTTAAGCATCACTAAAGACTTACGAACCGCAGCGCGAGCAATATCGCGATGGGCTTGTGCACCGATAATCTCGCTATTGCCTGATAACGCACGGTTAGCCGGAGAAGGTTGCTCAAACAAGCCCATGCGCACTTTAACCCGCAATACACGGCGTACCGCATCGTCTAAACGAGACTGTGGAATAACCCCAGATTTAACCTGTGCAATGGTGTTTTCGTACAAAGGTTTCCAAGCACTGGTAGGCACCATAAAGACATCAAGCCCAGCATTCATAGCCTGAGGGCAGCTTTCGTTAGTACAGCCTTCAATTTGACCATGACCGTTCCAGTCACCCACGATGAAGCCGTCAAAACCCATTTTGTCTTTTAGCACATCAGTAAGTAAATATTTGCTGCCGTGAATTTTCTTGCCATGCCAGCTGTTGAATGAGGCCATTACCGACTGTGAGCCGGCATTTAAGCCTTCAACGTAGCCTTGTGCGTGAATGCGAAATAAGGTTTCTTCGTCAGCAATGTTATTACCTTGATCGTCGCCACCTTGTGTTCCGCCATCGCCAATAAAGTGCTTTACCGTTGAGATAACATGGTTATCGTCAATGCTGCCACTGGCAATATCGCCTTGCATACCAGATACAATGGCTTTAGCATAAGCGCCTACAATGGCAGGGTCTTCTGAATAGCTTTCATAGGTTCTTCCCCAACGATCATCACGGGCTACCGCAACAGTTGGCGCGAATATCCAATCAATGCCAGTCGCACGTACTTCTTTGGCAGTCGCTTCGGCAATTTGAGTGATAATGGCAGGGTCGTTCATCGCACCCAAACCAATATTATGTGGAAACAAGGTAGCGCCAATGACGTTGTTGTGACCATGTACTGCATCGGTTCCCCACATGGTTGGAATGGTGCTTCCGTCAACAGAGTCGTCTATTGATGCTTGATACATGGCATCGGCAATGGCAATCCAATCTTGAGGTGTAGCGTGCTTATCATTATTGGGAAATGCACCACCGCCATTTAAGTACGAACCAAAACCGTAGGTACGCATGTCTTCAAGGGTAACATCGCGAATTTCAGGCTGTATAGTTTGCGCCACTTTTTGCTCAAGGGTCATAGTCGCTAAAATAGCGTCTACTTTTTCTTCTACCGCTTCGCTATTTTCTGTACTAAAGGTAATTTCAGGCCAAAAGTCGGGTACTGTATTGTTAACGGTTTGCTCAGCGTTAGCCTTGGCGCTAGCATCGTCCTTGGCTGGCTGACAACCCGCCATGACCAATGCTGCGGCAATTAATGAATATGTACTTAGTTTCATAAAAATCCCTTGTTTATTTGTGGCTAGCAGCCAAGTTAACGGTAGCACCACGAAGCCCGTAATAAGCAATATATAAATAGCAAATAACCGGCAATAAGAAAGAAAGTTGAACACCCACGTTGTCAGCAATAACACCTTGCAGCAGCGGTACAATAGCACCGCCAACTATGGCTAAACACAACATACCAGAGGCTTGTGCTGTTTTTTGGCCTAGGCCCTTTAATGCCAAGCTGAAAATGGTGGGGAACATAATAGAGTTGCAAAGACCTACTGCTAAAATTGACCACATGGCGATATTGCCGCTGCTGCATACTGACACAACAATGAGTGTACATGAGGCAAATGAATTAACGGCGAGTAGTTTGCCCGCGGCCACTTTTTGCATTACCGCGGCGCCAATGAAACGCCCTACCATAGCGCCACCCCAATAATAGGCTATGTACTTAGATGCTTGGCTTTCGCTCATGCCTTTAATGCTTTCTAGTCCAAAGTAGTTGACTAAAAAGCTGCCAATCGCAACTTCAGCGCCTACGTATAAAAACAAACCTAGCGCACCCAATGACAGGTGGCGATGTTTTAATAAACCGGTATCTGTCGTGGTAGCGACATCCATTTCACTGTGCGTGGGTGAGGGAAGCTTCACTTTAACCATAACCACAGCCATGGCCACTAATACAGCGGCCAATGTTAAATAGGGAAGGACTACCGCATTTGCATCTACTGCTGCGTTTTCCATTCCTTCATGGGCACCAAATAACACGATGCCACCAATAATTGGCGCGACTGTAGTACCCAACGAGTTAAACCCTTGGGTCATGGTGAGTCGACTAGAAGCGGTATCTGGGTTACCCATAATGGTTACCAAGGGGTTTGCAGCCACTTGCAAAATAGTGATACCTGAAGCTAATACAAACAATGCCCCTAAGAACATCCAATACTGAGTGAAAAGCGCTGAAGGAATAAATAGCACACAGCCCACTGCAGCAGTAATTAACCCCACACCAATGCCTTTTTGATATCCGGTCGCACTCACTAACTTTCCGGCTGGAATAGAAATAAGAAAGTAGGCGCCAAAGAAGCACGATTGCACCAGCATAGCTTGAGTATAAGAAAGCGAGAATAACGCTTTCAAATGGGGGATCAGAATATCGTTAAGTGCGGTAATAAAACCCCACATAAAAAATAACGACGTTAACGTAGCTAACGCAAGTTGACTGGTGGTTGTAGACCCAGCCGTGGTTTTTATTGTTTGATTCATAGGTAACGCCCTGAATTCACTTGTTAGTAAACGAAATTTCGTGTTCGCATTTGGCTTGTTGGTTACTTTGCGTTAACGAATTGGTTCGGTATTTGTTAACACTTTGTTGGTCAGTATAGGGGGCGAAAATGAAAATGCAAGCGCTTACATTGTTTGATTGTATGCGTTTACATTTTTATTTAAATATTACAATTACCTGCTGTGTTCTCCTGCCTTTTTAATAGTTTGACCTTGCATAGTTAATATTATTTACCAATAGCACTTGCTTTTTCTCCTTAAATAAATAAGATCAAATGCAAATTGTTATCATTTGCATTATTGATTAGAAAGTAAATTAAATGAATCATTCTTACACTGTTACTTTGCTATTAGCGAGCACGCTACTGCCAACATACGCCCTAGCCGAAACCGAGGCGCCGGTTGAACGCGTTGTGGTAACGGGAACACGTACACCCAAGCTTCTAGGTGCATCTCCGGTAAAAGTCGATGTGATAGATAAAGCGGAAATTTCAAGGCTCAGCAAGGGAACGCTTCGGCAAGTGCTGGAAGTTATGCCTGGGGTTGTGGTTAGGCGCAGTCAAAAAGACGGGTATAACGTACAGTTAAATGGCTTTAATGGCGACCATGTATTGGTGTTAATTAACGGTCAGCCAGTTATTTCTCCAACAGGCTCTTCAGTCGATTTAGATCAAATTAGCGTTGCCAACATTCGACAGATTGAAATTGTACGCGGCGCAGCATCGGTTCTTTACGGTAGTTCAGCCATGGGGGGCGTTATCAATATTATTACTGATGTGCCAGAAGGCTCACAGTTATCCGCCGACTATGAACTTTCTCACTACAGTGATGATGGGCTCGACAGCGATACCCTAGGGCACACGGCTAAGGTTAGCGCGGCTAAAGAGATAAAGCACTGGCAGCTAGGATTGACCGCACAGCATATTACGAACCCCGGCTTCGATTATGACCCTGATACCGTGTCTCAAGATGGTGGTGCGGTGGATAAATCCTTCGTGCAGTTTTCCTTATCAACAGGTATCAATGACCTCGATTTTAGTTACAAAGGCCAATGGCTAGATGAACAGAAAGACAAACCTCAGTCCTCTATTCCAGGGCAAGCTAGCATTATTAGTTATGTGTCTAGCGTTACCCAATGGCAGCACGATGTAAAACTTGCTGAACAGCAGAATTGGCATGTTAATGGGCGCTATTTGTCTCACGATGAACAAAGCGGTAATACCAATGGCTTGCGCCAAACCGATATTCAATTAGCGGAAATTGAGGCGCAGAAAATTCTATCTTTGGGTGATGTTGAGTGGGTAGGGGGGTTGGTAGCCCATGCTGATAACTTAGACCAGCAAAATGTGGCAACGGGAACGGTAGAAGTTGACGATGTTAGCCGAGAAAGTACCGAAGCGTACTTGCAAGCCAATTGGCAGCAAAACGATACTCAAGCCTTATTGGGCCTTCGAGTACAAAATGATTCTGATTTTGGTTGGCATACGGCAGCAAAGCTCAGTGGTAGTCAAAGCTGGAAACTTGATGAAACCACACTACAAGTACGTGGCGGCGGTGGTACCAGTTATCGAGTACCTAATTTAAAAGAGCGTTACTACGTGTTCGATCACAGCAACCTAGGTTACATGGTATTGGGCAATGAAGACCTTGTGCCAGAAACGGCGCTAAGCGCCAATGTAGGATTGAATGGGCGATTAACTCCGAAACAAAGTCGATGGTGGTATCAGGCCGATATCGATTTTCATTACACAGAAGCAGAAGACTTTATTACCACCGCGGTAGATGTAGAAGCATCACAAGAGGCCGGACTTGATATCTCTGTGTACGAAAACCTCGATGAAGCCACGCTTTACGGTGCTGATTTGAGCGTAAGCGCGCAAAACGATAACTGGCAGTGGCAACTTAACTATAGCTACTTACATGCCGAAGATGGTGATTCTGAGCGCTTGCCCGAACGGCCCACTCATTTAGTGAAAGCCTCAGTGACCTACCAATTTGATAAAAGTGATACCAGCGTTCAATTGTATGGCGTGCATGAAAACGACGTTTCTCCCACCTCTGGTTACACCGTTACCGCGAAAGACAGCTACACCACCTTAAATGCCGTGGTGCAGCATGACTTTTCTCGCCACTGGCAAACCCGCTTGGGGGTTGAAAACCTTACCGATGAACATCGCTCACCCGATTCACTTTCGGCGGGGGCTTTTGATGCTCGGCCTATTTCAGCTCGCCGAGTTTATTTGGGCGTGAGTTACCAATACTAACCCTCTGGAAAGATCCAGTACTTAAAAACAAAAAACTTAAAAATAGAGAACTTAGGAACCAATATCTAAAGACAGAAAAAGCCAGCAATAAGAAACAATAACAGAATTAGATCATAGCGCCGTTTACTCAATTAATCCCAACGGCTAAACACACAATATAGAAAAGGAAAGAACACATGAATAAAAAATACTTAGCATTATTACTTGCTGTGTCTCTGGGGCTTGTGGCCTGTGGTGGCTCTGATAGTAGCGATCCAATCGTTGAAACGCCTGACCAAAGCGGTGAAGACAGTGACGAGGAAGCAGATGACAGCTCGGGTGATGAAGGTGAAAGCAGCAATGAAGTGGCCACAATTTACGGGCCATATAGCACAGGCAGTACATCTGAACCTGTTGCTGTTTATTTTGATTTAGATACACAAACCCAAGTGACCCTGACTGAAGAAGAAGCCGCGATCGACACCACCTGGGATATAGGCTTTAAACGCACTTCGGTATTTTTAAACACAGCACAAGAGACGCCGGTAAGCGTCTACTTTACTGCCAACAACAGTGATTTCTACGACGAAAATGGCGCAGCTGTGGCAGATTTATTTCTAAATGCGACCGCTGATAGCGAACTTGATGATTATTTAGCGGTGACAACGAGCGACGTGCCAGATGCAGAGGCATTTTCTACTGATGCTGAGTCTGCCGTTATTGGCGAAACCTTTTATAATTATGACACCACAACCCATGTAGTAAGCGCGGCTAGCGATATCTACTACGTAGTGTCATCCGATGAAAACTACACCAAATTCCATGTGACTGACATTGTGACTGAAGGGCGCGGTATTGGTGAAATCACATTGGGCGTCATGCATCAAAGTGTACTCGATGGACAAACTACGTTTGCTGAAGAAGTGTCGCTAAGTGTTAATGCAGTAGGCTGTACTGCGCCTATTTACATCGATTTCGATGTGCAGCAAGAGGTGACTGAAACCGATGCATGGGATATCACTATCCCTTGCGCTGATGAAGCGGGTGAATTTACCCTGTCTATTGCCGATGATGCAACTGTACTTCGTACCGATGCTGACACCTATGCCGGAATAGATACCGAAGCCGCTGCATTTTATGGTTTCAGTGCTGAAACCGTTAGTGACTATGCGTTTACGGCTAACAACTGGTACTACTACGACAGCACAAGTCACTTACTGTATTCCCAGTTTGGGGTATACCTTATTCAAGCGGGCGACAGCGTATTTAAATTCCAAATAACTAGCTACTACGATGAAGACGGAACGTCGGGCGCTTACAGCTTCCGCGCTGACCCCGTTACCGAGGAGTAATTAATGGCTAAAACCAAATTACCCAGCTTATTCAGCACGAGAAAAATGCTATATGTACTAAGCGTAATGAGTGTATTTTGGTGTTTAAGTAGTGGCAGCGTTCATGCTGCCACTACATCCTCAGCACCTAATACCCACACAGCACCTAATACCCACACAGCACTGTCCGCATCTTCGGTACATGAAAACCAGCAAGCTGACACGCCTCGAATTATTGCTGCGGGCGGTAGTGTAACGGAAATCATCTACGCGCTAGGGCGGGGTGATTGGGTGGTGGCAACAGACAGCACAAGTATGTTTCCCGCGGCGGCGACTGAGGTAACAAAACTAGGCTATTTTCGTCAACTTAGTACAGAAGGCGTGCTTGCCCAACAGCCTTCTTTGCTATTAGGGGCGAGTGCCACAGGCCCAGAACCCATGTTAGAGCAAGTTGCCAAAGCAGGGGTTGATGTACACGTTTATCATGTCTCAAAAGACATAGACGGTTTAAGCGAGATGATACTTGATATTGGTCACAGAGTGTCGGCGGTAGAGAAAGCCGAGCAGCTTGTTACTGACTTACATCGTCAAGTGGACGTTCAGCAAAGGCAATATTCCGAAGCAATAGCATCTTACGCAAGTACAGGTTACCCCAACACTATTAGTGCGCTTTTCGTGGTAGCGAATAATGATAGAGGCATTACCGTGGCAGGGGCCAAAACTGTACCGCAAGCACTGTTTGATACCTTGGGTATGACCAATATTGCAAGCGATCTCAATGGCTACAAATTGATGGATGCCGAGTCAGTGCTTATGCGAAATCCCGATGTCGTGTTTGCAGCAGGACATATGTTGCATGGCGAAAATGCCCTGAATTCTCTGTGTTCACACCATGCTATTGCCGCAACATTTGCGGGCCAACATTGTTTGGTCAAAGCAATGGATAGCAGTATTGGTCTAGGATTGTCCCCCCGTTTTGCGATTGCGCTAAAAGCCGTTGCTGAACATGGCTTACGTGCTTTATCTATCAAAGCGGCAGATACCCCAATGCTAGAACCGGTTAGCTCCCAGTCTGCAATTCAAAATGGTGTCATTCAAGAGCAGGCTATTCAAGTGAGTATTGCTAAAAGCCCTATTGCAGAAAGTACCGGCGTAGATAAAAGCACAAAGACAGACACCCAGGGTATGGGAAGGTTCGAGTGACAGCGTCTACCTCAACCCACGGCTCTGCCACTAGCTCGCCGCTGGCAAAAGCGTCGCCGACAAAGCCCACGGTGACAAATAACCCGCTGCCTGAAAAGATGCAGAAAAATAATGTATCAGCCGTCATGGTAAACCTGCTTTCAACAAGAGCAAGGCGCAATCGGCATGGCCTAACACTTCTTGGTGCATTGTTGGTACTCAGCGCTTACGTAGGCGTTGTGAGCGGCAGCTTATCGATTAATGTGGGAGAGTTGGTGTGGCATGAACTCTCTGAGCTAACAGGGCCGTTTTTTTCTCAAGGGGCTTCTATTGAGGAAAGCGGCGTTAATCGAGAGGCAACGCCACTTGGCGCTTCAACTACATTTAATAGTACGCATTGGTACGTACTTACTGAACTGCGACTACCACGGGTTATTATGACCTTATTCATTGGGGCGCTATTGGCAGTGTCAGGTTGTGCTATGCAGGGCTTGGTGAGAAACCCATTGGCGGATCCAGGTTTAATCGGTATTGCCGGTGGCGCCGCGGCTGCAGCAGCAGTCAGCATGGCTATAGTGCCGCCACTCGTACCCGCGCTCGCCTCTGTTTGGGTGGCACTTTGGGCGTTTGGCGGGGCGTTATTGTCCGTGTGGACCGTGTTACGTTTTGCTAATAGTGCGCAAGGTGTCTCGGTGGCTACGCTAATACTTGCAGGGGTAGCAATAAATGCTTTCACCGGCACCATTATTGGCGCCATTAGCTATGTGGCCAGCGACGATGCACTTCGCCAAATCACCTATTGGACTATGGGCAGTTTAGCAGGCGCTAGTTGGACCTTATGCGCGCTGGTGGCAGCAGCCGGCATTATCGCTATTACAGGTTTAATGATGTCTCGTAATGCGCTTAATTTATTGGCGCTAGGTGAAAACGAGGCGGCTTACATGGGGCTGAATGTAGCGCGTTATAAGCAAATTATACTGTGGTTGGTGGCATTTGCTGTCGCCTTAGCAACCGCTCTGTGCGGCATTATCGGGTTTGTGGGTTTAGTTGTGCCGCACATGTGCCGCACATTATTTGGCGTCAATCACAATGTACTCATTCCTGCTTGTGCATTAATGGGGGCACTGTTGTTAACGGTTGCCGATACGTTGGCTCGTACATTATTCATTCCAATGGAAATCCCTATAGGTATTGTCACATCCGCTATAGGAGCACCTTTTTTCTTGTATCTGCTATGGCAACAAAAAGGGGTATTTAATGGCTCGCTGTAACCACGCTGAATCACAGACGCATGAAACTCTACTCACCCTCATTGATGTCGATGTTATTAGGGGAAAACGACAGCTATTGTGCAACCTTAGTCTTGTGTTTAATGCGGGGGAATTTATTGCCCTTGCGGGCGAAAACGGCTGCGGGAAATCATCCCTGCTTACTGTGATAGGCGGCCTAGCGCCGCTTGATAAAGGCACGCTTTTGTTTAACGGTGAGCCCCTACGTGAAATAGGTTTGCGAAAGCTTGCAAACTATCGCGCGGTCATGGCGCAAAGTGCGTCTACCCCTTTTGGGTTTGTAGTAGATGAAATATTGCAGTTAGCGCGTCATCACATTATTGAGTCGCCTGACAATCGACATCATATTATCGGCAAGATTGCTGAGCAGTTTGACATTACTCACTTGTTGTCGCGAAATATTCAAACCTTGTCAGGGGGCGAGCGGCAAAGAGTATTTTTAAGCAAAGCAATATTGCAGTTACTACCGGTAAACCCAAAGGACAGCTTAGTTGGAAAACTGTTGCTGCTTGATGAGCCAACCTCTGCACTAGACCTACGGCATCAAAAGTTGGTGATGCAGCAATTGGTCAGTCTTAGTAAACAGGGGCTTTGCATAATATGTGTGAGTCACGACCTTAATTTAATTTCACCTTATTGCAGCAGAATGATTTTACTGGCTGAGCAGGGGTGTATAGCCGATGATAGGCCTGAAAATGCGCTAACCATAGACACATTAGCTCGCTGCTATCACACCCAATTAAACCTTATTCGTAACCAAGAGCACGATGTGTTTGTTACACATTAATTTAAAAAGACGGAGTTTCTTATGAGCATGCAAGACATTGCATTTTCAGCAAAACAATTAAGCCGAACTCACCATAGTGGTGTGCTAGGAACCCATTCAACGTCAATGCCTGGGTATCCCTTTGGTTCGGTCGTTCCTTATTACCTCACGCCCGCCGGTGATGCCATTATCTACATTAGTGACATTGCCCTGCACACTCGTAATATTAAAGCGAACGATAAAGTCAGTTTAACCATCTTCGATGCTGCTGAAGATGATTCTCAAGCCAATGGTCGAGTGACTATTATGGGCAACGCAGAACTCGCTAACAAAGCGGATGTGAAAGCACAGTATCTAAGATTGTTTCCACAGGCTAAGGGTTATGAGCAAACCCATGACTTTAACTTTTATGTTATCCGCGCTGAGCGAGTGCGATTTATTGGCGGGTTCGGGAAAATCCACTGGATAGATAAAGCGTACTGGCAGGTTGAAGAGCAAGAGTGGCATAAGTCGCCAGACGGTATGATCACGCATATGAATGAAGACCATCAAGATGCCATGCAGTTAATTTTACAGCATAAAATCGGGGTGAATATTGAGCATCCTATTATGCACAGTGCATTTCCAGAAGGTATGCATTGTGGTAGCGAGGAAGCGACCTGGTTCATTCCATTTGAATCCATTTGTGAAACTTCCACCGATGTTCGAAAAGCCCTTGTCAAACTGACTAACGATGCACGCACGGCATTGAACATACCCAAAGCGAGCTAAAAGATTCGCGCTATCGAAACGTCGTGTTCTTTTATCGCCGTAAGTGCTAGATATCCTACCTTTATTGGAAACCCAGCGAAGTGCTTAGCTGGGTGTGCTTCTGTGAATAAAATGTAAAATTCTTCTCTGTTACTCCTTGTCTCTATATGAAAGCGCTTACATAAAATGCTACACTTTGTTCCATATAACCGGCTTTGTACATAAGTTGCCAATAGCGCATCTTATATAAAGCGCTAATACACCTTGGCTTTGCACAATCTAAGTATTGTTAGTGCCTGTGGTATTCATTTTTTGTCGTCTGTTGTAGACAGGCGCTGATACACACATTCGAATAAGGTTTTGTACACATGGAAATTTTAGCCCAACCTGGCTCTCCTTTTATGCAATCAAATTTCACTATGGGGGTTGCGACATCGTCATTTCAAATAGAGGGCGATGCAGACAACAGAGAGCCAAGCATTTGGGATACCTTTTGCAATACACCTGGAAAGATTGCCGATGGTAGTCATGGCCTAGTGGCATGTGATCATGTAAACCGTTTGGAAGAAGACTTAAGCATTATCGATTCGTTAAATGTAGACGCTTATCGATTTTCCATTAGCTGGCCACGAATTATTAAAAAAGATGGTTCGGTTAATCAACAAGGGCTCGATTTCTACCTTGCCTTGCTAGCCAAGCTAAAGCAAAACAACATAAAGCCTTACGTCACTCTATATCACTGGGATTTACCGCAGTATTTAGAAGATGAAGGAGGCTGGCTAAATAGAAAAACGGCCTTTGCGTTTGCCGAATATGTGGATGTGGTGAGTAAAGCTTTCGGTGATAACGTTTTCTCATACGCCACCTTAAATGAACCCTTTTGTAGTGCTTATTTAGGGTATGAAGTCGGCATTCATGCTCCAGGGAAAGTGGGTAAAGAGTTTGGTAAAAAAGCCATACACCATTTGTTGCTGGCTCATGGTTTAGGCATGCGCGTACTGCGTAAAAATGTACCCAATATCGAGTCTGGCGTGGTACTTAACTTTACCCCGTTTTACCCAAACTCTAATGATGAAAAAGATATTCGTGCCACAAAATTAGCGCACGATCATCACAACGACTGGTACATTAAACCGTTAATGCATGGTTGTTATCCTGCTCTTATCGATGACATTCCGGCAGCGCACCGGCCAGATATTCTCGATGGCGATATGGATATCATTTCTGAGAAAATAGATTACTTAGGTGTGAATTATTACACTCGCGCTAAGGTTTCCGATGATGGCTCTGAAGATCCTTGCCAGTTGCCAGCTCCAGAGGGAAGTGAAACTACCGCAATGGGCTGGGAAGTTTACCCGCAAGGGTTAACTGATTTGCTACTACAGTTGCATAATGACTACCCACTACCACCGCTTATTATCACTGAAAATGGCTTGGCCAGTGATGATACGTTAACAAAAGATGGGGCAGTAAACGATGAGCAGCGTATTCGATATCTAACCACTCATTTGCAGGCGGTAGCTGATGCCATTGAAGCAGGGGTTAATATAACAGGCTATTTTGTTTGGAGCTTGTTAGATAATTTTGAATGGGCGCTGGGTTACGAGAAACGCTTCGGTATTATTTACGTTGATTACGATACGCAAAAACGAACGTTAAAAGCCAGTGCACTAAGATTACAACAATTGCTAGAAGAAAGACGAAAAGCGTTAAACGCAGCCTGATAGATGCGCAATTGATTAAAAGCATAAAATAATAAAGATAACGGTGAAGCCAATGGTAAGTGCAAAGGAAAAGATTGCCTACGGGTTAGGCGATACGGCAAGTAATTTCATTTTTCAAACCGTCATGCTGTTTTTGACATTCTATTACACCGACGTTGTCGGCATACCGGCTGCAGCGGTAGGGAGCATGTTCTTACTGGTTCGCGTATTTGATGCGGTTACCGACCCTTTAATGGGATCTTTGGCCGACAGAACAAGAACGCGGTGGGGCGCATACCGCCCCTATTTATTATGGTTGGCTTTGCCTTTTGCGCTGTGTAGCGTGCTTGCGTTTACCTCGCCTGAATGGCTTACCGAAGACGGTAAGCTTTACTATGCATTTATCACCTACGCACTGTTAATGATAATGTATACGGCCATCAATATTCCTTATTCTGCATTGGGCGGCGTGCTAAGTGCCGATGCTTCAGAACGGGTATCTATCCAATCTTATCGCTTTGTCTTCGCAATGGGTGGTGGGCTGCTGGTGACATCATTTATGTTGCCATTGGTTGATTACTTAGGGAGCGGCAACGAAGCGCTTGGGTATCAGCGCGCTATGATAGTGATGAGTATAGTGGGGATGGTACTTTTTCTACTTTGCTTTGCTGGTACTAAAGAGCGGGTAAAACCTGCCAATGAAACGCCTGCACCCTATAAAACTCAGCTAGCGGCCATTTGGCAAAATGACCAGTGTCGTGTTCTTTGTATGGTTGCGATTGTGTTACTTACCGGCATGGTGATGCGAAACACGCTAGCGCTTTACTATGTGAAGTACGTGTTGCAGCGGCCTGAATCGGCCACATTGTTTGTTACTGCGGGTATGGTAGGCAGCATTATAGGCTGTGCGTTGGCGAACCCAATTGCTAAACGATTTTGCAAAATCAAAGTCTACACTTGGCTTCAGTTAGCCAGTGCAGCAGTGTGTATCGTAAATTATTTTGTGCCTTATCAGGCGTGGTTTACGGCCATTGCACTGCATTTCCTTTGGGGCCTTATATTGCAAATGGCTACGCCGCTACTGTGGGCAAAAATTGCTGATGTGGTGGACTATGGCGAAGATAAAACGGGGCTTCGTATGACCGGGTTAACTTACTCAACCGTAGTCTTTTTTATTAAGGTTGGACTAGCTTTGGGCGGCGCACTTGCGGGGTGGTTACTCGCATCAGTTAACTATCAACCGGACGCATTTTCACCTGATGTGGCAAAAGGAATTGTGGCGTTATTTTGTATCGGGCCGGCAATTGCATCGATAGGTGTTGCGATTATTATGCGCTGGTATACATTAGATAACCAAAAAATGATGGCAATTCAGCAGCGCCTTGGATTGACCACAGACGATGCGCATCGCGCATCGTAACAATAATTACGCAAAGCAAGGATATACACAGCGCACGTATGCACTGTTAATGCTATATGGTAACGATTAAACAAGTAAGTGAATTAGCCGGCGTGTCGTCAGCTACAGTATCTCGGGTTATCAACAACACAGATACCGTTAAAGAGAAAACGCGTCAGCAAGTGCTTGATGCGATGGAGAAGCTTGGCTATCGACACAATGTCATTGCGGCTTCCCTTGCCTCAAATAAAACCCATACCGTTGGGTATGTGGTTCCTGAATTACACGGCTCATTCTTTGGCGCCATGATGGCCGGTTCTGAAAAAGTACTTAGGCAAGCCAACAAACATATGTTTGTGGTAACAGGGCACAGTGACGAAGCCTTAGAGAAAAAAGAAATAGAAGCCTTGCTGAGTCGCCGCTGCGATGCGCTTATTTTGCATGTTGAGGCGGTCAGCGATGAGTACCTTATCGACCTTGCCAGCCAAGATGTTCCTATTGTTGTGGTTAACCGCTACATAGAAGCTATTGGTGAAAAATGTATCAGCCTAGACAATGTGCTCGGCGCATATCTAGCCACCAAGCACCTTATCGATTTGGGGCATACTCAAATTGCATACGCCGCAGGCGCACTGTTTAAAGCGGATGGTTTTAATCGTTTACTTGGGCACAAAAAAGCATTAGAAGAAGCCAATTTTTATTTTGATGAAGAGTCCGTGGCTGAAGGTAATTTCCAAGCCTTCTCGGGTGAAAAATGTGTGGATGAACTGTTTCGTCGCAACGTAAGTTTTAGTGCCATCGCCTGTGCAAATGATGAAATGGCATCAGGTGCTATTAACTCACTCAGAAAGCATGGTAAACGCGTACCGGAAGATATCTCCGTCATCGGATTTGATAACGTTGACTTTGCTAGTTACCTAACCCCTAAACTGACTACCGTGAACTATCCAGTGCGCGAAATTGGTGCTATGGCATCTCGCTGGATTTTAAATCAGGCTTATGGCGATGGAAAACTGACAATGGAACATATTTTGTCGCCCAAATTGATTATTAGAGGAACCACCAGAAAATTCGAGTAACTTCAACCAACGACGAATGGTGAAGTTACGCTTTTTTCTGTTATGCTGAATTTTCACACATATTAAAATTTGGTCACCCTATGTTCGTTTCTCGAAGCAAATACTTAGAAAAAGAGTCTCAGGCCACGCAACTTGAAAATCGCTATCAAGTTGCCCTAGATAAAATATCAGCCTTAGAGTCTGAAAATACAGAACTTCATCGGCAAGTTACCGAGTTAAGCGATGCTTCAAAGAAAAGTAAAGACGATGTGGTAACACGGTGCTTGGTTAACTCTTTTAACCAAGTGGAAGGTATTCGAGAAACCGTATTAGGGTCTTATCAAAAAATAAACACCGAAAATCAATCAATATCAGACATTAATGAATTGTTTGAGCAGTCCTCTCAAGTACTTACCAAAATTGTCAAAGACATGAGTGGTTTGAATACCCAAATGGTGAGTATGAGCGAGCGCATTTCTGGGTTATCAAGTACAGCGGATAACATCAACAAGTTTGTATCTACTATTACCAGTATATCGGATCAAACCAACCTACTGGCATTGAATGCTGCTATTGAAGCCGCCCGTGCGGGTGATGCTGGTCGTGGATTCAGTGTCGTCGCCGATGAGGTGCGTGCACTCGCTACTGAAACCAATAAATCAGCGACAGAAGTGTCTGAACTAGTAAATGATATTATTCAATCTACGGCAAAAGCAGTTTCAGGTGTTAACGAATTAAGAGGCAATAACGAAGAGCTAGAAGAAGGGATTAGTACCCTTAATAGCAGTTATGAAACCATGGTTTCTCATTGCGATAGCATGAAAACGACCATTAATGAGGGGGCGTTAAGCTCCTTTATACAAACGGTTAAGCTAGACCACGTAGTATGGAAGTCAGATGTATATGCGGTTTTATTTGGTTACAGCGATAAAAAATCAAGTGATCTTGCTGACCACGCGAGTTGTCGTTTGGGAAAGTGGTATAGCGAAAATCAGGGTGCGGCTATTGGCAAGTCGTCACCATTCAGAGATTTAGAAACACCTCATGCAGCGGTTCATCGTGCTGGTGTAGCTGCTATTAATGCAAAAGCAGAGGGTGATATTTCAACACTAGAAGCTAAAGTGATTGAAATGGAACGCTCTAGCGAGAAAGTAATGCTGCTATTAGACAAGATAGTGAGCTAACTTGTTTTCTCATATACCTAAATGCGTTTGAAGAGGTATAGACTAAAAGGCTTATATATTGAGCGATGCTTCAATACCCCCTAGCCCCAATGAGGTTGCTGACTTAAAAGCTCAAGTAAAATTACTTGAGCGACAGCTTAAGCGCCAAAAGATAGCGCGGGCAAATGCTGAGTGGTTTTTAGAAAGCTACTCAAGCGATGCCTATTCGGCAACGCAAGCCTTGCGTAAAGCATTGCATGAATCAAAAAAAAGAGAGCGAGAATTAATCTTTTTGAATCGCTCTGCTTCCCACCTTAAAACCTCCGATAGCGGGGCAAGTTTCATTTTCTCCGCTATTGAGTCAGCAGTAGAGTTCAGCGATGCCTTTTGTGGTTTAGCCTTCATTACCAAAGCCGGAAAAGTGGTTCAAGGAGATGACAACAAAATTTGGCAAGTAGAAAATGGTTGGGTTGAAGCCAGCGATTTAGCCAAGGTTATGTTAGATGAACTCCCGCTGTCTGTTAAAGAAGACTATAGCCAATGGTGTGTAAATATCGTTGAAAGGCCAGACAATCATGAAGAGGCTTACGTATTACATTTCATGCAGAACTTGGGCAATGGCGAGCAGGCATGGCTAGCACTACTGACCAAAAACAGTGAATTAGATGAAGAAATGCTTTATGTGCTGGATGCAAATAAGCACTATCTACAATTTGGTATAGGCTACCGAAGTTCTAAACACGAAATTAAGCATCACAAAGCCGCCCTATCCTCGATGGAAAAAGACCAACGCTATCTGCAAGAAAAGCTAATAACCGCAGATAAAATGGCCATGTTAGGTCAGTTGGCGGCCGGTATTGCCCACGAAATTAATAATCCGATTGGTTATGTACGTAGCAACACCTCGGTGGCTGGCGATATCTTTAAAGATTACCAGAGTGCTTTGTCTGAAATAAAGGTACTTTGTGAAGATGCGGGTGGAGAAATAGAAGCCCGTTATTTAGCGCTTGAAAACACGTATTCATTAAAAGATAGTGCCGAGGCTATCTCTGAAATGTTTGAAGAGTCCTCAGAAGGTATTGAAAGAATTATCGATATCGTAAAAGCGCTAAGAGGGTTTTCCTACCCTAGCGGTGATAAGCGCGTCGCCATTAATGTTGCCGAAGCGATAAGCTCAGCCTTACGAATCACGAATAACCTGCACAAGTATAAAAATAAGGTCATATTCACGCCTCCTGAAACCGATATCGAAGTACTAGGCAACGCTGGGCAAATACAGCAAGTACTCGTCAACTTACTTACTAACGCCATCTATGCCACAGATGAAGGAAAATGCATTAAGTTTGATGTTGAATCCCTAGAAGGCGAGGCGGTCATTACGTTGCAAGACGAAGGCAAAGGTATGTCAGAGGAAGTCATTGGCAAAATGTTTACCCCCTTTTTCACCACTAAACCACCTGGTGATGGCACCGGCCTTGGTATGTCTATTTCACTGACTATTATTGAAGAACACGGCGGCCAGTTTGAAGTGACCAGTGAAATCGATAAGGGCACCACAATTAAGGTACGCCTGCCACTGGCGTAATCTTTTTATTCGTATAATCTTCATTATTACCGAATTCTTTTTCTACTTTAGTATTAATTGTTACCATGATCGTCTACCCTTTTAATGAATTACCGATGAATAGGGCTCTCCTATTTACTTTGATACCACTATAGCAATGGATTTTATTAGTGAAGAAAAATCAGTCTGTTACCCAGCGCGAATACAAATTCCCTTCTCACTACCGCCTTATCACTTCCACTGACAAACGGGGTGTCATACAACACTGCAATGACGAATTTGTAGAGGCAAGTGGGTACAATCGAGAAGACCTGATAGGAAAAAACCACAACATTATCCGTCATCCGGATATGCCCTCAAGTGTGTTTAAAGAAATGTGGCGAACTTTAGAGTCGGGTCAAAGTTGGGCTGGACTCGTTAAAAATAGAAGAGAAAACGGCGACCACTATTGGGTGTCAGCATTCGTAACTCCCGTATACGAAAACGGGCAAGCGGTGGGTTATGAGTCAGTTAGGGTTCATGCCGCCGATGAAGAAATAACACGAGCATCCGCTATATATGCCAGGTTATCGGCAGGAAAATCGCCAATTCCCTTTGCTGCAAAGCTTGGTCAAACACTTTCACCCATGTTACCCATGATAGTGGTAAGTTTATTATTATTGGTAGCCATTGGTTTTACCGCGGGTTTGGTACCCCTGGGTGTTACTTTCATTGCGCTACTGATTATGATGGCGTGGCAATCGGCAAAAAGTCGGAGCTATTGGCGGGAATTTCTTTCGTTAAGCCCTGCTAGTTATAGTAATGAACTCGTGGCACAAACGTATTATGCCGATGTTGATTATATTGCTCAGGCTAAGTTGGCGTTAGGCTGTGAACTCGCGCGTACGCGCACGGCGTTGACCCGCATCAAAGATGCATCTGAGGGGTTGGAAGATATTGCGGTTTCAACTCACAGCCAAGCCGAGCTAACCAGCAAAACGATTATTCAGCAAAATCTTGCCACCCAGCAAATTGCCACAGCGGTAACTCAAATGAGTCAGGCTATTCAAGAAGTGGCTGAGCGAGTAGAGAGCAATGCTGTTAGTGCCAAAACTGCCGCAACTAACGTACAAATGGGTAACGACAAAGCTGAAGAAGCGATGCAGGCTATACTGTCATTAAAAGGCGCGGTGGAGTCGATTTCCGATACGGTTACCGAGCTTGCCCAATCCACCAGTGATATAGGCGAAGCCGCTAGCATCATTTCTAGCATCGCTGATCAAACAAACCTGCTAGCACTTAATGCCGCTATAGAAGCCGCCCGCGCTGGCGAGCAGGGACGCGGTTTTGCTGTTGTTGCCGATGAAGTTCGTACCTTGGCTTCTAAAACCCGGGTGTCCACCGATAAAATTCACAATATCATTAAAGAACTTGTTGATAGAACAGAACGGGCCGTAAAGGTATCTTCAGAAGGGTTGGTGTCTGCTGAACACGGTAGTGCCATTGTTGAAGAAACCCGAGGCGCGCTACAAGAAATCAATAATGCGGTAAGTGGTATTGCCTCAGCTACCGTAGAAATGTCTTCTGCTGTAGAAGAACAAAGTACCGTGGCTGAGCATATTAATCAGCAGCTGGTCGATGTTGCTGATAGTGCAGAAGAAACGCAGAAGTCTTCAGAAGCCTCGCTCAAAGTGGGTCGAGATCTTCGTGACACCGTAAATCAAGTTAACGGGTTAATTGCTCGTTTTAACACGGATAAACGCACAGGATAATCTGTGCTGTTTATTTTTTAGCGTGCTTTGAACCATTTTCTATTTACGTTCGTTCCACTTAAAAGCACGCCGAGCTTTTCTGCTATGCTTATCCGTTGGCTTTAAGCTTTACTACGTCGGCACTCTCATCTTCTAGTACACTCTGTGCTGTCGCGCCTTTAAAAATCTTGCTCACCTTGTCTTTATTTTTCGACAACATAATTGTGAGTTCTTCAACAATGCTATCGTCAATGCCTAAGCCCTTTGCTTGAATGTATTCAGCAAGGTTGTCGGCAGCGTCGAGCATCTTATCGTACTGATCTGCTTCTTTTTTATCGGTAGTTACCAATTTTTCTACCCCTTTGTGCGTGACAACATACTGTGTGGTAATGGCCATGGTAGGTCCCCTTAAATGAATAGACAATAAAACTGTACAATATTTAACTGGATAAATAAACAGTATTTAAAGTTTTTTGATATTATTTTTTTACAACTTAAGTATAGTGACCAAGTACGCTTGGATGTATTTTAAAACGTACGTTGGAAAACAGCTTTCACATCGTCATGTCTATATTCAAAAATTTACCGGTTTCGTTCACATTGGTTGCAGCCTGTAGCTAGTTAAACAGCCACGAAGAACAGTAAATTTATCACTAGGCACAAGAGTCTTTCTTGCTAGAGCGGGAAATCGAGTGCCGACAGTCGGCGTGATATGGGTGACTTAGATACAAAGAGGAAGTAATGAGTTCTTCAATTGAGCGTGATATTCGCACTATTCAATCGATAGAAGCTGTACCACATATAATGAAAATGTTATCAGATGTCACTGGTCTTCGCTTTATCTGCGTAGCCAGAGTGACAGAAGATAACTGGACAATGTGCGCAGTATATGACCAAGTGAACTTCAATTTAATTCCGGGCGATCAACTCGATAACAAAACAACGTTTTGTAGCCAAGTCAGAAAATCTACAAAAGCCATCGTCATTGAACACGCAAAGAAAGATGATGTTTATCGCCAAAGTGAAATTCCTAAGATGTATGGCTTTGAAAGTTACTTTTCATTTCCCATTTACAACCAAAACGGCGATTTTTTTGGAACATTATGCGGCTTAGATCCACGTCCTGCAGTTTTAAAAACAGATAAGATTGAAAGTCAAATTAAGTCGTTTGCTGAGTTAATATCGAGGCAAATGGAAGTTGACGATCGTTTAGCTGCGGTTGAAACCGATCTCATCAGCGAGCAAGCTGCCGCTAAATTGCGAGAGCAATATATCGCCATTTTAGGCCACGATTTAAGAACACCTTTGTCGGCACTTAAAATGGGGGTCGACTTTCTTGTTGATCACGCCAGCGATGCGACTTCCCAAAAAGTACTGGCCCGAATGGATAATAGCGCTAAACGTATGACGCGGCTCATTAGTGACGTGATGGACTTTACGCATGGTCAAATGGGCAAAGGTATTCAATTAAACGTTAAACCAGCAAGTGATTTAAAAAGTGTACTAGTACACACCGTAAGTGAACTTTCGGGCCTGCATCCAGACCGAGAGATACTTGCGGATATCATTATAGACGGCACATTTTCATGTGACCCAGAGCGTATCAGCCAGTTGCTGTCTAACTTGCTGATTAATGCGATAGTGCATGGCGATGCAGCGCAACCTATCAAAGTCATGGCGAATATCGAAGAAGAAACACTGACATTAAGCGTATCTAACGGAGGCACTCCAATAAGTGCGGATGTCATAGATAAGCTATTTCATCCATTTTGGCGAAACGAAAAAAACAAAAAGACCGGTGGATTAGGTCTAGGATTGTTTATCGCCTCGCAAATTGCGGAAGCCCATAAGGGGAGTCTGATGGTGCATTCAGATGAAAATGAAACCGTGTTTTCATTTAAGGCAGCATTGTAAGCATGAAGGTTAAGCCTCGCGCTTAGCCTTTTTTAACGTCCATGAACCCCGCTACCCCATCATTTAGCGTATCTAGCTAAATTTCATCAAAACACGTACAAATGTAAAATTTTCCGGTGATTAATGCTTGTACAAAAGCGGGTATGTGCGTATAATCCGCGCCCTTACAGCCACCCTAACTAGGTTCCTTGTCTCTATACAGTCTGGCTGTACTGTCGAGGCTACAACCGTAAGGAGCAATAATGCGTCATTACGAAATCGTATTTATGGTTCACCCTGATCAGAGTGAACAAGTACCTGGTATGATCGAACGTTATACCACTATTCTTAAGCAAAACGATGGTCAGATTCATCGTTTAGAAGATTGGGGCCGTCGTCAATTGGCATACCCAATTGAAAAGCTGCACAAAGCCCACTATGTATTGATCAATGCTGAAGCGACTGCTGAAGCTGTTGACGAGCTGGAAAATGCTTTCCGCTACAACGACGTTATCTTACGTAACATGGTAATGCGCACTAAAAACGCTGTAACCGAGCCTTCTCCTATGACTAAAGAAGAGCGTCGTGAGCGTCGTGACGATTCTGCACCTCGTACAGAGCGCGCAGAAAGAAGACCTGAATCCACTGAAGATAACGCTTAAGGAGATCACCCATGGCTCGTTTTTTCAGACGTCGTAAATTCTGCCGTTTCACTGCAGATGGTGTGACTGAAATCGATTATAAAGATATCGCTACTCTTAAGAATTATATCACAGAGAGCGGTAAGATTGTCCCTAGCCGTATCACTGGTACAAGCGCAAAATATCAGCGTCAGCTGTCTTCTGCGATTAAGCGCGCACGTTTTCTTGCGTTGCTTCCGTACACTGATTCACACAAGTAATTTGGCGTAATTAAGGGGTAGTTAAGATGAACATCATCCTACTAGATAAAGTCGCCAATCTTGGCGGTCTGGGCGACCAAGTAGCTGTTAAAGCTGGTTACGCTCGTAATTTCCTGTTTCCACAGGGTAAAGCAGTTCCTGCAACTAAAGCGAACGTTGAAAAGTTTGAAGCACGTCGTGCTGAACTTGAAGCGAAAATCGCTGAGCAGCTTGATGCTGCTAATGCACGTGCTGAAAAACTAAATGAACTTGCAGAAGTAACTCTTGCGGCGCCAGCTGGCGACGAAGGTAAACTTTTCGGTTCTATCGGTACGCGTGACATTGCTGATGCAATCACTGCAGCTGGTGTTGAAGTAGCTAAAGCGGAAGTTAAACTTCCTACTGGCACACTTCGCGACACTGGCGAATATGACATCGACTTACAACTTCATTCTGATGTAACCACTTCTATTAAAGTGATCATCATTGCTGAAGCATAAGCGCTGACGTATACGAAAAACCGCTCTTATGAGCGGTTTTTTTATGTCTGATATTAAATTATTCATACCTGCTTACGTTTATTTTTAAAAGTGACCTACCCATATTTTCCTATTGGGTTAAGATAAGTTATTGAAGGATTATGAGGTTGGTATGAGATTTGGGATTTTCTTTTGGGTGCTTTTCCTAAGCGGATGTAGTGCTTCTAATCATGTTTCTGTTATTGCGTCATCTGATACGGTGGTGAGGTACAGCGAAAAAGAAGGTTACCAAGATCGGTTTGTAAATCTTTACAGTGACATAAAGACATACCCTGTAACCTGTCAAGAAGACTGCTATCCTGCCCATATCGATATACTTTGTGATTCGCTCATGCAAGACTGCCAGTACCAAGGTGATAATCCTCAGGTCACGCTAGATACTGGTTTTCATATTAAATGGCTAGGTCATGCGAGTTTCATCATTCAAACCGCAACAAAACAAAATATCCTTATCGACCCCGTATTTGGGCAATTTGACTGGCCTATTAATTGGGGGTTTAAAGTAACAGAGGGTTTTTATAGGAATATCCCTGACGAGCCCGATGATGTTGTGATGCAAGCTACGGATGCGGTACTTTATTCTCACGTCCATTACGATCACTTCAACAAATCTGACATAGAAACTATTGGCAATACTCCAACATACTTTGTCCCACTTGGCGTTGCCAAGCAATTCGACCAAAACAATTACCGCATAAATGAAATGGCTTGGTATGCAAAGAAAGTCATTGGAGAGACTACAATCCATTTTGTGCCTGCTCATCATTTTAGTAATCGGACAATTGTTCCGTTTCTTTATGAGGACAATAATGCTGCCCTGTGGGGTGGTTGGGTGTTAGAAACTCAGGGAAAAACATTATTTTTTGCTGGTGATACAGGTTATTCGCCACACTTCAAAAGTATAGCGGAACGTTTTGGAAACATAGATGTGTGTTTGTTACCTATTGCTTCCTATTTCAGTGAAAATGATCCGAAGTGGTATCGAGAAGTTCATACTACGCCAGAAGATGCACTAACAGCGGCTAAGGATTTAGGCTGCCGTGTCGTGGTGCCATGGGGATATGGCAATAGAAGTTGGAGAATGGGGGATAAAACATCACATTCGGCCTTGTTTAGGTTATTGCATATGAATGATAAGCTCAACAACGATATTCCCTTGTACTTGTTAAACGAAGACGAGGAAGTGATGTTCTAGTCTGTCTGATGCCGAATGCACTAGCCAGCATGGTCCCCTTTGTTGGCTATTTTAAAGCATTTTAAGCGCCACTCTTCATCAATTATCTCCAGTTCTGAGAGCTTTCTAGCCAGTGTTGTATCCGTTTTAATGTGGGTGCAATGCATTAATGTTTGGACGTTAACAGTGTTGCTTTCCCTGCGTACGAGTTCCACTTTATCACCCACATTTATAACGCCTGTGTTAAGCACGCGGTAATACCAACCCGTTATCCCTCGCTCGCCAACAAACCTGTCTAGGTTTTTAATATTAAAACGTTGGGATATTTTACTGCAGGGGGCTCGCGGCGCACTGACTTGCAGTACAACCTCACCGAACTTCCATACGTCGCCAATATAAACCGTGGCATCATCCATACCATCCACGCTGATGTTTTCACCAATACTGCCAGGCTCAAACTCACCGTCTGGAAAATGCTTACGTAGCGTAAAGTAATGAAGGGGGCTAAATTGATGCAAAACCTTTTCGGGGCCGCCATGAAGTTTCTTGTTTGATTGTTGATCTTCGTCGGTACAATCAAGGTGGACGGTTAGCTGTGAAACTGCGCTTTTTACAATACTACTCGGTGCACCTCGTGGGCCAAGTGGTTGGGGCTGACCTGCAAATAATGCATCCACTTTTAAGGGTGAGGACATACAAACTCCAAAAATAAGTTTTGCTAATTTAAACCTTTATCACATAGGGTACGACTAACCTTTTAAGAATAACAAGATGGTAAGCCAAAAATGTTGAAAAAATCGGTTTACGAAAAAAAATGAGATTGTGATGGAGCGCACTTTAACAAAGGTTACCAATCTGACTAGCGATGATGAAAGCCAGCGTGAAGCCGCGGTGATTCTCGCGGCTAAGCAGGGTGATAAAGTGGCCTACAAAACCTTGTATCATAACCATGTCGGGCGAGTGTATGCACTGTGCTTGCGTCTAACAGGCGACCGCGGTCTTGCCGAAGACGCCACACAAGAAGTATTTATTCAGTTATGGTCAAAGTTAGACAGATTCGACGGACAAAGCCAGTTTTCAACTTGGTTACATAGTGTATCAGCCAATGTGACCGTGTCGTATTTGCGTAAACAGCGTAACTGGGTTCAACGTATGTTTAATATTGAAACCAGTCCAGCGATGGAGATGCCCGCAGCGGCAGACAGTAGCCAAGTCGATTTAGAAGCACTAGTGGTTAGATTGCCACAAAGAGCACGAATGGTATTCGTACTACACGCTATTGAAGGCTATAGGCATGAAGAAATTGCACAAATGTTAGATATGGCAGTAGGCACCAGCAAAGCGCAGTTTCATCGCGCTAAACAACTGCTAAAAACCTGGATGTGGTGTGAAGATGAATGAGTTTGATAAAGCCTTAGAGGTTGAGATTCAACACCTACCTAAAACTCGTGAGCCTGAAAGAGATTTATGGCGTGGTATTGAATTGTCACTACACAGCCAAGTAAGCGGCAAAGCCGATGAAAATGGGCTACACGAAAATGGGCTAAATAACGAGCCATCAGGCCAAGACAAGCGCGGCACAGTTGCTCGCTTATCTACCACACCATGGTTGGCCATGGCAGCGAGTGCCATGCTAGTCAGCGTTATTTGGTATTTCTCGCCTGTTTTTACTAACGGTGAAACGAGCGGGCAGCAACCTAAGCTCGCAGGTTATGCGTTAGTTGATGCACTGAGTGAGCAGCAAGATGAACAGATGACCACTTTGCTGGCGAGTTACGACAGTGCGCCAGAATTAAGTGAAAACTGGCAAACCCAATTAAAAGAATTAGACGACGCTGCTGTTGTGATAAAAGCAGCATTAAAAGATGATCCTAACAATCGAGCACTACTAAAGATGCTAAAGCACGTATATCAACAGCAAATCACATTAATTGAGCGAGTGCACGCGCCCAAATGGCAACAAATTTAAGGAGTTTTATTATGACTATTATTCGCAAAAGCTTAGCCAGTGTACTTTTTCATGGTGTACTTTTAAGTAGCACAATGCTGGCCTTTACTGCGTATGCGGGCGAGAAAATAGACCGCATACTAGATGTCCCAAATAGCGTTAAAATTGATATAGAGCACGTCAACGGTGACGCTGAAATTAGAGGTTGGGATAAACCTCAAGTACACGTTACCGGTGAACTGGGTGACAACACTGATGAGTTTATCTTTGAACAACGTGGCAATGTTATCGTCATTCATGTTGATGTGAAGCGTAGCGGCAAGCACTGGTGGAAAAACAAAGATGAAGGGGATGACTTGGTTATTTTTGTGCCTAAATCTAGCGATGTGAACTACACCGCGATTAATGCTGATGTTCAAATAAATGACATCGTCCAAAGTGTAAATGTTGAAGTGGTAAACGGAGATGTAGAGCTCACCGATATTGGTAATCGCGTAAAAGTAGAGTCGGTAAACGGTGACATTGCGTTGAACAATGTTAAAGGCAAACTTGATGTAGAAACAGTAAATGGTGATGTGGAGGCCGTTCATTCAGGTAAGGAAGGTGTGTCTTTTGTTGCCGTTAATGGCGACCTGAGGTTAAGTACATCTAGCCCTGACGTAGCGGTGGAAACCGTTAATGGCGGTATTGATTTAACCCTAGAGAAAATAGATTCTCTTAGTGTGACCACTGTGAATGGCGCCACGAATGCGCGCTTGCATTTAAACGAAAACGGGCGACTGAAAGCCAGTTCCGTAGGTGGGAAGTTACGTTTTAGCTTTCAACCTCAAGTATCTGCACAATTTGATATTGAGACGCATGCAGGTGGCAAAATCATTAATAACGTAAGTAGCGATGCGGTTAAAAAGCCAAAATATGGCCCCAGCAGTTGGTTGCGATTTATCAATAATGGCGGTTCTGCGAACGTTGATATCTCAACGGTAAATGGGCGTATTACCTTGGATACGCAGTAGCGGCAAGAGGCGAAAGAATTAAAGCATTGGCGTTTTTGCTTGAAAAAAGCACTAACGCCCCCATATAAAGGTTAAGTAAGGATAGGATATTGGTACATTGCTAATCGACGTTTACTCAGTTAAACGTCAAAAATTACGCAACGAATCCGTCCGCCGCAATTGTGCGTCTATTTACCCCACGCTAATGAACCTAATGTTTTTACCCGCGTCAGAATGGCTAAGTCGATATCCGCAACAGCGATAAATAATCAATTATTAGGAAAATAGCTTTGAATATTCTTAGCCATTTAAAGCGCTTCTGGCGCTTTCACGGACTTATTGCCGGCGCGATAAGTATCAGCTTTTTAACTTTAGGGTGTGCAGTACAAGATCCTGCCTTCTTTGAAGGCACCTGGGTGGTAACCCAAGCTTATCAGCCAGGAATCTCTGCACAAAGCGCCACAGAAGCTAAAGAGGTATTAGGTAGTTCGTTGGTTTACCATTCAGATGGTGCGCAACTGAATCAGCAGGCATGTGAGTCTCCTACCTATACCGAGAAGAAAGTGGATTCAGACGAACTGGCTGCTAGCTTCAAAATAGAGGGAAACGCGTTAGGTTTCGATGAGGGTAAAATTACGCAGGTAGAGCTATCCTGTGAAAATGGCCCACAGGCGTTAGGTTCAGTGCTTTTGTTTCAAGAGCATAATGTTGCTTATACCGTTTTTGATGGCACCTTTTTTCGCATTGAAAAAACGCTATAAGTTAACCATAGTGTGGTGAAGTTGTTGGAGTAGCCCTTACAAGATAAGCGCTTCACGAAGGTTTGCATTCCGCTAGTGGTTAATAATTTTTATTAACCTTCATTTATGAGCTCTTACTCCATTGTTCAACGAAGCGCAAAAGCGCATAATAGTCAGCCGTGCTTCAAGTAAACAGAGTAGGTAGTGTAAGTGGTATCCCCTCCAAAAGGCGATAATAATGTAGAGAAGTTGAAAGTTCCTCCTCATAGTATTGAGGCCGAACAGTCTGTTCTTGGCAGTATGCTAATTGATCCAGAAAGTTGGGACAAAGTAGCGGAGCTCGTTACTGATACCGACTTTTATAACCGCTCGCATCAAACCATTTATAGCGCCATTACTCGTTTGTTAAATAGAAGCGCGCCGGTCGACCTTATTACCGTATCGGAAGAGCTTGAAAAGCACGATGAACTTGAAAATGCAGGTGGCTTTGCCTATCTCGGTGAACTAGCTAAAAATACGCCAAGTTCTGCGAACGTGGTGTCATATGCGCAAATTATCAGTGAACGTGCAATCACGCGGGAGCTTATTGGTGTAGCCCATGAAATCGCAGAAGTCGGGTATAACCCTGAAGGTCGTGACAGCGCTGACATTCTCGACTTAGCTGAAAGCAAAGTATTTGAAATTGCAGAGCGCCGCACCGGTGAAAATGAAGGTCCTCGCGATGTAGAAGCGGTATTGGGTAAAACCATCGACCGTCTTGAAGTGTTGGTTAAAACCAACAAAGAAGTGACCGGTGTCACTACCGGCTTCACCGACTTAGATAAAAAGACAAGTGGTCTGCAGCCTTCAGACTTAATTATTGTTGCTGCTCGTCCTTCAATGGGTAAAACCACCTTTGCGATGAACTTGGTTGAAAATGCCATGATGTCCGAGGAAAAGCCGGTATTAGTCTTCAGTTTAGAGATGCCTTCTGAACAAATCATGATGCGTATGTTGGCATCACTCAGCCGAGTGGATCAAACCAAAATTCGTACCGCTCAGTTGGATGACGAAGATTGGGCACGCATTTCTAACACCATGGCGATGTTGAAAGATAAAGACAGATTATTTGTTGATGATTCATCTGGCCTTACACCCATGGATGTGAGAAGCCGAGCGCGTAAACTTGCTCGTGAACGTGGGGGGATAAGCTTGATCATGATTGATTACCTCCAACTTATGCGTGTGCCCTCACTCAGTGATAACAGAACCTTAGAAATTGCTGAAATTTCCCGCTCACTTAAAGCATTAGCAAAAGAGCTGGAAGTACCAGTGGTTGCCCTATCGCAACTCAACCGAAGCCTAGAGCAACGGGCCGATAAACGCCCAGTAAACTCAGACTTGCGTGAATCAGGCTCTATCGAGCAGGATGCTGACCTTATTATGTTCATCTATCGTGATGAGGTTTATCATGAGAACAGTGAAGAGAAGGGCGTAGCAGAGATTATTATAGGTAAGCAGCGGAATGGTCCTATTGGAACCAGCCGTCTTACCTTCCAAGGCCAGTTCTCTCGTTTTGACAATTATGCTGGTCCAGCAATGCCTGACGAATATTAACCAAGTAGAGACGTTTACTACCGATGCGCGGTGATAAAGCTAAGTGTTGAAGTCAGCAGAAATAACAAGCAATAAAAAAGGCGCCAATTAGGCGCCTTTTTTGTGTCTGAGGGAAGCTTACTTCTCTTCAGGAACCTTAACAGTATCTTTAACAGTCACTGAGATGCGACGGTTAACACGATGTGCTTCGGCATTTTTAGCTGTATCTAGTAAACGAGTCTCACCGTAACCAACAGTTTCTAAACGGCTAGCGTCGATATCGTACATGTCTACCATTACTTCTTTGAAAGATGCAGCACGGTCTTCTGAAAGATCCATGTTGTATGCTTCAGAACCTGGTGCAGAAGTGTGACCTTCAATTACCGCAGTAGTGTTAGTGTACTGCTTCATGAATTCAGCGAATTCAGAGATTTCTGGATCACGAGGTGCTTTAACAACTGAGCTTTCATTGTCGAAAAGAACGCGTAGTGTAATTTCTACTGTTTCTTCGTCAAATACAGTACAACCTTGAGCGTCAACTTTAACGCCAGCAGCTGTGTCTGGGCACATGTCTTTCGCATCTACAACACCATCGTTGTCAGCGTCTTTAAGCGCACAACCTTTCGCGTCAACAGCAGTCCCTGCTGGCGTGTTAGGGCACTGATCTACGCTGTTAAGAACACCGTCGTTGTCGTTATCTATGCTACAACCAGTTGCGTCAACACGAACACCAGCTGGAGTCATAGGACACTGGTCTTTGCTATCGACTACGCCATCATTGTCACCGTCTTTAGGTGCAGAAGGAGTAGATTTACCGAAAGGAATCGCTAAACCAAGTTTTACGCTGTAATCGTTATAGTCTTCACCAAAGTCATGGTAAGTAGCAATCTCTGTAACAATCTTAACAGATTCAGCGATATCCCAGTGTTTACCAATACCGATGTTACCTAGCGTGGTTGATTCGCCTACCGATTGACGTTTAACACCACCGAATAAGTACCATGCATCGTTAGGCATGAAGTAAAGTGCATCAACACCTACCATTTCGCCATCATCGCTAGAACCACCAACGTAGTCTAGTTCTAAAGCAGTAAATTCAACACGTGCTGCCCAGCTTTGAGTGAAGCGGAATCCGTACTCGAATGATACGCCTTGGCCGTCATCTAGTACTTCAGTAGTAGGACGTTCAACATCAGTGTTGTAATAAAGACCAGAAATACCGAACCAGTTTTTATATTCTGGCTCAGAAGAATCTTGTGCAAAGGCAGTTGATGAAAGTACGGCAAGCGAAAGTGCCGCTAGTTTAAAGTGTTTTTTCATAGTCACATCCTGTTAAACGTTGAGTGATTATCGATTTATGATAATTCTAGCTTGTGCTTAGTTGTACTAAGCAATTAATATGCCATTTTGTTATATAGGCGATGTCGCAAGCCCTTGTAATGTGGCAATAATCGTTCGTTGGCCGCCAATATCTCGGTGCTCGCCTAGCATGATGCCCTGCCAAGTACCAAGTTGTAGCCTCCCTTTCTCCACCGGTATTGAAACCTGACACCCCAGCAGACTTGATTTCAAGTGAGCCGGCATATCATCACTACCTTCGTAAGTATGCCGGAAAAAGGGCAAGTTTTCTTTTACACTATAGTTAAAGAAGGCCTCCATATCCGACCTAACAGTCGGATCTGCATTTTCATTTATTGTAAGGCTAGCACTGGTGTGCTTAAGCCATAAATGAAGAAGACCTACCTCAATGTGTTGCAGCATGGGTAAAGCGCTAATTATATACTCTGTTACTAGATGAAAGCCACGAGGAAATTCAGGTAGTGTAATTTTTTCAGAGTACCAGGAATTATTTGTCAAAGCAGATCTCTAAATGCGCCAATCCTTCATCGCACATAAACGGAAGGATGATTTTCGCGCCGCTGACCTGATGGCTAATCGTATGCTGCTTACCAGACACAACAATAGGTGTCGCCATTCCAAATTCAAATCCGCGATCTGCAAGGTCGCGTTTTGCCGCTCCGCATATCATGTTAGTGACTTCGCCAACCATATCTCCAACTTCTGCATCAAGTTTTTCAGGGCGTTCGCCAACCATGCGTTCCATAATGGTAAGGGCAAGAGATTCTTCAAAGGTAATGGACATAGAGCCACGCACACTTGGGCCTACCATGCCAATCAACCCAGACACATCGCCTTTAGCTACATCGCCTTGCTTGCGTTTGGGTTTACCAGGCGTAAGTTTGGTTTGCGCCATGGTTTCTAATACATTGAGTAAACCAGAAATAAACGGATTAACGAACTCAGCATTCATGAGTGTGCTCCTTTGCAACGGTATTTTCCGTTTGTTGACAATCAGCACAAAGACCATGCGCCTCTATTGTTTGTTTAGATACTTTGAAGCCGTTGGCCTCTGCCTGACTATCTAATGTTTCTTTCAAACCTTCAGACTGTATCTCTGCAACGTCACCACAACTGTCGCAAATAAGAAACTGTACAGGGTGGTTGCAACCAAAATGATAACAGGCTACGAATGCATTGGTCGACTCAAGGCGATGAATAAAACCGAAATCGAGTAAAAAATCGAGGGCTCGGTAAACGGTGGCAGGTTTTGCACCGGATTCAGTCTCTTTTAGCGCATCTAGCAATTCATAGGCCCCCATTGGACCGTGCTTAGCGACTAATATTTCGTACACTTTCTCTCGAAGAGGGGTAAATCTAGCGCCTCTTTGCTCGCAGTATGCGCGAGCTTTGTGGATAAGCGTGGCTTTATTCATTTATTGCTACCGTGGCTATTTTACTAATTATATTGGTAATGACGTCATTAATGACAGATGTTTACCCGCTTTATTTACTCTACGTTGGCGTACATGTGTGCAATTAATTGGTCCTCTAAAGCAAAGCGCTCTTCAAGAGTTTCACCAATATTCGCAAGCTCACTGTCAAAAACGGCCGCTTGTTCAATAGTAAATGCCTCTGCGAATTTATCATTAAATTGTAAGGCTGAGTCAGTGGTTTGCGTAAGTTTTGGGTAAAGACGCTGCTTTAACGCTTTACCTTCTGCTTCATCGTCAACCAACATATCAAAGACCTCGAAGTGCCCAGCGGAAAGGTAATCCATTAGGTTTTCACAAAAATTAGCGATGTCATTTGCTTCAGGTAATGACTCGCCTTGCTGGTCTAAACCGGCTAAATGGCAATAGGACACAAGCAGCGACTGTCTGGCTAACAGCCAATTATCGACAGTGTCACTTTTGCCACCCCATTTAACTTTTACCTTCTCTAACTGCTGTAACATTTCATGATCCTTTCAATCAGCGCTTTCTATTAATCCAGCACCTGCTATTTTCCAGCATTCCATCCTAGTATAACACTCAGCCTATACGACACAAATTGAACCCACTGAGTTGTCGTAATTAAATATATGTTATCTTATCTTGTATATCTTTAATGGGTGGATAACAGTTTTATGATGATAAAGCGCAGCGATTGTGAAATCGAGACTGAGATTGGACAGTGGATCATTTTTACCAAAGGTCGGATTGTCATTCGTAAAGGCGAAATAAATGTTCCTTTAGCGCATATTAATGAATTTACCTTCCTCGAAAATTATCGCGAAGAGGTTCATCAACTCCCCCCACTACATGAATCTGCTCAGAAAAGCCCCCCCGTCTTTGTCGTCGATCTCGGTGCTGAAACAATAGAAGACGAACAATGGGACTCGGTGTCATTACGCCATTTATTGTTCGAGCAACAAGATATCGGTTTTTCAGTTGTAGGTCGGGCGTGGCAATATGTCCATTTTTTAAGAACCCATCAGTTTTGTGGCCAATGTGGTTCGCATACCGAAAGAGTAAATTGGGAAATGGCCGTGCATTGCCATCGCTGCCATCACAGAAGTTATCCCCGTGTATCGCCTTGCATTATTGTTTCAATACACAACAATGAAAAGTTGCTATTGGCAAAAGGGGTTAGGCACAAAGAAGCAAATATGTATTCTACTCTTGCTGGATTTGTCGAAAGCGGCGAAAGCTTAGAAGAAGCCGTCCATCGGGAAGTATTTGAAGAGGTGGGGGTAAAAGTAAAGAACTTACGTTACATCGATAGCCAGCCCTGGCCATTCCCGCATTCTATAATGGTTGGCTTTATTGCTGAATATGAAAGTGGTGAAATTCGGTGTCAGGAAAATGAAATTGATGATGCTCAGTGGTTTAGTGTGGATGCACTGCCAACCATTCCACCGCCATTTTCGATTGCAGGGCAACTCATCGCCAAAACCCTGTCGCAATTAGCAGACAAATAAAAAACCCTGCCGAAGCAGGGTTTCAATGAGTTTAGCACGGTCCCTTTGCGGGCTTCTTTGTCGTAGCTGTATATATTAGTAGCAAACACTTACTAGTAGTGCAAGCCCCTTTTTCAAGTATTGTTCGTCGTATTATTAGGTGTAAGTATCGCAAGTTGCCAAATTAAGACAGCTTTTTAGCACAAAATGAAACGAATGCTGGTATAATTTCGCCGTTTTATTTTTCTAATTTCAGGTGAATATATGTCGCAAAAAGCTACCAGTGCTGCTAAACCCGCTTTAAAGAATGATCGTTACCTACGGGCGTTATCAAAGCAACCTGTCGATGTCACACCTGTATGGATGATGCGACAAGCTGGCCGCTATTTACCTGAATACAAAGCAACCCGTGCCGTTGCTGGCGACTTTATGTCTTTATGCAAAAATGCCGAACTTGCCTGTGAGGTTACTTTACAGCCGCTTCGTCGTTTTCCCTTAGATGCTGCTATTTTATTTTCAGACATTCTAACGATTCCTGATGCAATGGGCTTAGAGCTTTATTTTGAAACCGGCGAAGGCCCGCGTTTTAAAAAGCCGATTACGTGCAAAGCCGACGTAGATAAAATTGGTTTGCCAGACCCAGAAGGCGAGTTGCAGTATGTAATGAATGCAGTGCGCACCATCCGTCGTGAACTAAATGGCGACGTGCCGTTAATTGGTTTTTCTGGCAGCCCGTGGACGCTCGCTACTTATATGGTCGAAGGTGGCTCGAGTAAGGCCTTCACTAAAATCAAAAAAATGGCGTTTGCTGAACCTGCTATATTGCATGCTCTACTAGAGAAGCTGGCCGATTCCGTCACGGAATACCTTAATGCCCAAATAGCCGCAGGTGCCCAATCAGTCATGATTTTCGATACCTGGGGCGGTGTGTTGTCACCACGTGATTATAAAGACTTTTCATTGCAATATATGGCGCGTATTGTTGACGGACTTACCCGTGAAGCCGATGACAGAAAAGTACCGGTTACTTTGTTTACTAAAAACGGCGGCATGTGGTTAGAGTCAATTGCGGCTACTGGTTGCGATGCAGTAGGTCTTGATTGGACTATTGATATTGCAGAAGCCCGTGCGCGCATTGGCGACAAGGTAGCGTTACAAGGCAATATGGACCCTTCCATGCTTTATGCCTCGCCTGAAAGAATTCGTGAAGAAGTTGGCACTATCTTATCGGGCTATGGCGAAGGCTCTGGCCATGTATTCAATCTAGGTCATGGTATTCACTTAGATGTACCACCAGAAAATGCAGGTGTGTTTGTGAATTCAGTTCACGAACTCAGTGCGCCTTATCATAAGTAGTCATATTCGTAGCTAAATGATTAGCTACGACTCGCCAGCAAGCTGGTAAGGAAATCATGAAACCCTGGGTTGTTATTGTACTCATCCTCTTTATTGCCGTAACGGGCTATCAGTTCGGCTTTTACCACGGTAAGCTGGCCAGTTCCAACGTGGAAAAAGAGCGTTTGAATACTGTGCTGGAGCGTTCACGCACCACTGCAAGTAGCAACCTCAGGGTAATTAAAGCTACCCCTCAAATGTCTGGTGAAGCACACGGACAGACCTCTGATGGTGCTCACACACTTGCTACGAATGAACCACTTTCAGACCTTCAGGTTCAAAACGAAATAACGGAATTTTTAGCGTTTCACCCAAGTGGGCAAAAACTTACCCTGAATACGTTTGAATGCACGCAATCAGAATGTGAGTTTACTGGGGAATACTCGGGCAGTCATGCGGGGTTCAAACGAATGCTTAACGACTTAAAAGCGCAGTCGTGGTGGCATTTTGGTGAAATACTTGAAGTCAGCAATATTGAAGAGGGAAACCCCCAAATTGGCGTTAAGTTTTCTTCTAGACCCGTGCTTATCAGCGATGCAACGACCTAGTCAGGTTTTAATATAACCGGCTTTATTCAATTAGTACTTTGTTCTTAAGCGTCTCTTGGTAACCCTTTCTCTACTGCTCGGGTTAATCTTTTTTGTTGTCTGTTTGCTTTCTCTTCTAATGCTAAACCCGCTTTTTTATTTTCTTGTTGTGCTAATGCCCACGAAATGTGTCGGTCCACTTTATCACTCACTTTTCCAAGGTTTGTCTGAAGGGCATTAACAGTTTGTTCGCTGTAGTTGGCATTTCCCAATGCGACGGCAATATTACGTTGCCATTTTTCAAATCCAATCCGTCGAATAGGCGACCCTTCTGTGTTGCTCAAAAAGGTAGCTTCGTCCCATGAAAAGAGCGTTGCTAGGCTCTGTCCATGCAAAACCTTTCTGGGGTGAAAGTCTTCTTCTTCAGTAATATCAGCATAACGATTCCATGGGCAAATAAGCTGGCAATCGTCACAACCATAAATTCGATTACCCATTAAAGGGCGAAGATCCTCGGGAATATCTTTATCTGATTCAATAGTAAGGTAGGAAATACAACGTCTAGCATCTACTTTGTAGGGGGCGACGATGGCGTTGGTTGGGCATATAGTCAAACATGCCGTACACGTACCGCAGCCTTCTTCTGTGGGTGAATCAATTGGTAAGGGCAGGTTAATAAAAAGCTCACCTAAAAAGAACCAAGACCCTGCCTCTTTATTAATGGTCAAACTGTGTTTGCCAGTCCAACCTATACCTGCTTTTTCTGCAATAGCGTGCTCTAAAACAGGCGCTGAATCGACAAAAGGGCGGTACTCAGTGTTGCTCAGCGCGGTGGTGATTTTTTCACCCAGTTGCTTTAATCGCTTTCGCAGCACCTTATGATAATCGCGACCAAGTGCATAACGACTGATATAACCTGTGTCTGGTTGGCTTAGATGTTTTGCGAAAGAGGCATCAGGCGGAAGGTAGTTCATACGCACGCTAATTACGCGCAGTGTGCCTGGCACAAGTTCATCGGGGCGGGCGCGCTTCATGCCATGGTTGGCCATAAAAGCCATGTCGCCGTGATAGCCGTTCTCTAACCATTGCGTTAAATGGGCTTCATGCTGATGTAAATCAATATCACTAATACCAACTTGTTGAAAGCCTAGCGCGCGGCCCCAAGCCTTGATATCTTGGGTTAATTGAATTAGGTCGATAGAATTAATAGTGGACATGTACTTATGCTAGATACTCAACTCACCTCAAGTTTATCATACAAACTGTTTCGGGCCGATCAGGTCAGAGAAAATGAAGCCGAAGCGGCTGCTCAGTCTGGCTGTGACATGTTCACGTTAATGCAACGCGCCGGTGGTGCTGTATTTGAGCAGTGCCAGAGTTTGTTCGCTAATTCTGATGTGTATTTAATTCTACTAGGCCAAGGTAACAATGCTGGCGACGGTTACATTACCGCATTAAATGCAAAAAAAGCAGGTAAAAAAGTGCATGTTTGCGCGATTGAGCCAGACCGTGTTTTAGACGGCGACGCTGGCACCGCACAAAAGCAGTGGGTAGATGCTGGTGGTAGTATAAAACCTTTCGATATTGCCTTGATTGAAAAAGCCGACGTAGTAATCGATGCGCTATTAGGTACAGGAATTAACAGCTACATTCGCAATGAGTTCGCCGACGTTATCGATGCCATCAATGATTCATCAACCCCCGTGGTCAGTATTGATGTACCTTCAGGATTAGATGCTAACACAGGCCAGAGTTTAGGACGCTGCGTACAAGCGGATGTTACCGTTACTTTTGTGGGTATCAAACCGGGTTTGGTTACCGGTGCAGGTAAACAGTCTTGCGGTAAGTTAGTGTATGCAGATTTAGGGGTAGGAAAAGCCTTTCAAACCCTAGCAAAAGCCAGCGCGACTTTATTGAACATTGATCATTTCAAGGGCATGGGCCCCCGCGATGTGCACAGCCATAAAGGCACCTATGGAAGGTTGTTATGCGTGGGCGGAAATCGTGGAACGGCCGGTGCTATTAGGCTAGCCGGTGAAGCGGCTCTTCGAAGTGGTGCGGGAATGGTACGGGTTTATACCCACGAGGCGTCTACTATTCAAGTTAGTGCAGGCCGGCCTGAATTGATGGTGACATCAAGCCATTTAGATGATGCTTTAGCGTGGTCGTCATGCGTAGTCATTGGCCCTGGGCTTGGTCAGGATGAGTGGTCAGAAAGCGTATTTACCGCTGTCCTAAAACACTGCCAAAGTGAAAACAAACCTATAGTCATCGATGCTGATGCACTAAACCTTTTATGCAAGCAGTCAACTGCATATACACTGGAACACTGCGTACTTACTCCTCATGCGGGAGAGGCTGGCCGATTGCTGGGCGTGTCGGTTGATGATGTAGAAAGCGACCGATTCAATTACGCCAGGCAATGTTCGCAGCGCTACCATGCAGTATGTGTCCTAAAAGGGGCGGGTACGCTTATCGACAATGAAAAGAAAACGTGGGTTTGTCGCCATGGTAACCCTGGTATGGCAACGGCGGGTAGTGGTGATGTACTTAGTGGTATATTAGGTGCGCTAATGGCGCAAGGCCTTAGTGTTGATATAGCCGCTAAGTATGGTGTGGTGCTGCATGCTAAAGCGGGCGATGATATTGCCCAGCTTTATGGACAACGTGGTATGATAGCCAGTGATCTATTTGATGCCGTACGTGCGTTAATTAATCAGTAAATCTCTTGGCATAGGCTGGTTTGGGCTTAATGCCAATATCAGCCTTTTAGTTTGATCATGTGGAACGTTAAAAAGATGTCTTACCCGCACTCTTCATTTTTTGCTGCAACGCCTGAAGATACCTCATCAATGGCAAAAGATTTGGCGAATGCCGTAGCGGCCCAGCAGCCAATAGATGCCGTGATATTTTTAAACGGTGATTTGGGCGCAGGAAAGACCACCTTCAGCCGGTATTTCATTCAAGCATTAGGGCACGACGGAAATGTGAAAAGCCCTACCTATACCTTGGTGGAACCTTACGAATTAGAAGGTGTCTCAATTTATCATTTTGACTTGTATCGTTTAGCCGACCCAGAAGAGCTTGAGTTCATGGGTATTCGAGACTATTTCGGCACAGGAAACATTGCCCTTATAGAATGGTCAGAAAATGGCGCTGAATACTTGGCATCACCAGACATAGTGATTAGTATAAATATTGTGCCAACTGGTCGTCAGTTCAGTGTAGAAGCGACAAGCGTGAAAGGCGCAAAAATATTGCAAGGTTGTAAAACGCTATAAATAATGAGCTTTGATAAACAATAACGACTATAAGCTTGTAGCAACAAGCAAAATAAAGGCGAAGCATGGTACGTAAAATTCTATCGGTTATGTGCATTTGGGTTGTAGTACAAACTGTCCATGCTGCACAAAATCAAATTGATGGGTTAAGAATTTGGCCCTCACCAGACAACACGCGAATTGTACTCGATATGTCGTCTGCGCCTGAATTCACTTACTTCCCCCTTAAAAATCCACATCGCCTCGTTATTGATTTATCAAATACGAGTGATAGCAAGACCTTATCCCTACAGTCTGATTCTGGCGATTTAGTGCGCAAGGTACGCTACTCTACACCGAAAAATAAACAATCTGCGCGGGTGGTTATCGAGTTAAATCGTGCGGCAACGCCGTCTTTATTTGCAATGACACCCACCAAACCTTATGGTCACAGGCTAGTTATTGATTTGAAAGACAGTGGTGCGCCAGCTGCCAGCTCAAGCAGTTCAGGTACTTTTGCATCTAGCAAGTCACCGTCAAATGCTTCGACGTCTTCCGTCGTAATGGATGGTTCGAGTAGCCATAGAAACCGAGACATTATTGTTGCCATTGATGCGGGCCACGGTGGTGAAGATCCAGGCTCTATAGGGCCTGCCGGTACATATGAAAAGCACATTACATTAAGCATAGCAAAAAAACTTGAAGCCATGATTAATGGTGAGCGCGGTATGCGGGCCATAATGACTCGCAGTGGTGATTACTATGTATCGCCAAACAAGCGCCCAGAACTCGCTCGCAAGCAAAAAGCCGATTTATTGATATCTATTCACGCCGACGCATTTAGCCAACCACAACCTAAAGGGGGCTCTGTGTGGGTGCTGTCGATGCGCCGTGCCGATACAGAACTAGGTCGCTGGCTAGAAAAATCAGAACGTCACTCTGAATTACTAGGTGGTGCTGCGGAAGTGATCAGTGATAAATCGAACGAACGTTATTTGGCGGAAACCATTCTTGGTTTATCGATGGATCACAGTATGGCCACCAGTCATGACTTAGGCAACAAAGTGATTGAGGAAATGAAGCAGGTAACTTCTTTGCATAAGCGTGCACCTCAAGCAGCCAGTTTTGCGGTACTCACAGCGCCAGATATTCCATCCATTTTGGTTGAAGTAGGGTTCATTTCAAACCCGCAAGAAGAGAAAAACCTTAACTGGGCTAAACATAGAGAAAAACTGGCGAAAGCCATGTTTACCGCAGCAAAACGCTATTTTAAGCAAGTCCCCCCAGATGGTACATTATGGGCACTTGAACGTGCTGATAGTCGAACCCATACTGTAAGAAGTGGAGAGTCGCTTTCGCTTCTTGCTCAGCGCTATAATGTGAACGTTAGCCGCTTAAAAGCTGCCAATAATTTAAATAGTGATGTGGTGAGAATAGGGCAAGTACTTACTATTCCAAGATCCTAACATCGCGTTAATCAAATTCTACCGACGAGTTTCTTTTGTCTATACAATTATTATCGCCACAATTGGCCAACCAGATTGCCGCAGGGGAAGTGGTTGAACGCCCTGCGTCTGTGGTTAAAGAGTTACTAGAAAATAGCCTAGATGCAGGCGCCGATAAAATAGAAATAGATATTGAGAAAGGTGGCCATAAGCGCATACGTTTAAAAGACAACGGCGGTGGTATTGCTAAAGATGAGTTACAGCTTGCGCTAAGCCGTCACGCCACTAGTAAAATATCAACATTAGATGATTTAGAGCGAATCTTATCTTTAGGCTTTCGTGGGGAAGCGCTCGCGAGTATCAGTTCGGTTAGTCGTTTAACGCTAACCTCTAAAACCGAATCACAAAACGAAGCGTGGCAGGCCTACTGCGAAGGTCGTGAAATGGCCGTTAATATTCAGCCAGCTGCTCATCCCAAAGGAACCACCATTGATGTAGCTGACCTTTTTTACAATACGCCGGCAAGGCGCAAGTTTCTGCGCGCCGAAAAAACAGAGTTTCAACACATTGAAGATGTGGTGAAGCGCATAGCCCTTAGTTACCCCCATGCTAGTTTTATTCTTAAACATAACGGCAAGACGACTAAGCGCTATATTGCCGATAAACATGGCTCACTTGCCCCTCGTATTGCCGCTGTAGTTGGGCAAAAGTTCATTGATAACGCTGTACATATCAATGTGAAATACGAAGGGATTACCATGAATGCGTGGCTAGGCAGCGAAGTAATGCTGCGCAGCAGTAACGATTGCCAGTTTAGCTTTGTAAACGGGCGCGGTATGCGCGATAAGTTAATTATGCACGCTATTAGACAAGCTTACGAAAGTGTATGGGGCGTACTAGAGCAGCCTTCTTTTGTTGTTTATCTAACGCTCGATCCAAAAGACGTGGACGTGAACGTACATCCGGCAAAGCATGAAGTTCGCTTTCAGCAAGGGCGCTTGGTACATGATTTTATTTGTAAGACAGTGTGTGATGCATTGCACTCAATTACCAGTGAGAGTGAAACTCAGCACCATGGTGAAGCTGAACGCTTTGATGAACCAGTGAAATTTAATCCACCGCAGCAAAGTCATGACTATATACGTCCTTTAAGTCATTCTCCGGCCTCGTCATCACAATCGGGTTTAGGTGCCTCAGGTGGCGGTTCTTTATCGGGTTTATCGGGGCATAGACAATCGAAAGCGCCAACCGCCGCTTATCAATCTAATTTTAATCGTTTGATGACGCCAAATAGCGACACGCTATCATCAACAGAGCGTGAGCAAAGTCAGCATATTGCACTAAACTCATATTGTAGAATTTACGTACACAATGAAAATGTTTACCTGCTGGATGTAAATTCTTTCGCGAACGTGTATTTACAAGATGTATTTGAAACGGCGGAACATTCACAACCTTTGTTAATGCCAGTGGCGCTTGAAGTTGCCCACGTGGAGCCTGAAAAAATTGAGGTGCTTAACGCGCTTAACTTTGAGATTAATCAAGTGGCTGGCAAGTACAGATTGCAGCAAGTGCCCGCAGGAACAAGACACTTCCCTTGGATACGTTGGTTTGAAAGGCTGTTAGAGAGCGACGTTTCAAATGATAAAAAGCGCTATGAATTAGTTTTATCAGACGACCAAGATTTGGACGAAATATTATGCGCACAATTGTGGCACTGGTTGGATGAGAAAAACGACGTGAAACAATGGGAATATATAAAGCGATTTGGTAAAGTGCGCTCGTTAGCAGGCTTGATTTCAACATGGGGAAATAACCATGGTTGATGGCATAAAATCTGCATCGTCTCAGCATAAGTCTCAATTACCTGTTATCTCTATAATGGGGCCGACGGCGTCAGGTAAGACGGGTTTGTCACTGTCGCTGGCTGAAAAAATGGACTGCGAAATCATCAGTGTCGATTCAGCTTTGGTCTACACTAATATGGATATAGGTACGGCGAAACCTACGGCTGCTGAGAAATCGTTAGTTCCTCATCATCTTATCGATATTATTGACCCAGCAGAAAGTTACTCTGTTTCACAGTTTTGTAACGATGCGGTTAGGCTTATAGAAGAGATTCATAGTCGAAATAGGGTACCAATATTGGCTGGGGGTACAATGATGTACTTTAATGCCTTGATAAATGGAATTTCGCCACTACCTAAGTCAGATGAAAAGATACGCAGCGAAATAGCCAGTGAAGCAGAAGCTTCCGGTTGGCAAAAATTGCACGACGAACTTTGCCGAGTGGATCCCATTAGTGGTGACAGAATTCACCCTAACGACCCTCAAAGATTAACCAGAGCTTTAGAAGTATTTCGTGGAACGGGCAAAACGCTAACAGACTGGCAAAACGAGAAAGGCAGTCCTTGCCCCTACGATATTAGCCAATTTGCTATTGCTCCAGAAGATAGAAGCGTCTTGCATGAGCGAATTGCTCAGCGATTTGACATGATGCTAGAAGATGGATTTGAACAAGAAGTTAGACGACTGTTTGAGCGGGGCGATCTTCACGAAGATTTACCGTCAATTCGTTCGGTTGGCTATAGGCAAATGTGGCAATACTTAGAGGGCCAATTGTCCTACGAGCAAATGCGCGAAAGGGGCATTATCGCTACTAGGCAACTTGCTAAGCGGCAGCTTACGTGGCTTAGGGGGTGGGAAAATCTCACTTGGCTAGACACATTTTGTAAAGATAATTTGACTAAAATTACAGCGAAAGTCACACTTGAATAAGTTGAGTGTGGTATACATTAGACGTGCAGTGGCCATGAGTAAGGGCCACTAATAATAAAAACTAAGGATATCAAATGGCTAAAGGGCAGTCTTTACAAGACCCATTCTTAAATGCATTACGCAAGGAGCGTATTCCAGTATCTATTTATCTGGTAAACGGCATTAAATTACAGGGACAAGTTGAATCATTTGATCAATTCGTGATTCTACTTAAAAATACAGTAAGCCAAATGGTGTATAAGCACGCTATTTCCACCGTTGTCCCCGCTCGCGCTATTACTATGCCGAGTGCTACAGGAGAATCTGAAAATACTAAAGCTGAATAAATTAAAAGGTAACGCGCTTGTTTGACCGTTATGAAGCCGGTGAACAGGCTGTACTAGTTCATGTTAATTTTACTGATGAAAACAGCAAAGAAGATTTAGCCGAGCTCGAATTGCTTGTGTCTTCTGCGGGTGTAAACGCGGTAGAAGTTATCACAACTTCACGAAGTGCACCCCAAGCTAAATTCTTTGTGGGTTCGGGTAAAGCGGAAGAAATTGCAGCAGCAGTTAAAGCGCACGACGCTAATGTCGTTATCTTTAACCATAGTTTGTCGCCCTCTCAAGAGCGAAACTTAGAAGCGGTCTGCCAATGTAGAGTGCTAGATAGAACGGGGCTGATCCTCGATATATTTGCGCAAAGAGCAAGAACACATGAAGGTAAGCTTCAGGTTGAACTCGCTCAGCTGCGTCACATCTCTACCCGTCTTATTCGTGGTTGGACTCACTTAGAGCGCCAAAAAGGTGGTATAGGTTTGCGTGGGCCGGGTGAAACCCAGCTTGAAACTGACCGCCGATTACTCCGTGGGCGTATAAAAGCCATTCTTCGTCGTTTAGAAAAAGTACAAAAGCAGCGCGAACAAGGACGAAGGTCTAGAAAGCGTGCTGAAATTCCCACAGTATCCTTAGTGGGCTATACCAATGCTGGTAAGTCTACCCTTTTCAATACTATTACCGACGCGCACGTGTATGCGGCAGACCAATTGTTTGCCACGTTAGACCCTACGCTTAGAAAAATAGATTTGAAAGACGTAGGTCCTGCCATTTTAGCCGATACGGTAGGCTTTATTAGGCATCTCCCACACGACCTAGTGGCGGCATTTAAAGCCACGCTTCAGGAAACCCAAGAAGCAGATCTTTTGCTCCATGTGGTGGATATTGCAGACGCGAAATATCGTGAAACCATCGATGAAGTTAACGATGTGTTGGAAGAAATCGACGCTAATGAGATTCAACAATTACTAATATGTAATAAGATTGATAAACTAGATGACATAAAACCTCGTATTGAAAGAAACGAGGAAGGTGTTCCTACCCGTGTATGGCTATCAGCACAAACCGGTGAAGGCACCGAATTGCTTGGGCAAGCGTTAACAGAGTGCTTGAGTAAAAGTATGGTTAACTACACGCTTAAAATACCCCCAGCGCAAAGTAGTCTGCGTGGTGTACTATTTGAATTAAATTGTATATCCAGTGAAGAATACGACAATAAAGGTGATTGGGTGGTAGATGTTCGAATGCCAATGGCCGATTGGAATCGACTTGAAAAGCGTTTAGAAAACGGAATATCAGAGTATGTTGTGCGACATTAACCGCTGCTAATTTTTAGCACGGCAATGCATGCGAATTTCAAAAATAAAACTGTAATCTATGGAGTATCAGCATGGCTTGGAATGAGCCGGGTGGCAATAATAACGACCCGTGGAAAAATCGCGGCGGACGTGATCAAGGTCCACCCGATTTAGATGATGTATTCAAGAACTTATTCGGTAAGTTCGGAAAATCTGGCGGCGGTAGCGGAGGCTCAGGTAAGAGCTTGGGCGGTATCGGTGCTGGTATTTTAATTGGCTTGATAGTGATCATTTGGGCTGTAAGCGGTTTTTACACCATTCGTGAAGCTGAGCGCGGCGTAGTATTACGTTTCGGTGAGTACGCTAAGCAAGTTGAACCTGGATTACGTTGGGCACCAACGTTTATAGACAGAGTTATTCCTGTGGATGTGCAATCTATTCGCGACCAGTCATCGTCAGGCTCTATGCTAACGGAAGACGAGAACGTGGTTAGCGTACAGATGGAAATGCAATTTCGCGTTGTAGATCCGTACCGCTGGACGTTTGCTGTTGAAAGCCCAGAGACAAGCTTAAGCCAGTCTTTAGACAGTGCGATTCGCTACGTGGTAGGTCATTCAACAATGGATGATGTGCTTACTGACGGTCGTGAAGTGGCTCGCCAACGTGTTTGGGAAGAGCTTCAAGCTATTATTGAACCGTACAACATGGGGGTGTCGATTATCGACATGAACTTCCGTGACGCACGCCCACCTGAGCAAGTGAAAGATGCATTTGATGATGCAATTTCAGCACAGGAAGATCAACAGCGTTTCATTCGAGAAGCCGAAGCCTACGCACGTGAGATTGAACCTCGTGCTCGTGGTCAAGTTAATCGTATGAACGAAGAAGCGCAGGCATATAAAGAGCGTGTAACGCTTGAAGCGCAGGGTGAAGTTGCTCGCTTTGAATCGTTATTGCCTCAATACGAAAAAGCGCCTGTGGTAACACGGGAGCGTATTTACATAGAGACAATGGAAGAAGTATTGAGTAGCACCAGTAAAATCCTTGTGGATAGTAAAGGTGGCAACAACATGATGTATCTTCCTTTAGATAAAATCATGGAACGTCAACAAGGCAGTTCAACGCCCCGTTCACGCAGCACCTTAGAAGGCTTACAAATGCCAGTGGCTGACGAAGGCCAGAATAGCCGTAATTCATCATCCACCTCTGGTGTGCGTGGTGACAGCTACAGAGAGGGGAGATAATCATGATGAAGAATTTAGCTATTGCAGTATTAGTACTTCTAGTGGTTCTTGCTTCGGGCTCTTTGTTCGTAGTAACTGAAGGCGAACGTGCCATTGTTATTCAATTTGGTAAGGTTCAACGAGATGATGCCACAGGCGATACAAAAGTATTCGAACCTGGTCTTCATTTCAAATTGCCATTCATTGACTCTGTTCGTCACTTAGACGCACGTGTACAAACGTTGGATGACACGCCTGACCGTTTCGTAACCAGCGAAAAGAAAGACTTAATTGTTGATTCATACGTGAAGTGGCGCATTGACGACTTTGCCCGTTATTACCTTTCAACAGGTGGTAATAAGTTGCAAGCTGAAGCGCTATTGAAGCAAAAAGTGAATAACGGATTACGTTCTGAATTTGGTACACGTACTATTGCACAGATTGTATCTGGTGAGCGTTCAGCATTAATGAACCAAGCAATGGAGCAGGCTTCAACGTCTTCTGATGAGCTTGGTATCGAAATTGTTGATGTACGTGTTAAGCAAATCAACCTACCTACGGAAGTGAGTAACTCAATCTTCCAACGTATGCGTGCTGAGCGTGCTGCAGTAGCAAGAGAACACCGTTCAGAAGGTCAAGAGCAAGCTGAAGTTATCCGCGCTGATATAGACGCAAAGGTAACGGTAATGCTTGCTGATGCTGAACGTAATGCTCGTCAGCTTAAAGGTGAAGGTGATGCCTTAGCAGCAGAAATCTATGCAGATGTTTATTCTAAAAATGCTGATTTTTACAGCTTCTTAAGAAGTATGGATGCATACAAAGCCAGCTTCAATAATAAGCAAGATGTGATGGTGATCGCGCCTGATAGCGACTTTTTCCGCTACATGAACGCATCTAAAGGTAATTAATACCTAACATCGTTTTTCTGTTAAAAAGCCAGTCTTTAGACTGGCTTTTTTGTGCCTGCTGTAAAGTGCGTAATTATCTGAAAGTTATACTTTTTACTGAATTTTTTCGGCGCTTTACAGAGGTTTTAAATTGTTCAATTTATCCACCTACTGCCAAAATTGCTCAAAATACGTTAAAATAAGCGCGAATTTATTATTATAAAACGCAGCATTATTGAACTACATTGCAGACATCACTGCTGCTTAGTGGGTAATGACTGGGTAATAAAAACGACAGAGGGAATGTTTTGATTCCGGAAAATACAAAAGATAAATCTGCCCAAAACCAGGGCGGACAGGGTGGTTTATTCTCCCGATTCCTCGCTACTGTGGAGTTTCTTGGAAATTTACTGCCACACCCCGTGACTTTATTCGCGATGTTAGCCTGCTTTATCGTGGTGTTAAGCGGTATTCTTGGCTATTTCGATTTAGCGGTAGTTGACCCTCGCCCGGAAGGTGCAAAAGGTCGAGAAGCTGATGGCATGATTGAAGTTATCTCGTTAATGAGCGCGGAAGGCTTGCAGCGTATTGTTACTGGCCTAGTAACTAACTTTACCGGCTTTGCCCCACTTGGCACCGTATTAGTTGCATTACTTGGTGTATCAGTTGCTGAGCACTCAGGCTTGTTGTCAGCCACCATGCGCTCATTAGTAATGAATGCTTCAAAGCGTACGGTTACTTTTGCTGTCGTGTTTGCAGGTATTATTTCAAATACCGCCTCAGAGCTTGGGTATGTGGTGTTAATACCGCTTGCTGCTATGATATTTCATTCGTTAGGTCGCCACCCTCTCGCGGGTCTTGCAGCCGCCTTCGCCGGTGTATCCGCAGGTTACAGTGCTAACTTGTTACTTGGTACGGTAGACCCCTTGCTCTCAGGCATTACCGAAGCCGCTGCTCACATGATTGATCCTGATTACGTGGTAGGCCCAGAAGTTAACTGGTATTTCATGTTTATCAGTACCTTTGTGGTGGCCACTATGGGTGCTCTGGTGACCGAAAAAGTGGTAGAGCCTCGACTCGGTAAGTTCGACGAATCAGAAGCTTCTGTAGATTTAAGTAAGCAATCAATGGATGCTCCTTCTGCTATTGAGAAGAAAGGACTTCGTTGGGCGGGTATCGCCTTTGTAGTGGTATGCGGTATTTTGGCGCTCACTATTGTGCCTGAAAACGGTATTCTGCGTCACCCTGAAACCGGCGCGGTAGCGGGTTCGCCTTTCTTAAAAGGCATAGTTGCCTTCATCTTTGTTTCTTTTGCTGTGCCTGGCTTTGTTTATGGTCGTGTTACAGGCTCGATGAAAAACGATCGTGATGTGATTGATGCAATGGCAAAAAGTATGGGCGCAATGGGGTTATATATTACCCTAGTCTTTTTTGCTGCGCAGTTTGTGGCGTTCTTTAAATGGACTAATTTGGGCACAGTGTTAGCCGTTAAAGGCGCAGCGCTTCTTCAAGCGGCTGGTCTAGATGGCCCGTCAGTGTTTATTTTGTTCATCTTAATGTGTGGTGTGGTTAACTTATCGTTAGGTAGCGCCTCGGCGCAGTGGGCAGTAACTGCGCCTATTTTTGTGCCTATGCTGATGTTGATAGGCTATTCACCAGAGGTTATTCAGGCGGCGTATCGTATCGGAGATTCAGTAACCAATGTTATTGCGCCAATGATGAGCTACTTCGGTCTTATCTTAGCCATGGCAGCAAGGTATAAAAAAGATCTCGGTATGGGCACCTTAATTGCGATGATGCTGCCTTATTCCATGGTGTTTATCGTGGGTTGGACCATACTGTTTTATCTGTGGGTCTTTGTATTGGGTATGCCTGTAGGGCCAGGTGCAGCCACCTACTATCAGCCTTAACTGGTTGAAAATATTAAGACTAAAAAGGTGGCTAAGGCCACCTTTTTTAATCGCTAAATTTAATTGCATCAATCGTGCTAAATTTGTGGTCTATTCGCCCAAAATTGCCGTAAATTCAGTATACTAGTTATAGTGTTTTTTAACGCGGAATAATTGATGAAGTTCAAAAGCAATCAGGGTTTTACTCACAGTCAATCAGACAAAATAGGCGTGTTGGTTACTAATTTAGGTACACCAGAAAGCCCAACTGCGGCGGCCCTGCGCCCCTATCTAAAAGAGTTTCTTTCAGACCCGCGAGTAGTAGAGATCCCTCGTGCGCTTTGGTGGTTCATTTTAAACATCATCATATTAAATACTCGCCCTAAGCGTTCAGCTGAAGCTTACAAAACGGTTTGGACGGAAGAAGGTTCACCGTTGCTAACAATTACCAAATCGCAAGCAAAGGCAATAGAGGCGCGCTGCAAAGCAGAATATGGCGATGATGTCGTTGTCGATTTTGCAATGCGTTACGGTAACCCTGCTATTAGTGACACTATTGAACGCATGTTGTCGCAGGGCGTAAGAAAGTTAGTAGTCTTGCCTTTGTACCCTCAGTATAGCGCCTCTACTACGGCGTCTACTTTTGATGCTATTGCTAAAGACTTTACTAAACGCCGCTGGTTACCAGAACTACGTTTTGTGAATCATTACAACGACAGGCCTGATTATATTAAAGCTCTGGCAAATAAAGTACGTGCATACTGGGAAGAACACGGTAAAGCGGATAAGCTTATTCTTTCTTACCACGGTATTCCAAAGCGCTACTTATTAAATGGCGACCCCTATCACTGCGAATGCCATAAAACATCGCGCTTGTTGGCCGAAGAACTTGGGTTAACTCATGAGCAGTACATGACCACCTTCCAGTCTCGTTTTGGTAAAGCTGAGTGGTTAAAACCCTATACTGACGAAACGATGAAGTCGTTGCCTGGCAATGGGGTGAAGTCGATACAAGTGATGTGCCCCGGTTTTTCTGCAGACTGCTTAGAAACTATCGAAGAAATTGGCGAAGAAAATCGTGAATACTTCATGGAAGCGGGTGGTGAAAAGTACGAATATATTCCAGCATTAAACAGTGACGAAGCACATATTGATATGTTGTTCGATTTGGTAAAAGAAAATCTACATGGTTGGACTGTGAATAAAGATACAGCATTACGAGCTGGCTTAGCTCGCGCGTTAGGCGCTGACAAATAGCCAGTAATTGTTATTAGATTAATAAGGTAGCTAAACATGGATAGTAAAGCCCCAAAGGCACTGTTAAAAGCACAAAAGTTAGCAAATTTACTTGATACGGCTGTTAAGTTACCGATTATTCCGATTCGGATAGGCCTCGACTCTATCGTTGGCCTTATCCCAGGCGCGGGTGATGCACTAATGCTGCTCGTTTCTTTACGTATTGTGTGGTTGGGGAAATCATTGGGAATGCCCAGTGCATTGGTTGCGCAAATGGTAAAGAATTCCGCTATCGATTTTGGCCTAGGCTTTGTCCCCTTCATTGGCGATATTGTGGATGTATTTTATAAAGCGAATCAAAAAAACGTGCGCTTAATGGAAAAGTGGTGGATAAGCGAAAATAAAGCCGACGTAGATGCCCAAACTCAGAAAAAGTTAACGGAATGGGAAAAGAAATTAGACCAGCAATAAGCGCCAAAAGGTAGGTGTTGTTGAATAGTTTCACAAAACCACATTAATCGTTATCTATACTCTTTGCGTAGCAACCTTTACTAATACGCGTTTGCCGCGTGAATACTAACGTAAAATGGAGTGTAGGATTAATGAAAGCGTCTGACCTTTTCGTAAAAGCGTTGGAGGCTGAAGGTGTAGAATACATCTTTGGCATTCCTGGCGAAGAAAACCTCGACTTGCTTGAGTCGTTAAGAACCTCCTCAATTAAACTTGTACTTACCCGCCATGAACAAGGTGCGGGTTTTATGGCTGCCACTTACGGAAGACTAACCGGTAAAGTTGGCGTGTGCCTATCTACCCTTGGCCCAGGTGCGACCAATCTAGTTACCCCTGCTGCGTATGCGCAACTTGGGGCTATGCCCATGTTAATGATCACAGGGCAAAAGCCCATTAAAACCAGCAAACAAGGCCGATTTCAGGTTATCGATATTGTCGATATGATGCGCCCCATCACTAAATTTACCACGCAAGTGGTCAGCGGCGATCGTATTCCCTCAGTCGTACGCGAAGCATTTCGGTTAGCATCGGAAGAGCGCCCAGGTGCTGTCCATATAGAGCTTCCTGAAGATATTGCTGATGAGCACACCTCAGTACCCTTATTAACACCAAGTACATCAAGACGGCCTATTGCAGAATACAAAGCGATTTCATCAGCCATTTCAATGATTGAAGAGGCCACCTCTCCGTTGTTGCTAATTGGCGCGGGAGCAAATAGAAAACTAACCGCAAAAATGTTGCGGGAATTTGTTGATAAAACCTGTATACCCTTTGTGACCACACAGATGGGTAAAGGGGTGCTAAACGAAAGCGACCCAAGGTTTGCGGGAAATACCGCTTTATCAGATAACGACTTTGTTCATAGAGCGATAGAAAGAGCCGACCTTATTATTAATGTTGGGCATGACGTGGTGGAAAAGCCCCCTTTCTTTATGCATGACAATGGCAAAAAAGTCATTCACATGAACTTTGAGTCAGCTGCGGTCGACCCCGTGTACTTTCCACAACTTGAGGTAGTAGGAGACATTGCCAATAGTATTTGGCAAATAAAAGAAGGCATTACGCCGCAAGAGGGTTGGAAACTCGATTTCTATAAGGACGTACACGATGCCTATGAAAAACACAGAGCGGAAGCGGAAAACGACAACCGATTCCCGATATTACCAGAACGATTTGTTCGCGATATTCGAAAAGTTATGCCAGATGATGGCATAGTCACCTTAGATAACGGTGTATATAAAATTTGGTTTGCGCGAAATTATCCCGCTTATCATCCTAATACCTTGCTGCTAGACAATGCGCTGGCGTCAATGGGTGCAGGTTTACCCTCGGCAATAGCTGCAAAACTAGTGAAGCCGGATGTGCCGGTAATGAGTGTGTGCGGAGACGGCGGTTTCATGATGAACAGTCAAGAGATTGAAACGGCGGTTCGTCTCAAACTTGACCTTATTGTGATCATACTGCGTGACGATGCGTATGGAATGATTAAATGGAAACAAGCCAATATGCAGTTTGACGAGTTCGGTTTGGATTACGGTAATCCAGATTTTGTGAAGTACGCAAAAAGCTACGGTGCCCATGGTTGGCGCGTAGACAGTACCGAGTTGCTAATCCCTATGGTAGAAAGTTGTTTAAATACGCCTGGCGTTCACGTTATCGACTGCCCCGTAGACTACAGCATGAATGACGAAACACTTAACCATACGATTGCCGAACTAAGCGCAAAATTATAAGGAGTGAACATGTTAAAAGACAGCTATCCCTATTACCTTGCAAGCGAACCTTGTTTTGCTAATACCGATTTAGACGTTACCAATAAATACACGGGTGAAGTGGCCACAAAAGTAGCGTTAGCCGATGCACAAGTGATTGATAAAGCTATAGCCGCTGCTGAAAAGGCACAACCTGCAATGACAGCGCTCGCACCTTACGAGCGCCAAGCAATATTAGAGCATTGCGTTAAGCGCTTTACAGAGCGTGCAGATGAATTAGGTAAAGCGTTGTGTATTGAGGCTGGTAAGCCTATTAAGGACGCTAAAGGCGAAGTAGGCCGGTTAATTGATACGTTTAAAATTGCGGCGGAAGAATCGGTAAGAATTAATGGTGAAGTGGTTAATTTAGAAATTTCTGCCCGCGCCAAAGGATACCAAGGTATGACGAAAAAAGTGCCTATTGGCCCTTGTTCGTTTATCTCACCGTTTAACTTCCCGCTGAACCTAGCTGCGCACAAAGTGGCACCGGCTATTGCCGCGGGTTGCACGTTTGTACTTAAGCCTGCTTCTCGCACGCCTATTGGTGCGTTGATTATTGGTGAAGTGTTAGCAGAATGCGAGCTAATGCCAAAAGGCGCATTTTCCATTCTTCCTTGTAGCCGCGATGGCGCCGATTTATTTACCACCGATGAGCGATTGAAGCTACTAAGCTTTACTGGCTCACCTGATGTGGGATGGGCATTAAAAGCGAAAGCTGGCAAAAAACCTGTGGTGTTAGAGCTAGGCGGTAACGCCGCTTGTATAGTAGATGAAGACGCTGACATTAGTGACGCTATCGACCGAATTATCGTTGGAGCCTACTACCAATCAGGGCAAAGCTGTATTTCTGTGCAGCGCTTGTTGGTGCATTCTGCTATTTACGATGAATTTAAGTCTCGCTATGTAGAACGAGTTGAAGCGTTAGTGTCTGGCGATCCTAGCGATGAAGATACTTTCATTGGCCCCATGATTTCAGAAGGTGAGGCCAAGCGTTTGGAAGGTTGGATTAAAGATGCCAAAGAGGCTGGCGCAAGTGTGCTATGCGGCGGCGAAAGAGACGGTGCCATGTTGCAAGCGACGGTAATGGAAAACGTACCGAAAGATTGTGATGCAAGTGCTGAGGAAGCATTTGGTCCGCTATCTATATTACAGCCGTTCGACGATTACGACAGTGCATTAGAGGAAGTGAATAACAGTCGTTATGGGCTGCAAGCCGGTATCTTCACTCGTGATATCTATAAAGCACATAAAGCATGGAATGTGCTTGAAGTAGGTGGTGTAGTCATCGGCGACGTGCCTAGCTGGCGTGTAGATAACATGCCCTATGGCGGCGTAAAAGATTCAGGCCTTGGCCGTGAAGGCATTCGTTATGCCATAGAAGACATGACAGAAACACGACTTATGGTTATTCGAACGCCTTAGGGCTCAAAACGACCTAGCGTTCAAATAGACTAGACAGTTCAAAGGCGGGTACTTCCAATGGAAGTCACCCGTTTTTTATTCTGCAGCAAAAGCTTCAAGGGTGGCCAGAGGGATAATATCTAGCGCCCGTTCATGAGTCGCTTCTAATCGCACTTTGGGAGCAACGCCTGCTTCATAAGCTTGTAACCATCTGGCGGCACATAAGCACCACCTGTCGCCCGCCAGTAAGCCAGCAAAGTCCATACTAGGCCAAGGTGTAATCAAGTCGTTGCCTTGACGTAATGAAAATTGTAGAAATTCATCGGTAACTACCGCACACACACTGTGGTTTCCTACATCTGCATCGGGCACGTAGCAAAAGCCTTCCCGGGTGTAACCTGTGTTACCACAACATAGTTGTAGTGGTCTTCCATAGACATTTTTAGCATTGGCCAAAACGAATACCTCTTTTTGCGCGTATAAGCATTGATTGTATACCTATTATTCATAAAACTCAGGCATCTGTTAGCCGTGGGCAGCACAATACCCCATAAGCTTTACTTACGGGAAGCTAGCGGAGATAGATTTGAATGACTTACCTTTTTTATAAACTGGTGTTAGTGCATGTTAGATAAAAGCCAAAAATCAGCGCCCATTAATTTTTCAAAACAGGAAATCGACCGCTTTGATGCGCTGGCTGAAAGCTGGTGGGATCCCAATGGAAATTATAAAACGGCATTAGATTTCAATCGTGCACGGTTATCTGTCATTGAATCTCAAATAACCAGCCACTTTATAAAAAGCGAGCAAGCGCAGCGCGTTGTTCAAAAGGCGTCTAAAACAAACTTCCAAACGAACCCTATGGATAAAACCAAGCCTTTCTCTGGGCTCTCAATCGTAGATATTGGTTGCGGGGGAGGGCTAATCAGTGAACCGCTGGCGTTGGAGGGGGCGGATGTTACCGGCATAGATGCAAGTGCTATGAGTATTGAAGTAGCAAAGCGGCATGCAAAGCAAAGTAACGTGGAAGTAAACTACATGCATGGGCTTTCGTCCGATTTAGTAAGCCAAGAGCGTCAATTTGATATAGTGATTAATGCGGAAGTCGTTGAACATGTACCTGATCAAGTGCAGTTAATAAAAGAGTGTGCAAGCTTAGTGAAGCCCGGCGGCTTATTGGTGCTTGCTACATTAAATAGAACTATAAAGAGTTATATTATCGCGATTGTAGGCGCTGAATATGTCATGCGATATTTACCTGTCGGTACTCACGACTGGCAAAAATTTGTTAAACCCACTGAACTCAACCAATGGGTAGGTGAAGAGTTTACGCTTAATCATGAGACAGGCATGGCATTAAATCCATTCACCAAAGTATGGAAACTTACTCCCAGCCTAAGCGTCAATTACCTACAGGTTTACCATCGGAAGTAATTAAGCCAAATAGCCGGAGCATATGACTCTCGATTGCATAGGGCGGTTAACATTTTCCCTAGCTATAACCTCTCCCTATTCTCTTTATTCGTTTATTAAATAGTATAAAGGCTTATACCCTATTTTCAGGGTAGACTTCTGAATATAAAGCATTTTACGTTTTTCTTTCCTTAATAACCCTGACTATGTGTAAAGCCTCTAAGTAATTGCATAGGGCGTCGTTCTCTAATTTATCTTGTTATTTACATTAAATTAACATATAAATAACTCAGGTCTGGCCTCAGACCACTAATGTTTATAATTAAGGGAACATGCAATGAAACTAAGAACGAAAATAACAACGCTCGTGCTGTTTTTGCTTGTCGCAGTATTGCCAGCTCAATCTTGGGCAGGCAACTATGCTAAAACACAATATCCTATTGTACTGGTTCACGGTCTCTTCGGTTTTGATGACATCTTGTTTGTAGATTACTTTTACAAGGTGCCACAAAAACTATCTCGAAACGGCGCAGTAGTTTATATCGCAGAAGTGTCTCCTTCTAACTCTACTGAAGTGAGGGGAGAGCAGTTACTTAACTATATTGATGAGGTACTTGCACTTTCAGGCGCCGATAAGGTTAACCTTATCGGCCATAGCCATGGGGGCCCTACGGCGAGGTATGCCGCAAGCGTAGCGCCCAGCAAAGTAGCCTCGGTTACCTCCGTAGCCGGTGTGAACTGGGGAAGCGCTGTGGCCGATATATTGAAAAGTGGGCTTACGGAAGGGTCTGTACAAGAAGGAACTGTGGGGTTGATCACCGACGCTTTTGCTAATCTTATCGAACTTGCTTCAGGTTCAGACCCTCGAGATAAACCTACCGACTCTGTGGCTGCGCTAACCTCGCTATCAACCTCTGGTTCAATTGCGTTCAACGCACGCTACCCAGAAGGCATGCCCTCGGCCTACTGCCGCAATGACGGCAAACAGTTAGGTGAGAATGGTGTGTACTATTATTCTTGGAGTGGTGGTAGAACTTACACAAATGCGCTGGACGTGGTCGACCCTTTTCTTGCCATCACTGGAATAGCATTTGGTGAAACCAATGATGGGCTGGTGTCTTCTTGTAGCTCTCATTTAGGTAAAGTGCTTAAAGATAACTACAAGATGAATCACCTTGATGAAGTTAACCAAAGCTTTGGCATCACTCATTGGTTTGAAACTAATCCAGTGGATGTGTTTGTTGACCAAGCAAACCGTCTAAAGAACCTAGGCTTATAATGATCATGCGGGTGTTAATAGGAGGGGGCGTCGCCCTCTTTTTCGTATTCGTAGTTATTATTCCATTGAGCGAGAGTCGGATTGTCGGTGAGGGGGAGATACGTGAAAATCGCCAACTTTCAACGTCAGCATTACCCAATAAAGATGCGACAGAAACTGAAATTAAAAAAGCGGTTCAGCCAGTCAAGAAAGTCAATGACCACGGTTCGAAATTGCCAGTATTTACCTTATATTTTGGCGTAAAGGACAATTTCGATCGCTTTATATTTACTAATAAGGGCGCTTCAGATAACGAAGTTACTGCAAGGTTTAGTGTGAATGCTACAGACATGTATGAGGCTAGATCTGCCATGTACGCCGCTGATGTATTCACGCGATATGTTGAATATAAAGTAGCATTGGCAAATACCGATGCTGAAATTGACAAGGTGCTCACCGTATCAAACGAGAGCACCGTCACCGACATCACTTATGCTGGTATTTCGTTAAGTGACGTTGAACAAAAGCTAGCAACAAGAGATACGCTGCGTCTTAGTTACTTTTCTCAAGAAGAGTATGAGTACTTGTTTTCTGCCGATGCGGCCATTGACGCAAGGGCTCTTGCTCGCCTTGCTATTGCTCAAGATCGTGAGCTCTCAAGAGAACAAAAACGAAATGAGATCTTTGGTCAATTAAATGCACTAGATGAACAGGAAAAAGCGGCTTTTCAACCTACCTTAGACATGGAAAAAATTAACCAAATTAAGCAAAGATATGCAGATTCAGAGTCTCGTTACCAGGCTATTGCCGCTGAGTTTGGTCATCATGTAGCTGAGCGTTTTTCGGTATTATGGGAGGCGCAGGCACTATGGCAACAACGTATAGATGCCTACCGCAAATACCAGCAACATATAAGCGCTAGTGGGATGAAAGAGGATGCACGGCAAGATGCCTTGTCAACGTACAGGCACACTCACTTCTCGAGTACCGAACAAAAGCGGCTGCGTGTGTTAGTCGATACAAATTCGTGAACAGGTATAACCATTCAACCTTTTAATAGTTGTACCCCAATGGAATATGATTTGAACCCACGCGCAAGCAGCACTAATCTGGCTGTTAACATTCCAACAATACAATATTGCCTATGAAAATTTACGAGACCAAAACAGCGCCTAATCCTCGCCGTGTTCGCATGTTCCTTGCCGAAAAAGGGATTGAAAAGTCACAAGTAGAGTATGTACAAGTAGATATTCAAAAGGGTGAAAATTTAAGCGCTGAAATGCGTGCGAAAAACCCACTAGGTAAAATTCCTATTTTAGAGTTGGACGACGGTACCTGCATTGCTGAAACCGACGCGATTTGTACTTACTTTGAAGCCATTCATCCAGAACCTTCCTTGTTAGGCACTACGCCTATTGAAAAAGCCACCATCTCGATGTGGCAGCGGCAAGTTGAAATGGCGCTAATGTTACAAGTAGGCATGTGCTTTCAACACACCACAGGTTACTTCAAAGACAGAATGGTACCTGTGCCAGAATACGGCAAAGAAGCCGGTATCAATGCTTCGAAGTACTTTAATATTCTCGAACGCCGACTCGAACTAAACGAGTTTATAGCGGGAGACACCTTTTCTATTGCGGATATTACTGCGCTATGTGCCATCGATTTTGCACGGGTGGTCGATATTCGAATTAAAGATGAACAAACGAATCTTCAGCGTTGGTACGACAATGTTAGCAGCAGAGCGAGTGCAAAAGCCTAATGATTGATTTATACACTGCAGCAACCCCCAATGGCTGGAAAGCCTCAGTAGCACTAGAAGAAATGGAACTCGACTATACCGTGCACGGGGTAAACTTAATGAAAGGCGAGCAAAAAACCGCTGAGTTCCTCGCCATGAACCCAAATGGCAGGATTCCCGTTATTGTGGACAAAAGCGAAGGCGACCATGTGGTTTTCGAATCTGGCGCCATCATGCTTTATTTAGCTGAAAAGACAGGCAAGTTTTTACCCACAGATGTCAAAGGCCGAAGCCAAGTAATGCAATGGGTTATGTTTCAAATGGGCGGTATTGGGCCAATGATGGGGCAGGCGAATGTATTCCATCGCTATTTAGAAGAAAAAATCCCTATTGCTATCGACCGCTATCAAAATGAAGTACGCCGATTGTTTACAGTGCTAGATGGGCGATTAGAAGACAACGAATATTTAGCCGGCGATTACAGCATTGCCGATATGGCGAACTGGTGCTGGGTGCGAACCTACGAATGGTCGGGCGTGAGCATAGAAGGACTAGACAACTTAACTCGCTGGAAAAACAGTATCGAAGCACGGCCTGCGGCGCGCCGTGGTGTTGAAGTACCCAATAAAATCGATAAAGAAGCGTTAATAAAAGGCGCTAAAAACGTGGTCACGCGTTAGTCGCTGGTACGGGCAAAATAGCAGGTGATTGATTGCAAATCAGTCTGCTATTTTTGAATGGTTAGCTAACCCTTTCGCCAAGGCTTTTATATGGTCAGGGCCTATGCCGCAACATCCACCTACAATTGTAGCGCCAGCGTTCACCCACGTTTGTGCGTACGCTAGGTATTTCTCAGGGGTGACGTCCTCACGCAACGTCGACAGCATTTCGTTAGCATCATGCTTTCTAACATGCTCTGAAAAGCTATTGGCATAAACACCGATGTTCATATCGGTATTATGCAGGTGTGTGAACTTAATGGCTGCTTCCATCTCTTCAGGTTGCGAGCAGTTAAACAACACGGCATCCAAGTTGTCTAGTGTGGGCAGTATAGCATTAAGTGACTCACCAGACCGCAAGGTCACCGGGTTTGAAAAGTTATGACGATTACTGAGCGAGTAAGAAAGCCAAATTGGTTTAGATGAGTGTTCTTTTATTAAAGAGGTTACCGCGCTGGCTTCTTCTACCGAAGAAACAGTTTCTACAAGCCAAAAATCGATGTAGGGTGTTTGTGCTTCAATCAACGGCAGCAAAATAGAAGAGAGTTGCTCGGCACAGAATAGCTCAGGTTTGTAAGAGCCAAAAGCTGGAGGAATACAGCCAGCAACTGAGATATCATTCTTTTTAGCCACAGTACTGGCAATACTGGCCGCGCGCGCGGCAAGCGAAAATGCTTGTTCATCAAACTGTTTTTGCCCTATATGAAAAGGCACTAACGCGTAAGTGTTGGTGGTAATAATTTTTGCACCCGCATCCACGAAGTTTTGATGCACTTGGGCTACTAAATCGGGCGCTTCCATTAAAGACAAAGCAGACCATTCAGGTTGCCGGAAGGGAGCCCCAACTCGTTCTAATTCTCTGCCTAACCCACCATCAAGAATTAAAACATTTGACGATGCGGTAGTTGATGAAGCGCTAGCGGTCTTGCCTGTGAGTGTAGTTGTAACCACGTTACCCCTGCTTTTATTTAACATATATAAACTAATAGTAGTTCGCGATAAGTGACAAATTAGCGCTGCCGATAGACTGCGCTTTACTCCCTACGTTACCGGCACTAATACTACCTTGAGTAATGCCCCGAAAATCAGCATCTTTTAACGCGTTTTGCACGCAGGTAACCAATTCATGCTTTATATTCTGCGGCATGGCACCGTCGATGATAATGCCATCGAGGTCGAGCATGCTAAATGCGCAGTGTGTGGCAAAGGCAATCCCCTGGGCGGCCTGTTCCATCCACACTTGAACGATGCGCATAAATTCTGGATTAGTTTTTAAGCCAGACCAGTGTTCAGGAGCTTCATACAATTTATTACCATCAAGCCCCGCATCATTCAGCTGCTTTTCTAGCAAGTATAGCGATGATTGGGTGATGAGTTGTTGCTGTTGGTTATGGGCGTTAGACAAGAAAGGCAAGGAACCAATTGCACCGGCATTACCCGATTTTCCTGTAAATAGCTGATTGTTAATAACCAAGCCACCGCCAAGAAAAGTGCCAACAAAAACATAGAGGAAGTGGTTAAATCGATGTGGATTACCAAAGGCCATTTCTGCACTGCACGCCGCCGTTGCATCGTTACTCACGTAGATGGGTAGGTCTAGTAGTTCAAATAGCGCAGCCTGAATATCAAGGTTTTTCCATGCTTCTAACGCAGCAGCAGGGGCCCCAGCTTCTTCTACCCAATTCCAAATTTCAAACGGCATGGCGATGCCTAGTCCGCGAATACGAGTGCGCTGCTCGTTACTGAGTTGTTGTGTTAGTACAGACACACCGCGCTGTGTAAATGACAATAAATGATCAACGGTGGGGTAGGCTACTTTTTCGTGAAGCGAAGCTTTCACATTGCCAGCCAAATCTAGCAAGGTCATATCAAAACTGCGGCGGCCAATTTTTAAGCCTAACCCAAATGCACCATCTGCATTCAAGCCAAAAGGAACTTTAGGCTGCCCCACACCACCGCGAACTGGCGGCAGTCGCTTAACAAGGGCTTCGGACTCTAGTTTCTTAATAATGACCGTGGCCGACTGTGCAGATAAACCCGTACGTTGAGCAATATCTGCTTTCGGAATAGCGCCATCATGACGAATCAGGGTGAGGATATCCCGTTCATTTTGAGTACGGTTATCTAGTAAGGCAGTTGCACCGTGGTGCGAGTCTATTTCTGATGCGCTCTGTGATGAAACCGAGTGCTCGTGGGATTTTGTCATTTACAGTGTACCTGAATCATTATGAAATGAATGTTATAACAAACAGCACCACTAAGTCATGGATAGATACTAATTCAATATATTTAACATAATTAACCAAGAGCAGTTTCTCTCTACCAATCAAGCCGATAGATTACATATTCAATAGTCAGTCTTTAATGATGATAAAATATTAAATCAACAAGGTTGATTTATTTGTTTTGCTAGTTAATACTGTGCCCCAATTAATTAACTATAATTTAACGTGCCCGACGGAAGGTCCTTCGGCTACGCTTATTATCCATGACTACAGCGGTATAAATACGAAGTTATCGCTGTTAGCTTCAGCCAGAGGTGTTTATGAAAATTTTATGTTTAGGCGAAGTACTTATCGATATGTTAAGTGCGGGTGCGGCGGACCAAAGTGAAATGCCAGCAATGAATTCATTTCAGCCTTATGCTGGTGGTGCGCCGGCGAATGTAGCGGTTGCTGTTGCTAAGCTTGGTGGTCAAGGCGCTATGGTGTCTAAAGTAGGTGACGATACCTTTGGCCGTTTTCTTCAAGACATGCTTAGCTATCACAAGGTAAACACTGATTATGTTTGGAGTACGAAAGACGCCAATACGGCACTAGCATTTGTTAACCTAGATAAAGACGGTGAGCGTTCTTTCGACTTCTATGTTGATAACGCTGCACATAAGCACATTGGTGAAGAAGACTTAGCCAAGGTTGCTTGTGATGATACTAGCGTGCTGCATTTTTGCTCTGGGTCTATTTCAGGTCCAGAGTTGTTACCTGGCACCGACTATATTCTAAATAAAGCCAAGCAAGAAAATATGCTTGTCTGTTTAGATATTAACTACCGTCCAGCGTTTTGGGATGACACCGCTAATGCCCCAGGCCGAATTGACGACGTGGCTAAGAAAGTGAGTATCTTAAAAGCAAGCCGCGAAGAGTTGGCAGAGCTTTACGGTGAAGAAAATGCTCAGGCTCATGTACAACAGTGGCTAGATAGCGGCGTTAAAGTGGTGTTAGTGACTGATGGCGGGGAACCTATTCAGTACATAACAAAAGATTTCAGCGGTACCTTGGCCTCGCCAAAAGTAAGCGTGAAAGATACCACTGCAGCAGGCGATTCATTCATTGGCGGATTTTTGTATTTCTTATCTACCAAAGTGGCTAACAGCGCGGAATTCGACAAGTGGGCAAGTAGCTTTGAAAACGTAAGCGAAGCCACTGAATTTGCTATTCGCTGTGGTGCATACACGGTAACGCAATACGGTGCGTTTAGTGCATTGCCTACTATGAAGCATATTGCGAAATAGGCAATATATTGGCGCATAACCTGTATTGATATGAGTTTAGGTGTATTAATGAAAGCAAGGCGAGTATGCCTTGCTTTTTTATTGCTGAGAATACATAGCGATACAATTTATGCGAAGAGACTAGGGCCTCTTACCTCTATACTGTTTCGCCTAGACTTAGTTTTGATGGAAAGAGCCATACAAATCGAAAGTAGCAAAATGGCTAATGAATTTGGCTCAGGAACGAAATAGTTGTCTACGCCACTGTCGGCAACTAACGCTAGAGAAGCGACGCCCGAATTAACTTGTGCCCACTCTAAAAAAGCATCGAAGTGATCGGTGCGAGGTGAGGATAGATTCCTGCCCATTATGCTGTTATTCCTAATAAGCCCGTCTGGATTGAGTGCACCGCCATTGTATTCATCGAATAAGCCAATCATGTGGCCAAATTCATGAGCAGCTATTGTCCCCTGACGATTAAACGAATAACCTGATGGCCTACCCGTGTACCATTGAGTCAAGTTCACATTTCCATTACCTTCATTGACAGTAACTGTATGGTCAGCGCCCACGCTAGTGCTCAGCCAATCCACATTAAATACGGTGTCGTAAAAATAGGTGCCGTCAGATAAGTCAAAGGCATTACTCCAAATGGATTCAATACCATCTTCCCAAATGTCTCTAAGTGCACTGCCGGGTTCATCACCCCTTAAATAAACATCGACATCAATAAGTAAATCTTGATTGACAAAGCTAATATCGTAGCTAGCTGTCCACCCGAAGTTACCCCAAGGATTTTGAGATAAAATACTGTATCTGACCGTTTCAGTCGCAATATTAGTAATTAGGCCAGCATTACTCGCTGTGGAAAAAAGGAGAAGGAAACCAATAAGGCAATGTTTGAACGATCGCGAAAACAACATTTTTTTGTCCTTGGCGCAGCATTAACTCATGCAGGCGCACTTAAAAATTTTTCTGTAATTTCTTTTCTAACAGTAGGTTAGATGGAACAGAAAAAGCTAATATACTTTAAGTGTAAGCTAAAAACAGGGTTTGTAAAAAAAATGTTTCATTAAGATTATGATTCGATAAGTGCCTTCACGTTGATAAGTGTATCTGCCTCGTTCGCAGGCTTATCCCAGCGGATACGGTGTATACGAGGAAATCGTAGCGCTACGCCTGATTTATGACGGTTGGAGGGATGAACTGCATCGAAAGCCACTTCTAGTACCAGCTCTTTTTTAACTTCACGCACTGGCCCGAAACGGCCTATGGCGTTTCGTCTTACCCAGTTATCTAGCTTCTTAAGCTCTTCATCGGTGAAGCCCGAATAAGCGTTGCCAATAGGCAGCAATTGCTCATCTTGCCATGCACCAAAGGTGTAGTCGGAATAAAAACTCGAGCGCTTACCGTGGCCTCGCTGGGCATACATCATTACCGCATCGACCACCAGTGGGTCGCGTTTCCATTTATACCATTGTCCCTTTGGTCTACCTGGCACATAAGGGCTGCTTAAACGTTTTATCATGAGCCCTTCTACAGCACGGTTTTTACACACGTTTTTATGTAGCGTACGAAGCCCTTTTGGTGAATCGGCAGATAAGCACTCAGATAAATGCAGTCGTGAATCATTGTCGTGTTCCTGAATGCCATTTTTGTCAAACCACGTTTCTAGCGCTTCACGTCGGGTAGTAAGGGGGTAGTCGGTTAATTGCTTACCGTCTAGCACCAGTGCATCGTAAACAATTAGCCCCGCAGGGTTGGTTGCCATTAATGCAGCAGTAGGCTTTTTCTTATTAAGCCTTTGTTGTAGTGCGTTGAAAGTATCTACTTCTTGGTTATGCATCACCAACAGTTCACCGTCTAGCACCATATTGCCGCTGACACTATCGAGTAGGTCGGGGAAAGCGTGGCTGATGTCATCCCCAGTGCGAGAGAATAGCGCCTTTTCAGGCTCTTCTTTCGTGGTGTTGCACACTAACTGCACCCGAATGCCGTCAAACTTATGTTCTATTTGCCATTGTTCTGGAGCAAAGTCATCGACATCATCTTGCGCGATGGGGTGAGATAGCATGACAGGATGAAAGGTAACCGCGTTACTGATATCCGGTTTAGATCCGTTACCTTCAAGCCATTCGAGAAGGTCGGTATAAGGCGGCGCGACGCCATGCCACAGTTTCTCTATTTCGGTGATGTCTTTATTGCCATATTCCGCCAAAATTTGTTTGATAGAGCGAGCAGACACACCAATTCTAAGCCCCCTAGTACCAAGTTTTAAGAGTGCCCAGCGCTGAGATGGGGTCATTATGGTGAGGTAATTCGCTAACGTTACTGCGACTTTTGGTTTACTGATATTGGCAAATGTATCTACCACTTCAGACAAGCTAGGCAATGCTTTATCAGGCGTAAACTCGGGCCATAAGTGGGCTACCGTTTCACTCACTTCCCCCACATAATCATAGCTCATTGCAAATAGTTCTGGGTCTACCCGTTCGGTAATCAGTTTTTTTACCGTATTGCGCTTAAAAAAATCAAACTTGAGCGTGCCTGCCATAGCAGCAATGGCCCAGCCACGATCGGGGTCTGGCGTAGTAGCAAGGTAATGCAGAATAAGCTGCGCTTTGGCTTTGGTTCCGGCGGTATAGTAAAGCTGTTCAAGTAAGTCACTAAATGCCTGCATTGCTATTCCTCCTGCGCCGCTTCATCGTAACCTACCAGCGATAATGCTCGCGCTTTAAACCCCATCTTTTGTGCTTGATACATAAGGGCATCTTCACGGCCATGGGTCACCCATACCTCGCTAGGGTTCACTTCAGTAAGGGTTTGCAATAACTCAGGCCAATCGCAGTGATCTGAAATAATAAGTGGTAGCTCGGCGTTGCGCTGCTTAGCTCGCGCGCGAATTTGCATCCAACCAGACGCCAACACAGCGCGAACATGTGGCAAGCTTCTCGACCACCTGTCGGCTAATGCAGAGGGGGGAGCCAACACTATTTCACCGGCTAATAATGCTTTATCTTCTACCTCGCTAACTGGAATAATATCGCCTAAAGCTATGCCTTCTCGTTCGTACAAATCACACAGTTTTAGTAGTGCACCGTGTAAATAGATAGGTTTGGTATAGCCAGCTTCTCGAAGCGCTAAAATAACCCGTTGGCATTTGCCTAATGCGTAGGTTCCTACTAAATGACAACGTGTAGGAAACACGTCAAGGGAGTGAAGAAGCTTTTGGATTTCTTTTTCGATTGGCGGGTGGGCAAATACCGGTAAACCGAAAGTGGCCTCGGTAATAAGTACATCGCAAGGTACTACTTCAAACGGCGGACAAGTGGGATCGTGCCTACGTTTGTAATCGCCAGATATCACTAGCCGATAACCCGCATACTCAATAAGCAATTGTGACGAACCTAGTATATGGCCAGCAGGGTAAAAAGTGACTTTTATCTTGCGTTGCTCCTGTTCAGTTGAGGCACTGTTACTATCAGTAGTGATTACCTCATCAAACTCTACGCTCTCGCGATAGGGCACTGGTATTTGTACTTCAGCCATATCGTCGCCATAACGGGTGGTCATAATTGCCATGGTTTGCGGGTGGGCGAACACTCGTTTGTGGCCGGCTCTAGCATGGTCAGCATGGCCGTGGGTAACAAGCGCGGTTGCTACAGGCTGCATGGGGTCTATATAAAAATCGCCCGGCACACAATACAAACCAGCGTCGTCCGTTTTCATCCACTTTGAGGGGTGTATTGCATTTTCAGCCACCATATAAAAAAACCACATGCTGTTAGTTAGCGTTTCATATGACTACGGTGGTTTTACGCAATTGGTTGAGCGTAGAGGAAAATTAAACCCTTCTGGTGAATTAACGTATATCTACTATTGCTTACAATTGAACTAGCGGCGGTTGGGATAGTTATGGTGAAGAATTTATTGCGATTACAAAAACGGCTAAAGGTTTAGTTGTCATCCTCTATGCCTGAAGAAAAAGCCGCACCTAAGAAAAAGCCTCAAACCGAAAGTAACATTCTACCTTTGGTTTTTACTCAATGGTTTAAAAATAAAGGGTGGGAGCTACGAGATTACCAGAGGAAAATACTTGAACAGAGTATTAAGCAAACTGCTGGCCGTAAAAGGAAAACTTACAACACCACTGTGCTCATTGCCCCAACAGGCGCAGGTAAAACTTTATCGGGCTTTCTACCTAGCTTAGTCGAGTTAGCTCAATCGCCACAGCAAGGGCTTCACACCTTATACATTTCGCCACTTAAAGCACTAACCCAAGATATTCATCGCAACTTATTGCAACCTATTGAAGAAATGGACCTGCCGATAACGGCGGAAACCCGTACAGGCGATACACCTTCACATAAACGGCAGCGCCAACGAAAAAAACCGCCAAATTTGCTGCTTACTACCCCAGAATCACTCATGTTAATGCTGAGCTATGCTGATGCTGACAAACTATTTGGAAAACTAAAGCGAGTGATTATTGATGAAACCCATAGCCTAGTAGCAAACAAGCGAGGAGACTTTTTGTCATTAGCGCTAGCACGGCTTTCAGTATTGTCACCCGAGATGAAGCGGGTAGGGTTGTCGGCCACGGTAGCTTACCCAGAAACGCTAGGTGCATGGCTAGCTGGCACAGAAGGCACCGCTAATATCATCAGCGTGAAAGCGGGTGAAAAACCGAAAGTAGAAATGCTGCAATCTGAAAACCGCATGCCATTCGGTGGTTTTATGGCGCGCTATGCCATTACCGATATATATAAGGCCATTGAAGACGCAAAAACCACTTTGGTGTTCGTGAATACCCGGGCCCAATCCGAACTGATTTTTCAAATGCTGTGGGAACATAACACCGCTGCCTTACCCATAGCCTTATATCACGGCAGTTTAAGTAAAGAGCAGCGGCGTAAAACAGAAGCCATGATGTCTAGCGGATTGTTACGGGCAGTAGTGTGTACCTCGGCGCTAGAACTAGGTATTGATTGGGGCGATGTAGATAAGGTAATACAAGTTGGAGCCCCAAAAGGGGTAAGTCGATTGCTGCAACGTATAGGGCGATCAAATCATAGGTTAGACGAACCCAGCGAAGCTTTGCTGGTGCCAGCTAATCGCTTTGAAGCCCTTGAATGCCAAGCCGCTATTAATGCAATTAACAAAGGCGAACTAGATGGCGATGCCCCACAGCCGGGGGCATTGGATATTATCCCCCAGTTTATTGTGAACTGCCTTTGCAGTAATGCCGACACGCCAGATACCCTTTACGAGCAAATCCTTCTAGCATCGCCCTATCAAGGGCTGGATAAAAGTGATTTTGAGAAGTTATGGCAGTTCGCATTGGATGGCGGGAGTGCGCTTAATGCCTACGAGCGTTATCAGCGCCTAATGCAGAACGAGGACGGCACTTTTTCGCCTGCCAACAGGCGGGTAATACAAAGGCATCGGCAGAACATAGGCACTATTGTTGAAGCGGGTAGGCTAAAAGTAAAACGTATTCGCCGTGGTAATCAGGGCAAAATTATTGGTGAAGTGGAAGAGTACTTTGCCCAGCAACTTACCCCAGGCGACACCTTTTATTTTGCCGGTGAAGTGCTTAAGTACGAAGCCATTCGCGATATGCAACTACATGCTCGCCCCGCGAAAGCAAAAGAGCCAAAAATACCCAGTTATTCCGGTGGCCAAATGCCACTGTCGACGTATCTGGCTGATGGGGTTCGAGCAATATTAGCGAATCCCAAGAGTTGGCGTAAATTACCCGCGCAAGTACGAGAATGGTTGAATTTACAACAACAGTTCTCACAGCTTCCTGAGCCCGAAAAGGTATTGGTGGAGCAGTTTCCTTTTCGTAATGTAAACCATACGTTGTACTACACCTTTGAAGGACGAAAAGCGAACCAAACCTTGGGCATGCTGGTTACCCGTAGAATGGAAAAAATAGGAATAAAGCCATTGAGTTTCAGCGTTACCGACTATGGTTTATCGATAAGTGCGGTTAAACAAATTACCGATACTCAACTGCAGCAACTGTTTCAGCCAGATATATTAGGCGATGAACTACAAGACTGGATGCTACAAGCGCCTATGTTAAAGCGTTCTTTCAGGCAGGTGGCAGTAGTAAGCGGCTTAACGGAACAGCGTTATCATGCTAGTCAGAAAACCATGAAGCAGGTAACGTTTTCAACTGATTTAATTTACGACACGCTGCGTGAGCACGACCCAGATCATATCCTTTTAGCGGTCGCGCGGGCGGATGCTGAGCGGGAGTTGTTGGACTTGCAGCGCTTGGCGAATTTGCTCATCCGCTTTGTTGATAAAACCACGTTAGTAAACTTAGAAAAAGTATCGCCCATGGCCATCCCTATCGTGCTGAACATGCGAAGTGAACAAATAAAAGGAGCGGGGGCGCAAGCGATACTCGAGCAAGCCGATTTATATGCTGAAGCAGAAAATATGCTAGATGAAGTACGGGCATTGTTGTCTTGAGAATATTAAGTTTGGTCGAGCAGTATTAGCCCCAGAAACACGCCGTAAATACATCCATGTAGGCTCTGCCGCAGCATCCATGCTGCGGAAGGTTTCCAGTGCCAATACTGCTCACCCAGTCTAATTCTATTGGTGTTAAAGTGAGTGAATATGAATTGAATACATCCATGTAGGCTCTGATGCAGCATCCATGCTGCATAAGGTTCCATACCCAACCGCACTCCACCGCTATAGGAGAGTTCGTTTGGGAGTTTGGAGGTGGTGGGATGGCGTTAAATATTATGAAAGAGGTTAATCAGTGGCAATAAGTGAGCAGTGGCTATCTTCACAGGTGGCGTTGCGTAGTATTAGTATTGTGAAGTTTGCAGAGCTGCTTTGGTTGCTAGATGCCAGAGGTGTGGCGTATTTGCCTGCGCTTGATTGGCTGGTGGTATCTGATTTACACCTTGAAAAAGGCAGTTATTTACGTAGTTATGGTAATCCGCTGCCAAGTGTTGATTCTGTTGCTACGCTTAAACGCCTGCAGCACATTATTCACGATTATAATCCTGCTCGGGTGATTAGCTTAGGTGACAGTTTCCACGATAAATACAGTATGTCTCGTATGACCGATGAAGACAGAAACCTCTTATGTGAGATTATAAATAGCGTTCCTGATTGGGATTGGGTGGAAGGTAATCATGACCCTGATTTACCCGAAGGAATTCCCGGTAATCCATGCCATGAAATAGTGCAAAATAATGTGGTGTTTCGCCATGAGCCAGAGATGCACGGAATCGAGCTAAGTACGAAGGGCAAGGTTCAAATCAAGCAGCAAGTTATTGGCCATTACCACCCTAAAATACGTAAGACTATTTCTCGTCGGCGATTTTCAGGCAAGTGCTTCGTTGTCACAGAAGACCTATTTATCATGCCAGCTTTTGGGCAATTCACAGGGGGCTTAGATGTGGATGAAGAGGTTATGCTAGCGTTAGCATCTAAAAAATCCCGTGCTTGTTATATGTTGTATGACGGAACGATTTTTAAAGCTTAATCGGCAAATTTTCATAATGCTGAGCGCCAAAAAAAAACGGGCATTTTAGTTGCCCGTTTTAAACTTTGATAAGCCCTTGTACAAGGGCATGAGGCGCTAGCCTAATCGCGCCAGCGCTTAGTTAGGTCTTCGTAAGCATCAATGCGACGGTCACGGAAATAAGGCCAAATGCGTTTTACTTTTTCAGTGCGGGTTAAATCTATCTCAACCGAAAGGGTAGTTTCACCTTCAGCTTCTGCTTTCGCTAAAATTTCACCTTGTGGGCCTGCTATAAAACTTTGCCCCCAAAACTGAATACCTGGGTCGCCCGCCACTGGCGATGCTTCAAAGCCTGTGCGATTTGCTACGATAACCGGTACCGAGTTTGCTACCGCATGTGAGCGCTGAATGGTTTCCCATGCGCCATGTTGACGGCTACGCTCTTCTTCGGTATCTGTGCTATCCCAACCAATTGCCGTAGGATAAAACAGTAAGTCAGCCCCTGCCATTGCCATTAAGCGTGCCGCTTCTGGATACCATTGATCCCAACATACTAATACGCCCAATTTACCCACGCTAGTTTCAATTGGTGTAAAGCCCATGTCGCCCGGTGTGAAGTAAAACTTCTCGTAAAAGCCTGGGTCGTCAGGAATATGCATTTTGCGATATTTACCGGCAATCTCTTTGCTTCTATCAAATACCACAGCGGTATTGTGATAAAGGCCAGAGCCACGCTTTTCAAATAAAGAGGTCACTAACACAATATTGTGTTTCTCAGCCAGTTCGCCAAAGAAATCTGTTGCAGGACCTGGAATAGGTTCGGCTAAATCAAAGGCGTCGGTATCTTCCTGCTGGCAAAAATAAAGGGTGCTATGAAGTTCTTGCAGCAAAATACACTCACAGCCTTCGGCGGCGAGTTTTGCAACTTGCTCAGCACTTTTATTCCAGTTAGTTGCTTTGTCGTTATCAGCAACAGACTGTTGTACCAAGCCTATCTTTAGCTTAGTTCGTTGCATGTACAGACACTCCTTTTGAGAAGGTGGAAATAACAGATTCTTTCAACGTATTTGTGGGTACCTGCATGGAAATACAATGCAAGCTGCCAAATTGCTTTACCAACACCGAGCAATCTATAGGCTCGATAATATGGTCGGGGTAAGCCAGCTGCATTTGGCTAATCGCCGCTTCATCTTCAGGTTGCCCGTAAATAGGTAAGAGCACCGCACGATTACAGATCAAAAAGTTGGCGTACGATGCGGGCAAACGCTCGCCCTCGTCGTTAACAATATTAGGTAGTGGCAATCGATATTGTTCGTGCTCAGGCATTGCACTGGCGCACTCATCGCAAAGTGCACTTAACCCTGCATAATGACTGTCGTCTTTGCGATTATCAGCCGCTTGGATAACCAAGCCTTTATTGGGCGTGAAACGCACAAGGGTATCTACATGCCCGTCAGTATCGTCACCTTCAAGGTGACCATGTTCTAGCACCGTAAACGTATTGCAGCCTAACATGTCATTAAAGGTTTCAGCGTAATCATTGATAGTCATATCACCGTTGCGCTTAGGGTTTAATAGACACTGAGAGGTGCTAAGCAAGTGGCCTAGGTCATCAATTTCTAACGCGCCACCCTCAGCCACCACTGGGCTACTTCGAAGGGGCAATTTACACAATGAAGCAAGGTAGCGTTGGTTAGCCATATTGTCTTCACTGGCATCAAACTTTTCACCCCAGCCATTGAAGCGAAACTCTACTGGCGCCCCAAAACCTTCTGAATCACGACAGGTCAAAAAACCGTAGTCACGCACCCAAGTGTCGTTATAAGACGCAGGCAGAATGAGTACACGTGAGTGATCGCCTAAACGCGATTGCACATTATCAACATCGTCAGGGGCACACAGCAATATCACACCCGCATGATAACGGTTGACCGCTGCAATCACGTTCAAATAGGTTTCACGGGCTTCTTCTAGCCATGGCGCCCAGTCGGTTTCTGCATGCGGCCACGCCAGCATTACAGCATCAACGGTTTCCCATTCAGGAACCAGTTTACGACTACCTTGCATGTTTATTCTCGATAGAAATAAATAATGCGTTGATTATAACTATCCTACTCACGCCAACCAATAGCAAACTTGATGAAATTCTTTTCTTGTCACGAACAGTGTCACAATTAGAATGACGACGTGATAGAAAAGGCGCGATTTGTAGTAGCGGTATTTAACGTTTATTTTTTGATCTCATTTACTTTAATGACCGTTTTATCTCAATAAAAATAAAACATGCCTTTAATAGCATTTACAGATTAGGCTAATCTCAGCATTTGCTCGATCAATAGCCGCTAGAATGCTAAAATATAACCATTAGAAGTCGCCAAACCTTTGCCAAAGCGTAGTTATATGCCTTGGCCGTAATCATGCTATTCAGTAGTCTTGCGTTGGCTTTCAGGCGGTATTGTCATTTGCATCTTGGTATCAAGTTAGCCTTAATCGTGTCGATTACGTTTAAGGGTAAAGAAGTATTTACGGATAGGGTTAATGTTAGCAAAAGAAGCGGTCATTGTGCGTGATGCACTAGAGTCATCAATTTCTGAATCGGCACAACGTGTTAGAGCAGCGCTTGAAGAAAAAGGGCTGGAAACACCTATGGTGGCGAACGGTTTGTCCGACGAGCAAAAACGTCAGAAGATTGAAATTGCAATGCGTGATGTGATGAATACGCTTGGGCTCGATCTTAACGATGATAGTTTGCACGACACGCCAACCCGTATTGCGAAAATGTACGTGAACGAAGTGTTTGGCGGTTTGGATTATCGTAATTTTCCTAAAATAACCCAAATCGAAAATAAGATGCTTCTTGATCAGCCTGTTCAAGTGTCTGATATTAGTTTAACGAGTACGTGCGAACACCACTTTGTGACTATTGATGGCCTCGCTACCGTATCTTATATTCCTAACGATACTATTATCGGTTTGTCGAAATTAAACCGCTTAGTGAGTTTCTTTGCACAGCGCCCTCAAGTGCAAGAGCGGCTAACACAGCAAGTGCTAGTGGCCATTCAGACATTAGCCTCTACCGAAGATGTAGCGGTAAGCATTAATGCTACGCATTATTGTGTAAAAGCCAGAGGTATACGCGATACTAATTCGTACACGAAGACATCCGCGCTAGGTGGAAAATTCTTGTCCGATGTGGAATTGCGAAGAGCATTTTTTAGTTAATTACTTACGGAAAATGCTAACTGCTTTGGCCAATAAAAAACCGCTTTTAAAGCGGTTTTTTATTATGAATGGATTTTATTTATAGTTCGCTGATGACAAGGTTAATACGACCTTCTACCCCATTTGCTGCGGTAAGGCTTAAATTCTTTTTGCAACACCCACAAGTTTCAACTTGCTCTTGATACATATCGCGAATGGTGTCTTCAGAAAATTCATTGAAAGCGCCGCAATAGGGGCACATGTACTCTAGAGGTGTATCGGTCTTCATATGTTGTCCTTTTAAGCTTCATCCATATCCATATGGTGACTGCATATTTTAAGCTTCAGTGTTAAATGACAGAGTCTATTCGCACAGTAATACGATGCGTTTTAGCAAATCGATTACTCTTACTAAATTATAGTCGTAAATTATTAGGTTGCCTGTGCAATACGCCAAAATCACGCTAAGTTACGGCGGAGTAAAACAAAATAGATTTTCCGTTACTGGCTGCCAATAATAATAGGGGCTGAATGGGCGATTATCGCTCTAGCTAAAGCCGTTGAAACGAAGCGAGAGAGATTCTTGCTTGGCTGCCGTATAACGCAATGCATCTATCGAAATAAGTCGCCGAAGTGCATCTAAACTCGGTAAGCAAACAGCGTGATAAAGCAAACACGGTATGAGTTCGATGACTTCAGCGAAAATCCGCCGAAACCGCAAACGATTAAGTTGAACGGTACGCTGTTACATTAAGATATGCATGAAAGACGACGCATTTGAACTGTTCATACAAAACTACATTTCATAGAGCTCAAGCGGTAAACCGTCGGGGTCTGCGAAAAAGGTAAACCGTTTCCCCGTGTATTCATCTACACGAATGGGCTCGCACTCCACCTTATTTGCAGTTAAATGCGCAATCACCTCATCAATGTCATCTACCCTGAACGCCAAGTGACGCAACCCTTGCGCTTCTGGCCTTGAAGGTCTAGCAGGTGCACCCGGAAACGAAAATAGTTCAAGTTGTCCGCCATCGGGTAATGCCAAATCGCACTTGTATGACTTTCTCGCTTCGCGATAATTTTCCGCAATAACGCTAAGACCAAGAATGTCAGTATAAAAATGTTTAGACACCGGGTAGTCGCTACAAATTAGCGCGACGTGATGAATTCCTTTTAACATAGGTAAACTCCGTTAAAACATGAACCGAGGGTGCTGTATACAACCATACCTTATGGCATCTCTTGTCCACGAGCGGTTTCAAGTAATAAGTACCAATGTTCGCGAGTCAGTTGTATATCCATCGATTTATGGCAGGCTTTTATCCGCTCGATATTGGTGGTACCAAGTACTGGCTGAATATTGGCAGGGTGGCGCATTAACCACGCTAATACGATGGCTTCTGGGCTAGTCTCGTATTCGGCGGCCAGAGAATTAACTAGCGCTGCCGTGGCGGCATCAGTATCGTTTTGGGTACTGGCACCCGTATACTTGCCTTGTGCCAAGCTGCCCCAAGCTTGAAGTTGCACCTTGTTCATCATGCAATACTCAAGGGTACCTGGAGCATAACCAGAGTTACGGTTTGCCGGGCTATTAGTGGTAACACCGTCTTCTAACCAGTCTCGAAACGCTAAGCTCATTTCCAATTGGTTCGCCACAATTGGGCTCGAAAGTGCCGATTGGAGGTACGCCATTTGATGCCCATGCATGTTTGATACGCCAACGTGCTTTATCTTTCCTTGCTGCTGTAAGGAAGAGAGCGTGGTAGCCACTTCCTCCAGTTCCATTAATGGATCGGGGCGATGAAGCAGTAAAATATCAAGTTGGTCTATGTTCAAACGCTGCAAAATCCCTTCTACCGAAGATTCAATCCATTTTGCAGAGAAATCGTAGCGCTTTGGTCCTAAATCATCTTCGAACCGTATCGCACATTTAGACTGCAGAATCATACGTTCTTTTAACGAAGGGTTTTCTTTTAGAACCTTGCCAAACACTGTTTCAGCTTTGCCAAAAGCATAGATATCTGCATGATCGAACACATTTATATCAAGAGCCAATGCTTGTTCTATTACCTGGTGTGCTTGTAACACATGTTCTTTTGTTGCTGCTTCGTTGTTCCAGCCACCACCAAGGCCCATGCAGCCATAAACGAGTCTACTTGCGTCTGGGAAATAGTTTTGCATCTTATACTCCGAATAAATGTGCAACTGCGTTGGCAGTCACAATAACGTGCTATTTTGCTAAAGTAAGCCATATATAGATGAAGCTAGGGGATTAGTCGATGTTTAACACATTGAATACGTATGAAGGTATTTTTCGCCGATTGTTTAGCCAGCATAGTAAAAAATGGTTCAGTGTAACCATGTTATTTATCTTGGTTGGATGTACATCCGTGCCAGACGGCGTCAAGCCGGTGGAAGGATTTGAGTTAGACCGTTATTTAGGTCAGTGGTACGAAGTAGCGCGCTACGATCACAGCTTTGAAGAAGGGCTATCCAATGTAACGGCCACCTACACTATGCGTGACGACGGTGGCGTAAAGGTTATCAACCGAGGTTACTCTCAAGAAGAAGCAAAATGGGATGAAGCCGAAGGTAAAGCTTATTTTGTATCGACTGCCGATACGGCGCATTTAAAAGTATCATTCTTTGGTCCTTTCTATGCCAGTTATGTGGTGATGGCATTAGACAAAGAAGACTATCAATATGCCATGATAACAGGGCCTGATAGAGATTATTTGTGGATATTAGCGAGAGAAAAATCCTTACCTCAAGAAACTATCGACGCGCTTTTAGCCCAAGCTACACAAAGCGGCTACGATACTAGTAAATTGATTTGGGTGTCTCACGACACGCCTTAACCATGATTCGCAGGCGTTTTTGCCAGCCCCTATTTAGCCGAATTGTGGTATACTTTGCGGCAAAATATTGTAGGGACATTTGCTGTGCTTCAAGAAGCTGTTTTCAATCGAGCGGATAACGCTTGCGAGTTGTGTAAGAACACCGAAAATTTAGACGTTTACATGGTACCCGAGTCACCAGATGAAACTGCTGGCTGCGCGGTACTTACTTGCCAAACCTGCCGCATGCAACTTAACAATGAAGCCGACATAGACACCAACCACTGGCGTTGTCTTAACGACGCCATGTGGTCACCCACACCCGCCGTTCAAGTGGTGGCTTATCGTATGCTTAATAAAATAAGCGGCGAAAGCTGGGCACAAGATTTGTTAGACATGGCCTATTTAGAAGACGATGTTAAACAGTGGGCTGAAGCGGGACTTATCGAGCAAGAAGCGACGCTTGATTGTAACGGTACTGCGCTGCAAGTTGGCGATAATGTACACCTAGTTAAAGACCTTACTGTGAAAGGGGCTAACTTCACAGCGAAGCGCGGCACACCAGTAAGAGGCATTAGCCTAAGCGATAACCCTTTGCATATTGAAGGTAAAGTGAATGGTACCCGCATTGTTATTATTGCGGCATATACAAAAAAATCTTAATTGGTCTTAAAGAAGAGAGCTTTCGGTTATGCAAACGCTAACGATTAGAACCCCCGATGATTGGCACTTACATTTTCGTGACAACGAAATGTTAGCAGAAACTGTTCCCGCTACAGCCCGTTGTTTCCAGCGAGCCATCGTAATGCCTAACTTGGTTCCACCTGTGGTGAATGCAAGTATTGCGGTTGCTTACAAACAGCGGATAGAAGCGGCTCGCCCTACGGGTAGCAGCTTTGAACCTCTAATGACTCTCTTTTTGACTAACACCACATCAGTACAAGATATTGCTGATGCGAAGGCCGCAGGTGTAACGGCGTGTAAGCTGTACCCGGCTGGCGCAACGACCAATTCAGATGCTGCTGTAAAAGGTATCGAGGCGTTATACCCTGTTTTTGAAGCCATGGAGGCTCACGGGTTATTACTACTTATCCATGGTGAAGTTACCGAATCGCATATTGATATCTTCGACCGTGAAAAAGTGTTCATCGATACGCATTTGTCACCTATCGTGGCGACTTTTCCGAACTTAAAAGTGGTGTTTGAACATATTACTACCGCAGACGCAGCAGCTTTTGTGGTAGATGCTAGCGCCAACGTGGGCGCGACAATTACGCCGCAGCATTTATTGTTAAATCGCAATGATTTACTGGTTGGTGGCGTTCGACCACACAATTACTGCCTACCTGTATTAAAGCGAAATACACATCAAAAAGCGCTGCAAAATGTGGTAGCCAGCGGCAATACTAAATTCTTCTTAGGTACCGATTCAGCACCTCATGCCAAACACAAAAAAGAGAACGCGTGTGGTTGTGCTGGTTGCTATAGCGCATGGTCTGCCATCGAGCTTTATGCTGAAGTGTTCGAGCAGTTGGGCGCATTAGACAAGCTAGAAGGGTTCGCCAGTAACTACGGCGCAGACTTTTACGGACTACCAAGAAACAACACAACAATGACGTTAGTAAAAGAAGCGTGGACAGTACCTGAACAGGTCACGTTGGCTGATGGTACTGATATGGTGCCTTTCTATGCAGGGCAGACGCTTCAATGGAAACTACAAGATACTTTCCAAACGCGCTCGGCTGACTAACGCTACGTATATGCATCTTTGGAAAAAATAGAAATGACAATTGAAACTGTAAAGCAGTTGGAAATAATTCCAGCTATCACAAAAGCGTTAGATGCACAGGGTATTTTTACCTTATCGCCCATTCAAGCACAGTCTTTACCTCATGCATTAGCAGGTAGCGACATTATTGGTCAAGCGCAAACAGGCAGTGGTAAAACACTTTGCTTCGTAATACCGGCGCTTGAAAAGATTGATCCTACATTATTTGCCACTCAAGTACTGGTATTGTGCCCCACGCGCGAGTTGGCAGACCAAGTGGCCGTGCAGTATAGAAACGCCGCAAAGCAAATTGGCAATATAAAAGTGATGACCATCTGTGGCGGCCAACCTATGGGCCCTCAAATTCAATCGCTTAAGCACGGCGCTCATGTTGTAGTGGGCACGCCTGGTCGCGTGATGGAGCACGTAGAGAAACGCAGGCTGATGCTCAAAGATGTACGTTTACGCGTGCTTGATGAAGCCGACCGCATGCTAGATATGGGCTTTGAAGATGACTTGAAAGTCATTTTTTCGCCAATGAAGAAGGGCGTACAAACCTTACTATTTTCTGCTACCTATACAGAAGAAATTGAGCGTATTGCCGATCAGTATTTAACCGAACCTGTAATTTGTAAAGTTGAAAGTGATGAGTCGAACAAACCGTCGATTACTCAAATCGGTTACAACGTACTTCCGCACACACGAATACAAACGCTCAAAGCAATTCTGACCGATTCTCAGCCTAAAACAGCTATCGTGTTTTGTAACCGCCGAGTACAGGTGACTGAAGTGGTCGCGTCGTTACTTGAAGATGGCTTTAGTGCTGCAGGTTTACAGGGCGAAATGGAGCAGTACGAGCGTACGGCAGTTCTTAACCAGTTTGCTAGTGATGCACTACAAGTACTGGTTGCTACCGATGTAGCTGCACGTGGGCTTGATATTGATGATATTCCGTGTGTGATCAACTACACCGTGAGCGAAGAGCCGGAAACGCATATTCACCGTATTGGGCGTACTGCTCGTGCGGGCGCTGAAGGGACAGCAATAACGTTAGTGGGCGACGAGGAAGAGCATTTCTTGCGTAAAATTGAAGTGCTTCAAGGCACTGATATTCCGCTAAAAGGCGCACAAGGCTTACGTTTCCATAAAAACCGCATCATCGAACCTGAATTTAGCTGTATTTCACTGAGTGCGGGTAAAAAGCAAAAGCTTCGTCCTGGGGACTTAGTTGGTGCGCTGACTAAAGATGCAGGCATACCAGGTGATGATGTAGGTAAAATTGCTGTGCAAAATAGCCAAAGCTTTATTGCGGTTAAATTGCGTAGTGTAAAGCGTGCTATGAATCACTTCCGTGAAGGCAAGATTAAAGGCAAACGTGTGAGAGCACGTAAGTTATAGGTGATATCACCTATAACAGCCCAAGCGTATTGCACAATAGCTACGATAGTATATTTCACGAGTTGGATAGGCAAAGTAAAGGCGGTTAGATGTCAGGCGAAACAGATTTAAGTACTTTATTACAAACACTACAGCCAGAGCTAAGCGCTGAAGCGTTTGTATTTGTGAGCGTGCCTTACGCTGTTTCGCCAACTCAATTGGCCAATGCATTAATGGTGTATAAAGAAGATGAAGGTACAACTCTTATTCTTGAATCATCTTTTGCAAGTAACGAAGGATTTGCAGTAGATAGCACCTTTAAGCGTATTACATGTAATGTCCATTCAAGCTTAGATGCAGTAGGTATGACCGCAGTAATGTCCGCTGCACTTACGAAGGCTAATATTAGCGCGAATGTGGTAGCCGGTTATTATCATGACCATATTTTCGTTCCGGCTGGCCGAGCCGACGAAGCTATTACTGTATTGCTGGAATTGGCCAACCCTTCATAAGTCTCACGCATTCTGTTTAAAGTACATAAACGTGGCTAGCGAATAGAGGCTATCAATTTCCGTACGGTTTAAGCGCGATTCGCATATTTAATGCAGATATAAAAAAGGCGACAATGAAATTGCCGCCTCTTCAATAACACTAACAAATATCTATTACCAAATTTTAACGCGCTCTTCTGGCGGTAAATACAAATCATTTTCCTCGGTAACATCAAACGCCTCGTAAAATTCAGGAACGTTGCGCAGTGCACCGTTAGTACGGAATTTGGTTGGAGAGTGGGTGTCGGTCTGAATTTGGTTGCGTAAGGCTTCATCACGATACTTGCTCGCCCATACTTGGCCGTAACCAATAAATACGCGCTGATCGCCAGTGTAACCGTCAATAACAGGGGCTTCTTCACCCTCTAAGGTTAAGTGATAGGCTTTAAGCGCAATACTAATGCCGCCCAAGTCGCCAATGTTTTCACCCAGAGTATATTCACCATTAACGAAGAGTTCTGGCAGGGCTTCGAATTCATTGAATTGCTCGACAAGTTTCGCCGTTCTCGCCTCAAATTCCTGACGGTCAGTATCAGTCCACCAGTTGCGTAACGCGCCATCACCATCAAACGTCGAACCTGCATCATCAAAACCATGACCAATTTCGTGTCCGATAACGGCACCAATACCACCGTAGTTTACCGCGTCTTCAGCATTCATATCGAAAAATGGCGGTTGAAGTATAGCTGCTGGGAAAACAATTTCATTCGCCGTTGGGTTATAGTAAGCATTAACGGTTTGAGGCGTCATACCCCACTCATGCTTCCATACTGGACCGCCTTGTTTCTTAAGCATTTCTTCGTAGGCAACATCGGCTGAACGCTTTAAGTTGCCAAATAAATCGCTGCCTTTCACTACCAGCTGAGAATAGTCTTTCCACGTATCGGGGTAACCAATTTTAACCGTGAATTTAGACAGCTTATCTAACGCCTGCTCACGGGTTTCATCTGTCATCCAATCTAGCTTTTCAATACTGTCCTTGTAGGCAAGTAAAAGATTACTCACCATGTCGGTCATACGCTCTTTGGCTTCAGGAGGGAAGTATTGTTTCACGTAAACTTTACCGATAACTTCGCCAACATGCGCATTAGAAAGGCTAACAGCCCTGCGCCAGCGTGGCTCAGGCTCTTCGACACCGCGAAGTGTTTTGCTGTAAAAATTGAAATTAGCGGTGTCGAAATCTTCACTTAAACGGCTGGCTGAGGCATTAAGTAAGCCCCATTTTAGGAATACCTTCCAATCTTCCAAAGAGGTTTCAGCGATGAACGTATCCATTTGCTTCATGAAATCAGTTTGTAAAAACACAAGGCTATCTACGTCGTTTAATTCCATTTCATTAAGAAAAAGTGACCACGGGAAGTTAGGCATAAGAGTGCTTAGGTCTGACACAGGCACTTTATTGTAGTTAGCCGCCCAATTACGTACTTCTTCTTTCTTCATATGAAGCTCGGCAATACGGCTTTCCATATCAAACAACATTTGTGCGTTATCTGATGGCGCATCAAATTCAGCGAGGGTAAACATAGTTTCAATATGTTTAACGTAGGCATCGCGAATTTCTTGTGATTTTGCGTCGTCTTTAAAGTAGTAATCTCGCTCAGGCAGACCAAGGCCAGACTGCCATGTATAAATCATGTAAGACTCTGGCGATTTGAAATCTGCATTTTGGCCAACGTTGAATGGGGTCACATAGCCGTACCGAATGGCATAGGCAAAGTATGCCGCTAATTCATCGTAATTTGTGATAGCTTCAATTTTTTCAATGTCGGCATTAATTGGGCTTATACCCAACTCATTTAGCGTATCCGTATCCATGTAAGCACGATAGAAGTCGCCCACTTTTTGTTCATCGGTGCCATCTGCAAAGTCGCCTTCGGCAGAACTTTTAATAATCTTCATCACATGATCTTGAGATTCATCACGCAAAATGGTGAAAGCGCCGTAACTCGATTTATCGGCTGGGATTTCAAGGTTATCCACCCACGTGCCATTCACGTATTGGAAGAAGTCGTTGCCTGGATCGGCCGTTAAATCCATGTTTTCTTTGTTCACGCCAGACGTTAATTCTTTTTGTTGCGTTACCGCGGTTGGGGCTTGGCTTTCAGGTTGTGTATTTTGTGGGCTACATGCAGTGAGTGCTAATACAACGCTTAAGCTAACTACGCTTTTCAACATGGATTATCATTCCTATTTTTATAAGCTGGTGTGAACCAAGTCGTTATTAAATTGTGTCGTTAAGTGCATATCTCGTTGGCTGAATACCGACTATGGTTTTTATTTCTATTTGGTGATGCACGGGTGAGTGTATGCTCTCTATAATTAGAGCCTTTAAAATAAGTGTCTTTAAAAATAAGGCACAAAAGACAGTATTTTCTTACCCTAATATTTATCACGCTCCTTCCATTAGAAAAAGCACTTATAGTGAAAATACATAGCTTGTAACAACTTCTGTGTCTAATTTCGATATATTGACTACATTGGGCTGGCAAAATCACTTTTGTACTTCACTTAATATTGAAGGAATTAACATGATTCAATTCGATACCGTGTCACCTTGCGAGTACGCCGACGCATTGCCTCGCAAGCAGTTTATGGATTATAGAATTAAGCCATTGTGGCAACCGATCCCCCGTATTGCTGGGCCTGCTTTTACAGTGAAATGCGAGGCAGGAGATCACCTTATGCTTCATGCGGCTATTTATCGCGCTAACGCTGGCGATATCATCGTGGTTGAGGCGGATGAGAAATTCGCGGTGGCGGGCGGTAACGTGTGTGCAATTGCACAGTCTAGAGGTATTAAAGGGTTTATTATTGACGGTGTCATAAGAGACTTGGCTGAAACCCGAGAAAATCAATTCCCTGTCTTTGCTCGCGGTGTAATTCCTAAGCCGGGCGCTAAAAAGTGTATATCGCCCCTCAATCAGCCTATTCAATGTGGTGGCGTGACGGTGAATGCCGGTGACATCATCGTGGCTGACGAAGAAGGTATTGTGGTAATTCCGCAAGCACAAGCACAAGAAGCTTTTGATATAGCCTTTGCCCGTGGTGAAAAAGATGCAGCCATGACACTTCAGCAGTGGCAAGCGCAGCATAGCGAAAAGGTAGAGAGTATTCTGAGAAACTTAGGCTACAACGATGAGTAAGCCGATGTTTTAAACCCGAGCATTGAACATATCGTGTAGAATGACGTAATTAAACGAAGTTGATGTAGAACGACACGAGTTTTGTTGCATGTTTTCATTTTTTGAACGATTAACACAGCCTTTCCCAAAAGCCCCACCAGGGCAACCTCCAACAGGTATTGTTGCCTTTTGTAAGTACTACACCCAAGGAATGTGGGGTGTTATTGCCACCGTCTCTATTTTAAGTGCCATTGTTGCGGTGCTAGAAGTGGCGCTGTTTGGTTTCTTGGGCCAATTAGTAGATTGGTTTTCAGAACAAAACCGAGAAACTTTTTTAGCCGAGCAAAAATGGACCTTAATTGGCATGGCCGTTACCGTGCTAGTGCTGATTCCAGGCTTTATCCTGTTACGTTCATTGTTTTCACGCCAGTCGCTTATGGGAAATTTCCCCATGCGTATTCGCTGGCAAGCCCACCGCTATTTACTCGGCCAAAGCTTAACCTTTTTCCACGATGAATTTGCGGGTCGCGTGGCTACAAAAGTCATGCAAACCGCGCTATCGGTACGTGAAACCGTAACCAAAGTCCTCGATTTACTGGTGTATATCAGCGTCTACTTTATTTCTATGGTGGTACTGGTGTTCAGTACCGATTGGCGCTTAGCGGTGCCGCTTGTGGTGTGGTTTTTTGTGTACATGTTCATCTTGCGCATGTTGGTACCCAAGCTTAAAGAAGTGTCACAAAAGCAGGCCGACGCGCGCTCTATGATGACGGGTCGAATTGTAGATAGTTACACTAATATCACGACAGTAAAGTTATTTTCTCATAGCCGCCGTGAAGCTGACTACGCCAGAGAAAGCATGGATGGCTTCTTAAAAACTGTTTATCCACAAATGCGTTTAGTGACGGTACTAGAGTTTTGCGTTGAAATGTCGAATGCCATATTGGTGTTTACCATTGGCGCATTGTCTGTGTATTTATGGATGGAAAATTTGGCCACACCTGGCGATATTGCCATTGCGATTAGTTTATCTCTTCGCCTAAATGGAATGTCGCATTGGATCATGTGGGAAGTATCGGGCTTGTTTGAAAACCTAGGCACGGTGCAAGATGGTATGAATACCCTAGCCCAACCTATCGCAGTGAAAGATAAGCCTAAAGCCACAGCGCTAAGTGTGCAGGGTGGTGGTATTAAGTTTGATAACGTGGACTTTGCCTACGCAGGTGCAGATAACCAACCCATCGATGTATTTTCTAATCTAGAGCTTGCCATACACCCGGGTGAAAAAGTGGGCTTGGTAGGGCGTTCAGGTTCGGGTAAATCAACATTGGTTAATTTGCTGATGCGATTTTACGATACCCAATCGGGGCGCATTATTATTGATGGGCAAGATATAACCCAAGTTGGCCAAGAAACCCTGCGGGCTAAAATTAGCATGGTGACGCAAGATACCTCGCTTATGCACAGGTCAGTACGTGACAACATTCTTTACGGGCGCACCAATGCCAGCGAAGAAGAAATGATAAACGCCGCCAAGCTATCAGAAGCTCACGAGTTTATTCTCACGCTCACTGACAGCCAAGGAAGAACAGGCTACGACGCCCATGTTGGGGAGCGAGGCGTGAAGCTATCGGGCGGGCAACGACAACGTATTGCGATTGCTCGCGTGCTACTGAAAGACGCGCCAGTATTAATCTTAGATGAAGCCACTTCTGCCTTAGACTCAGAAGCTGAAGCCGCTATTCAAGCAAGTCTAGATAAAGTGATGGAAGGTAAAACCGTATTGGCTATCGCGCATAGGCTTTCAACGATTGCGCAAATGGACCGATTATTAGTGTTAGAAAAAGGGCAGATAGTAGAGCAGGGGACACATGCCGAATTGATTGCACATAATGGTATTTACGCCAAGTTATGGGCACATCAAACAGGCGGCTTTATTGGCGTGGAATAGTTTTTCACTGAGATAACGAGTTTAACGGCACAGTAAGTTGCAGAACAACTTGCACTGAGGGAATTACCACCAACATGGTTAACAAAAACCTTGTGCCGCTTGTTATCTTGAGTATAATACGCCTCCCTCCCTTGCGATACCGCACTTTCCATTGAAATGACGCTGAATTCCCAAGGGTAGTGTAAGTAAAATTTGTGAGTTAAACACCACAGGGGTGTAGTTCGAATTGGTAGAACAGCGGTCTCCAAAACCGATGGTTGGGGGTTCGAGTCCCTCCACCCCTGCCAAATTACAAGTTCGCGTATTAGCGCGAGCAAAACGACGCTGTAGTGCTAGGATCGTGACATGAGCGAAAAGACGGAAAATCAGTCCAATGCATTGGACATGTTTAAATGGGTAGTGGTATTTGCCCTACTTGCTGGATTGGTTACGGCCAACACAGTGTTCGGTGAAATTTCAGTATTATACCGTGCAGTTACCGCAGTTGTGGTAGTGGTTATTGCTGGCTTCATCGCAGCATCGACGGTTAAAGGCAGCACTTTCCTTAGCTTTGCTAAAGAGTCGCGCACTGAAGTTCGCAAAGTAGTATGGCCGACCCGTCAAGAAGCAAACCAAACTACTATCATCGTACTAGCGGCTACGTTGGTAATGGCATTAATCCTTTGGGGATTAGACGGCATTATCGTTCGTGTTGTTGGATACATTACTGGAATAGGAGCATAACGTATGTCTGAAGAAGAAATTAAAAAAAGATGGTACGTAGTACAAGCATATTCTCAGTACGAAGGCCGCGTTCAAAAAACGCTACTTGAATATATCAAGATGCACGGCATGGAAGAGCACTTCGGTCAGATTCTAGTTCCGACTGAAGAAGTTGTTGAAATGCGTGCTGGCCAAAAGCGTAAATCTGAGCGTAAATTCTACCCAGGTTACGTATTGGTAGAAATGGCAATGAACGAAGAATCTTGGCACTTAGTGAAAAGCGTTCCTCGTGTACTTGGTTTCATCGGTGGTACTTCTGACCGCCCAATGCCAATTACCCAAAAAGAAGCAGACGCCATTCTTAACCGTCTTGAAGAGTCAGTTGATAAGCCTAAGCCGAAGACATTGTTCGAGCCAGGCGAAGTGGTTCGCGTTACAGACGGTCCATTTGCAGACTTCAATGGTGTGGTAGAAGAAGTAGACTACGAAAAGAGCCGCGTAAAAGTGTCGGTACTTATCTTCGGTCGTTCTACACCGGTAGATCTAGAATTCGGACAGGTAGAAAAAGGCTAGGTCTTTTTATCTACCTCCAAATTCATAAAAAAAGCCCCTTAATAGGGGCTTTTTTGTGCGAGGAGCTTTTGTGGGATTCAGATAGTAATAGGTGAAACATCATTACTTCTTTTTTTGTAAAAAATAGATGGTTAATTCACCCACAAAAACACGCTTAAAAAAGCAAAAAATGAAAATAAAAAATGCAGAATTAGACTCGTGTTTTTGGATATTTTTTTGCTACTACTAAAAGAGTCCCAAAATCCGACATTTAAAGCGCGCTTTAAAATGAAGTTGACTATGATAAGGCAAATCATCCAGACTAGAAATTTAGTGGGATGTTCCATTTTTTTTATTCATCTGTTGTTGTTGCATCTTCGGCGTCTGAAAGTACGTTGACAATTGCACCTGAAGCCACACCCCCTCCAACTCCCCACAACGCTCCAGACACTTGGGACACTTCTTCTTTGTTTAATTCGATTAGTTCTCTCATAGTATTAAATAATCCTTGTTTGCTAAAATTAAGGCTTAGTGCAACTTACACAAAAGCCGCGTTAATTTTGACAACCCTGAATATTTAATAAAACTGGCCATGAGATCGTTTTTTAGTCACATTTATGCTTGCATACCATTTGAACACCTTATATAATGCGCGCCCTTTTAAACGGAAACGGGAAGCCGATTGAGCAGGTAATCTCTGTTGTACTTGCAAGGCGCTATACCCAAACAAGAGAGCATTTAAAATGGCTAAAAAAGTAAGCGGTATTATTAAGCTTCAGGTTGCAGCAGGCGCTGCTAACCCAAGTCCACCAGTTGGTCCTGCACTAGGTCAACACGGTGTGAACATCATGGAATTCTGTAAAGCGTTTAACGCAAAAACAGATAGCCTTGAGAAAGGTGCTCCGGTACCTGTAGAAATTACGGTTTATGAAGATCGTTCTTTCACATTCGAAACTAAGACTCCTCCTGCGTCTTACCTGCTTAAGAAAGCAGCGGGCATCAAGAGCGGTTCTGGCCGTCCTAACACTGAAAAAGTGGGTACTGTTACTCGCGCTCAGTTGGAAGAAATCGCCAAAACTAAAGAACCAGACTTAACTGCAGCTGACCTAGATGCAGCGGTTCGCACTATCGCGGGTTCTGCTCGCTCAATGGGCTTGAACGTAGAGGACTAATCGAATGGCTAAATTATCTAAACGCGCTCGCATTATCCGCGAAAAAACAGACGCGACTAAAGAATACGAAATCAACGAAGCAGTTGCTTTGCTTAAAGAATTAGCGACAGCTAAATTCGCTGAAAGCATTGACGTTGCAGTAAACCTTGGTATCGACGCTAAGAAATCTGACCAAAACGTTCGTGGTGCTACTGTACTACCTAACGGTACTGGTAAAGACGTTCGCGTTGCAGTATTTACACAAGGTGCTAACGCTGAAGCCGCTAAAGAAGCTGGTGCTGACATCGTTGGTATGGAAGACCTTGCTGAGCAAGTGAAGAAAGGCGAAATGAACTTTGACGTTGTTGTTGCCAGCCCAGACGCTATGCGTGTTGTTGGTCAACTAGGTCAAATCTTAGGTCCACGTGGCCTAATGCCTAACCCTAAAACGGGTACAGTAACGCCAGACGTTGCTACTGCTGTTAAGAACGCTAAAGCTGGTCAGGTTCGCTACCGTAACGATAAGAACGGTATCATCCATGCTAGCATTGGTAAGATTGCGTTCGAAACAAACCAAATTCAAGAGAACCTTGAAGCATTACTAGAAGCATTGAAGAAAGCTAAGCCTTCTTCTGCTAAAGGTACTTATATCCAGAAGATCAGCCTAAGCACCACTATGGGCGCTGGCGTATCTCTAGATAAAGCTTCAGTAGGTCTTTAATAGCCTGCCGAGGCAACTCGGCTTCTCTGTAAAGGTAATGGGTTGGAGTCGTCAATACAGCAGTGCTGATTGGCAACTCCCGTCCAAGACCGCAGGTGCGATGTGGTGATTGAGGTAAGAGAACTTTCACATTAAACATATCGCTTAATAGAACAACCTGCGCAGACGGTGGTTTGACTCAGACTCTCTGGGGTAACAAACACCGTAGAGCGGTATCATCAATTATGTTGATATCAATCTGTGAACCCTGATGGCGTAAACAGGTAACTGTATACAAAGTCAGATACAAAGAGGTGAACTCAGTGGCACTAGGTTTAGCAGCAAAAAAAGAGATCGTAGCAGAAGTTTCTGAAGTTGCGTCTCGCGCTCTATCCGTTGCCGTCGCTGAATACCGTGGGATGGAAGTTGCAGAACTGACTGACCTTCGCGTAAAAGCTCGTGAGCAAGGCGTATACCTTAAGGTTATACGTAACACTCTAGCTAAGCGTGCATTGGCAGACAGTAAATTTGCAGACTTAGATAGCGCCCTTACTGGTCCTCTTATCTACGGCTTCTCAGTTGAGGCACCTGGTGGTGCAGCACGTCTTTTCAAAGACTTTGCGAAGCAAAACGATAAGTTGAACGTAACCGCTCTATCTATTGGTAGTGGTCTTCTTGGTCCAGATAAATTGGACGCAGTTGCTTCACTTCCTACTCGCGACGAAGCGCTTGCAAAACTTCTTGCAACCTTCAAAGCACCGGTTGGGAAATTCGTTCGTACTATCAACGAAGTACCTACCAAGTTTGTGCGCGTATTGGCGGCGATCAAAGACGAGAAGTAATTCCCGTTTTTGGCATATTGATTTTTTTAACATTTTAAAAACCCAGGAGTTTAGACCACATGGCTCTAACTAAAGAAGATATCTTAAACGCGATTGCTGAAATGCCAGTTATGGAATTGGTTGAGCTTATCGAAGCAGCTGAAGAAAAATTCGGTGTTGACGCATCTGCAGCAGTAGCTGTAGCTGGTCCAGCAGCGGGCGAAGCAGCAGCAGTTGAAGAAAAGACTGAGTTTGACGTTGTAATGACTTCATTCGGCGCAAACAAAGTTGCAGTAATCAAAGCAGTTCGCGCAGCGACTGGCCTAGGTCTTAAAGAAGCTAAAGAAGTAGTTGAATCTGCTCCTAAAGCTATCAAAGAAGGCGTAAGCAAAGAAGAAGCTGAAGAACTTAAAGCACAGCTAACTGAAGCTGGTGCTGAAGTTGAAGTTAAGTAATCTATTTGTTTAGATTATTTGCCTGAGACGGCAAGGCTGGTGGTTTTTTAAACCACCAGCCTTTTTGCGCTGTACAGTGTGTAGATTCTAACCCTTGACTACACTACTAAATGCGCACCTCGGAAATTACACATAAAAGCATAAAACCAACAAGTTAACTAATAATTGGTTAAATTTTGTTGTATGCTGTGGAATTGCCCCGAAAAAGGGTTGTGGAAGTTTGTTGCTTATGCGCAATTCAACACGAAGCTCATAGCTTGAAGCACTCGTCGCGATGCATAATGCAGCAGGTTGGGTCATAAATCAGCAGGCTGAGGAACCCATGGTTTACTCTTATAGCGAAAAGAAACGTATCCGTAAGGATTTTGGCAAACGCCCACAGGTATTGGAAATTCCATACCTTCTTTCAATTCAGCTTGATTCTTTCAAAAAGTTTATTGAGATCGACGCCGATGCTCAATACGGCTTGGAAGCAGCATTTCGTTCCGTTTTTCCGATAAAAAGCTACTCAGGTAACTCGGAGCTTCAATATGTTAGCTACCGTTTGGGAGAGCCAGTATTCGACGTTAAAGAATGTCAAATTCGTGGCGTCACATTCTCTGCTCCATTAAGAGTAAAACTACGGTTAGTATTGTTTGATAAAGACGCTGCGCCAGGTACCGTAAAAGACATTAAAGAACAAGAAGTGTACATGGGCGAAATCCCATTGATGACTCAGAACGGTACGTTCGTTATCAATGGTACAGAGCGTGTTATCGTGTCACAGCTACACCGTTCACCTGGTGTGTTCTTCGATCACGATAAAGGCAAAACTCACTCGTCAGGTAAAGTGCTTTATAATGCACGTGTAATTCCTTACCGTGGTTCTTGGCTTGACTTCGAGTTCGATCCAAAAGATAACCTGTTTGTTCGTATTGACCGTCGTCGTAAGTTGCCAGCAACAATCATCTTACGCGCGCTTGAAATGACATCAGAAGAAATCTTGGATACGTTCTTCGAGAAAGTCAGTGTACGTATCGATAAAGACAAGTTAATGATGGAAGTGGTGCCAGATCGTCTTCGTGGCGAAACCGCAGCATTCGATATCATTGACGGTGAAGGTAATGTTGTTGTTGAAACCGGTCGTCGTGTATCTGCACGTCATACCCGTGCGCTTGAAAAAGCGGGTTTATCTGAACTTGAAGTTCCAGCAGATTACCTAATTGGTCGCGTATTCGCGGCAACATACGTAAATGAAGATACTGGCGAAGTTATCGTTAGCGCTAACGAAGAGTTAACGCTTGAGAACTTAGCGGCACTAAGCCAAGCTGGTATTAAAGAGTTCGAAACTTTGTACATTAATGAATTGGACCATGGTTCATACATTTCTGACACATTGCGTATCGACTCTTCAACAAACCGCCTAGAAGCGCTTGTTGAAATTTACCGCATGATGCGTCCTGGTGAGCCACCAACAAAAGACGCAGCAGAAACCTTATTCCAAAACCTTTTCTTCTCAGATGAGCGTTATGACCTATCTTCTGTAGGTCGTATGAAGTTCAACCGCCGTTTAGGCCGTGAAGAATTGATTGGTTCAGGCACCCTAGATAAAGACGATATTGTTTCAGTAATGAAGCAACTTATCGAGATTCGTGACGGTAAAGATGAAGTGGACGATATCGACCACTTGGGTAACCGCCGTATCCGTTCTGTGGGTGAAATGGCTGAAAACCAATTCCGTGTTGGTTTAGTACGTGTTGAGCGTGCTGTTAAAGAGCGTCTAAGCTTAGGCGACCTTGATAGCATTATGCCGCAAGACCTTATTAACGCTAAGCCTATTTCGGCTGCGGTTAAAGAGTTCTTCGGTTCATCACAGCTTTCTCAGTTCATGGACCAAAACAACCCGTTATCAGAAGTAACGCATAAGCGTCGTATTTCTGCATTAGGCCCGGGTGGTCTTACGCGTGAGCGTGCAGGCTTCGAAGTACGTGACGTACACCCTACGCACTACGGTCGTCTGTGTCCTATCGAGACGCCTGAAGGTCCAAACATCGGTTTGATCAACTCATTGGCAAGCTTCGCGCGTACCAATGACTTTGGTTTCCTTGAAACGCCGTTCCGTCGCATTGTTGATGGTGTGGTAAGTGAAGAAATCGATTACTTGTCTGCAATTGAAGAAGGTCAATTCGCAATTGCACAGGCAAACATTGTTTTAACCGCAAACGGTGAGCTAGTAGACGACCTTATTCCATGTCGTCACCGTGGTGAAACCACCTTGATGCCGAAAGAAGACATCAAGTACATGGACGTTTCTCCACAGCAAATCGTTTCAATCGCTGCGAGTATCATTCCGTTCCTAGAACACGATGATGCTAACCGCGCATTGATGGGTGCGAACATGCAACGTCAGGCTGTACCTACATTACGTGCTGATAAGCCGCTTGTTGGTACCGGTATGGAAAGAACCATTGCTGTTGACTCAGGTGTTACTGTAGTTGCTAAGCGTGGTGGTAGAGTTGACTATGTTGACGCTAGCCGTATCGTTATTAAAGTAGAAGAAGATGAAATGCTTCCTGGTGAAGCAGGTATCGACATCTACAACCTGACTAAATACACACGTTCTAACCAGAACACCTGTATCAATCAGCGTCCTACTTGTAGTGTGGGCGACCCGATTGTTGCTGGCGATGTATTGGCTGACGGTCCATCTACTGACTTGGGCGATCTTGCGCTTGGTCAGAACATGCGTATCGCGTTCATGCCTTGGAACGGTTATAACTTCGAGGATTCAATCCTTATCTCTGAGCGTGTAGCTCAGGAAGACCGTTTCACCACTATCCACATTCAAGAACTAAGCTGTATTGCTCGTGATACTAAGCTTGGGCCAGAAGAGATTTCTTCTGATATTCCGAATGTTGGCGAATCTGCACTAAGCAAACTTGATGAATCAGGTGTTGTTTACATTGGTGCGGAAGTGAAAGGCGGCGACATTCTGGTAGGTAAAGTAACACCTAAAGGTGAAACTCAACTTACGCCAGAAGAAAAACTATTAAGAGCAATCTTCGGTGAAAAAGCGTCTGACGTAAAAGATACGTCACTACGTGTGCCTAACTCTGTTCACGGTACGGTTATCGACGTTCAAGTCTTTACCCGTGACGGCGTAGAGAAAGACAAACGTGCGCTTGAAATTGAAGACATGCAACTTCGTCAGGTTAAGAAAGACCTTACTGACGAATTTGAAATTCTTGCAGACGGTATCTTTGCTCGTGCACAAAACGCATTACTACGCTCTGGTGTTGAACAAGCTAAGCTTGACAGCCTACCGCGTGAGAAGTGGTTTGAAATTGCATTAAACGACGAAGACGTACAGCTTGAGATCGACCAAATTGCTGATCAGCACGCAGAAATCAAAGAAGACTTCGATAAGAAGTTTGAAACTAAGCGTCGCAAGATCACACAAGGCGATGACCTAGCACCTGGTGTCCTTAAGATTGTTAAGGTTTACCTAGCTGTTAAGCGTCACATCCAGCCTGGTGATAAAATGGCCGGTCGTCACGGTAACAAAGGTGTAATTTCAACGATTCAGCCTGTGGAAGACATGCCATATGATGCTAAGGGTACGCCGGTAGACATCGTATTGAACCCACTAGGTGTACCATCGCGGATGAACATCGGTCAGATCCTAGAAACACATATGGGTATGGCTGCTCACGGTCTTGGTGTGAAAATCGATCGCATGCTAAAAGAGCATGAAGAGATGCAGAAGCTTCGTAATTTCTTGAAAGAAATTTATGAGCTTGGCGAGAATCACCAAGAAGTGGACATCGATAACTTCACCGACCACGAAATTACACGTCTTGCAAACAACCTACGTAAGGGTGTTCCAATTGCAACACCTGTATTCGACGGTGCACGTGAATCTGAAATTAAGGAAATGTTGAAGTTAGCTGACATTCCTGAAAGCGGTCAGATTTCGTTGTTCGACGGTCGTACTGGTCGCGAGTTTGAGCGTCCTGTTACGGTTGGTTACATGTACATGCTGAAACTGAACCACTTGGTTGACGACAAAATGCACGCTCGTTCAACTGGTTCGTACAGCCTTGTTACACAACAGCCGCTGGGTGGTAAAGCTCAGTTCGGTGGTCAGCGCTTCGGAGAGATGGAAGTGTGGGCCCTTGAAGCTTACGGTGCAGCATATACCCTTCAGGAAATGCTTACTGTTAAGTCGGATGATGTTAACGGCCGTACTAAGATGTACAAGAACATCGTCGATGGTGACCACAGAATGGAACCTGGCATGCCAGAATCATTCAACGTATTACTTAAAGAAATCCGCTCGTTGGGTATCAACATCGAGTTGGAAGAGAAGTAACACGGCAATCGCCACGTTATGACAAGAGATGGCCCGGCGCTTGCGCCGGGTTCTAGAGACTGACTCCGCTGGGAGAGTAATGTGAAAGACTTATTAAAGTTTCTAAAGCAACAAAACAAGACTGAAGAATTCGATAATATTCGAATCGGTCTTGCTTCACCTGACATGATTCGTTCATGGTCTTTTGGTGAAGTTAAGAAGCCAGAAACAATTAACTACCGTACGTTCAAACCAGAACGTGACGGCCTGTTTTGTGCGCGTATTTTCGGACCAGTTAAAGACTACGAATGTCTTTGTGGTAAGTATAAGCGTCTGAAGCACCGTGGTGTTATCTGTGAAAAATGTGGTGTTGAAGTAACCCTAACTAAAGTACGTCGTGAGCGTATGGGTCACATTGAACTGGCAAGCCCAGTTGCACACATCTGGTTCCTTAAATCACTTCCGTCTCGTATCGGCTTAATGCTTGATATGACACTTCGTGATATTGAACGTGTACTATATTTTGAATCTTACGTAGTAACCGAGCCGGGTATGACTACCCTTGAGCGCAGCCAACTTCTTAACGAAGAAGATTACTTGGATGCACTTGAAGAGCACGGTGACGAGTTTGACGCAAAAATGGGTGCTGAAGCCGTATTTGACCTTTTAAAAGTGTTAGATGTAGATGCTGACGTAGCTTCCATGCGTGAAGAGTTGCCTTCAATCAACTCTGAAACTAAGCGTAAGAAAATCACCAAACGTCTTAAGTTGCTTGAATCATTCCAACAGTCTGGCAACAAGCCAGAGTGGATGATCTTGACTGTACTTCCAGTACTTCCGCCGGATCTTCGTCCGTTGGTACCTCTGGATGGTGGTCGATTTGCAACCTCTGACCTGAACGATTTATACCGTCGTGTTATCAACCGTAACAACCGTCTTAAGCGTCTTCTAGACCTTGCGGCGCCTGACATTATCGTACGTAACGAAAAACGTATGCTTCAGGAAGCGGTAGATGCATTACTAGATAACGGTCGTCGTGGCCGCGCTATCACAGGTTCTAACAAACGTCCTCTTAAATCACTTGCCGATATGATTAAAGGTAAGCAAGGTCGTTTCCGTCAGAACTTACTTGGTAAGCGTGTTGACTACTCTGGTCGTTCTGTAATTACCGTTGGTCCTACATTACGTCTTCACCAATGTGGTCTTCCTAAGAAAATGGCACTTGAGTTATTCAAGCCGTTTATCTATGGAAAACTTGAAGGTCGTGGTTTAGCAACAACTATCAAAGCAGCGAAGAAGCTGGTTGAACGTGAAGCACCAGAGGTATGGGACGTACTAGATGACGTTATCCGTGAACACCCTGTTATGCTTAACCGTGCACCAACACTTCACCGTTTGGGTATCCAGGCATTTGAACCAACCCTTATCGAAGGTAAAGCGATTCAGCTTCACCCACTAGTATGTGCGGCCTACAACGCCGATTTCGATGGTGACCAAATGGCTGTACACGTGCCGCTGACTATTGAAGCTCAGCTTGAAGCACGTGCGTTGATGATGTCGACCAACAACATTCTGTCACCTGCAAATGGTGAACCTATTATCGTTCCTTCACAGGACGTTGTATTAGGTCTTTATTACCTAACCCGTGACAAAGTGAACGGTTTGGGTGAGGCAATGGTATTTACCAGCCCGAATGAAGCAGAAAAAGCATACCGCACAGGTAACGCAGAACTTCACTCACGCGTTAAAGTACGTATCACTGAATACGACATTGACGAAGATGGCGTGAAAACTGAGAAAGTAACGCTAACAGATACTACTGTTGGTCGTGCAATTTTCTCATTGATGCTACCTAAAGGTTTGCCGTTTGAAATTATCAACCAGGCAATGGGCAAAAAGCAGATTTCACGTTTGCTTAACGCTTGTTACCGTACACTGGGTCTTAAAGACACAGTAATCGCTGCTGACCAAATCATGTATACCGGTTTCCACTACGCAATGATTGCGGGTGCATCTGTTGGTATTGATGACATGGTAATCCCAGCTGCGAAGAAAGATATTATCGACGCTGCAGAAGCCGAAGTTATCGAGATCCAGGAACAGTTCCAAAATGGTCTTGTAACCGCCGGTGAGCGCTACAACAAAGTTATCGATATCTGGTCAAATGCCAACGAAAAAGTTGCCAAGGCCATGATGGATAACCTTAAGACTGACATCGTAATTAACCGCGATGGCGAAGAAGAAGAGCAAACCTCATTTAACTCTGTTTATATGATGGCCGACTCTGGTGCTCGTGGTAGTGCCGCTCAGATTCGTCAGCTAGCGGGTATGCGTGGTCTGATGGCTAAGCCAGATGGCTCAATCATCGAAACGCCAATCACGGCTAACTTCCGTGAAGGTCTTAACGTACTTCAGTACTTCATCTCTACTCACGGTGCGCGTAAAGGTCTAGCCGATACAGCACTTAAGACTGCGAACTCGGGTTACCTAACTCGTCGTCTAGTAGATGTTGCACAAGATTTGGTTATTACTAACGACGACTGTGGCACCTTCGGTGGTGTTCAGATGACACCGCTAATTGAAGGTGGTGACGTTGTAGAACCACTTCGTGAGCGTGTACTAGGTCGTGTAGTTGCAGAAGATGTAGTTAAACCAGGTACGACAGAAGTATTGGTTGAGCGTAATGTGTTACTAGACGAAGCGCTAGTAGACATGCTTGAAGCTAACTCTGTTGACCAAATTCAAGTACGCTCGGTTATCACCTGTGATAACGACTTCGGTGTGTGTGCAAACTGTTATGGTCGTGACCTTGCTCGCGGACATATGGTTGGAAGCGGTGAGTCTGTGGGTGTTATTGCCGCACAGTCAATCGGTGAACCAGGTACACAGCTTACCATGCGTACGTTCCACATCGGTGGTGCGGCATCACGAGCTTCTGCTGAGAACAGCGTTCAGGTTAAAACTGCGGGTAGCCTTAAGCTACACAATGAAAAATCAGTACGTAACTCAGACGGCAAAGTGGTTATTGTTTCTCGTTCAACAGAACTTACTGTTATCGATGAACAAGGTCGTGAGAAAGAGCGCTATAAAGTACCTTACGGTGCTGTACTTAGCGTGGATGACGGTGCAACTATTGCAGCTGGCGACGTTGTTGCTAACTGGGATCCGCATAGTCACCCAATCGTTACTGAACGTGCAGCTAAGATTAGCTTCGCCGACATCGACGACTCTAACACCGAGATGCAACAAGACGAACTAACTGGTCTTACGCGTATCGTAGTTAAAGATCTTGCGAAGAGTAACTCTAAAGAACCTAAACTTATCCTAGAAAGTGATGAGTTCGGTCTTCAAGAGATTCGCTTACCAAGCTTTACCACTATCGAAGCGAAAGAAGGTAAGGTTGCTAACGAAGGTGACGTGTTAGCACGTATACCTCAAGAAAGCTCGAAGACACGTGATATCACGGGTGGTCTACCTCGCGTAGCCGACTTGTTTGAAGCACGTAAGCCTAAAGAGCCAGCTATCCTTGCTGAAGTTTCAGGTACTATTGGTTTCGGTAAAGAAACCAAAGGTAAGAAACGTTTGGTTATCACGCCGCCAGAGGGTGATGCATACGAAGAGATGATTCCAAAATGGCGTCAGCTTAACGTGTTCGAAGGTGAGAAAGTGGAACGCGGTGAAGTTATTGCAGATGGCCCTGAGTCACCGCATGACATCTTGCGTCTACGTGGTATCTCTGCTGTAGCAAACTACATCGTGAACGAAGTTCAGGAAGTTTACCGTCTACAGGGTGTAAAAATTAACGATAAGCACATCGAAGTTGTTATTCGTCAGATGTTGCGTAAGTGCGTTATTACCCATTCAGGTGATACTCAGTTCCTTGAAGGCGAACAAGTTGAAGTGTCTAACGTGAAAGTGACCAACCGTGAAGTTGAAAAACACGGTAAGATCCCAGCGCAGTATGAAACACAACTGCTTGGTATCACTAAGGCGTCGCTATCTACTGAGTCATTCATCTCAGCTGCATCGTTCCAAGAAACAACACGTGTTCTTACCGAAGCTGCAGTTCAAGGTAAAGAAGATGACCTTCGCGGTCTGAAAGAAAACGTAATCGTGGGTCGATTGATTCCAGCGGGTACAGGTTTCGCTTACCATGAACGTCGTGCACAACGTCGTAAAGAAGAAATCGAAGAAATGTCAGTTTCTGCTGCTGATGCAGAACAGGCATTAACCGAAGCGCTTAACGCCGGTGACGACTCAGCCGAATAAGGCATGATCGTAGGAGTACGTTAACGTACTCCTAACAAATTGGCATGTTAAGCTGACAGATTGCAGTTAAATGCCTGCTTAACCTTTGTACAGCTTGACACGCCGAGCTATGATCATTAATATTCCGCGACCCGATTTTGGATGACCTCTAAAAGGCAGAAGAAAATGGGCGCGGTTTTTTGTATCAGAGCTCAGTTAATGCTGACAAGCACAGTATTAACATTAAATGAGTGACGTTAGAAAAGTCGCTTTAATGGACCCAATCAGAGTGATTGGGTTTTTGTAGTTTTTAATCAGGAGCTAGTTAATGGCAACAGTTAACCAGTTAGTCCGCAAGCCGCGCAAAAAGCCCGTTGAAAAAAGCAACGTAGCTGCATTGCAAGCTTGTCCTCAAAGACGCGGTGTATGTACTCGTGTATATACTACTACGCCTAAGAAACCAAACTCTGCACTACGTAAAGTATGTCGTGTACGTCTAACTAACGGTTTTGAAGTTTCTTCATACATCGGTGGTGAAGGTCACAACTTACAAGAGCACAGTGTAGTACTTATCCGTGGTGGTCGTGTTAAAGATCTACCAGGTGTTCGTTATCACACAGTTCGCGGTACATTAGACTGCGCAGGTGTAAACGATCGTAAGCAAGCCCGTTCTAAGTACGGTGCGAAGAAGCCTAAGTCTTAACGGTTCTCCGTTAGTAAGGCCAAACTGAAGTTTAAGAGTTTTGGGTAATTCCTGAATTCATACGGAGAATAGAAATGCCAAGAAGAAGAGTCGTAGGTCAACGTAAAATCCTACCAGAGCCAAAATTTAGCTCACAACTGCTTGCAAAATTCATGAATGTCGTAATGCTTGACGGCAAGAAGTCAGTCGCTGAAAAAATCGTTTACGGTGCGCTCGATATTGTTGCTGAAAAAACCAGCAAAGCTCACCTAGATGTATTCGAAGAAGCACTTGATAACATCCGTCCTACTGTAGAGGTTAAATCTCGTCGTGTAGGTGGTTCAACTTATCAAGTACCAGTAGAAGTTCGTCCAGTTCGTCGTAATGCCCTAGGTATGCGTTGGTTGGTAGATGCTGCTCGTAAACGTGGCGAGAAGTCAATGGCTCAACGCCTGGCTGCTGAAATGATTGATGCATCAGAAAATAAAGGTTCTGCGGTTAAGAAACGTGAAGACGTTCACCGTATGGCCGAAGCAAACAAAGCGTTTGCTCATTACCGTTGGTAATAAACGTAATATAACTGAGAGAGATGTATGCCTCGTAAGACCTCGATTGAGCGTTACCGCAATATTGGTATTGTGGCTCATGTGGACGCGGGTAAAACCACGACCACAGAGAGAGTCCTGTTTTATACAGGGTTGTCTCATAAAATCGGTGAAGTGCATGATGGTGCTGCAACCATGGACTGGATGGAACAAGAGCAGGAGCGTGGTATTACTATCACGTCTGCTGCAACCACTTGTTTCTGGTCAGGCATGGAAAAGCAGTTCGATCAGCATCGTATAAACATTATAGACACGCCAGGACACGTGGACTTTACCATTGAGGTAGAACGTTCATTACGGGTACTGGACGGGGCTGTAGTGGTTTTTTGCGGGTCTTCTGGGGTTGAACCTCAATCAGAGACAGTCTGGCGACAGGCTGACAAATATGAGGTGCCACGTCTCGTGTTCATCAATAAGATGGACCGAGCTGGCGCCGATTTTGAGCGTGTTGTGGGTCAAATCCGTAAACGCTTAGGCGCAAACTGTGTTCCTATTCAATTGAACATGGGCGCTGAAGAAGAGTTCCATGGCGTAATCGATCTTATTAAGATGAAAGCCATAAACTGGAATGCCGAAGACATGGGTATGACGTTTACCTATGAAGATATTCCAGCGCAATATTTAGACAACGCACAAAAGTATCGTACAGAGATGATTGAAGCTGCTGCTGAAGCCTCTGACGAGCTTATGGATAAGTATTTAGAAGGCGAAGAGCTAACTGAAGCTGAAATCCGACTTGGTTTACGTACCCGTACACTGAACAACGAAATTGTTCTTGCCACCTGTGGCAGTGCCTTCAAAAACAAAGGTGTTCAGGCAGTACTAGACGCGGTAGTAGAATACTTACCGTCACCAAGTGAAGTAAAAGCTATTACGGGTGTTTTAGACGACAAAAATGAAACTGAAGCTGAGCGTCATGCAGACGACAGCGAGCCGTTCTCGGCCCTTGCATTTAAAATCGCTACCGACCCATTCGTAGGAACGCTAACTTTCTTCCGTTGTTACTCTGGCGTTGTTAATACTGGTGATACGGTTTACAACCCAGTGAAAGGTAAACGCGAGCGTTTTGGGCGTATTGTTCAAATGCACGCTAAAGACCGTGAAGAAATTAAAGAAGTTCGTGCTGGCGATATTGCCGCAGCCATTGGTCTTAAAGATGTGACCACAGGTGATACGCTTTGCGATCCGAATAATGTCATTACACTAGAGCGTATGGAATTTCCTGACCCGGTAATTTCTATCGCAGTTGAGCCTCGCTCTCAGGCTGACCAAGAAAAGATGGGACTCGCGTTAGGTAAACTAGCCGCTGAAGACCCGTCATTCAAGGTGAAGACTGATGAAGAGTCGGGCCAAACGATTATCTCTGGTATGGGTGAGCTTCACCTTGATATCATTGTTGATCGTATGAAACGCGAATTTAAAGTTGAATGTAACGTAGGTAAACCTCAGGTTGCTTATCGTGAGACTATTCGCAAGAAAGTAGAAGTTGAAGGTAAATTCGTACGTCAGTCTGGCGGCCGTGGTCAATTTGGTCACGTGTGGCTTCGTATTGAGCCACAAGCAGAAGAAGGCGCAGGCTACGAATTTGTTAATGACATCGTCGGTGGTGTGGTACCAAAAGAGTTCATACCAGCGGTTGATAAAGGAATTCAGGAGCAGTTGCAAAGTGGTGTTGTAGCAGGGTATCCGGTACTAGATGTAAAGGTTACTTTGTTCGACGGTTCTTACCATGATGTTGACTCTTCTGAAATGGCGTTTAAGATCGCCGGCTCTATGGGTTTCAAAAAAGGCGCCGCAGAAGCAAATCCGGTGTTGCTTGAACCCATGATGAAAGTTGAAGTAACTACTCCAGAAGACTGGATGGGTGATGTGGTTGGTGACCTAAATCGTCGTCGCGGCATGATCGAAGGTATGGAAGAAGGCGTAGCAGGTATTAAAATAGTACGTGCTAAGGTGCCGCTTTCAGAAATGTTCGGGTATGCTACTGACTTGCGTTCTCAAACGCAGGGTCGCGCATCATACTCTATGGAGTTCTTCAATTATTCTGAGGCGCCTAACAATGTGGCGCAGGCTATTATTGAATCTAGAATTTAATCTAAATGAAGGTTCGGTCCGGTCTATGTTTGGGTCGGACTTTTAACTTAGGAAACGAGAAAAATGGCAAAAGAAAAGTTTGAACGTACGAAACCCCATGTAAACGTGGGTACAATCGGCCACGTTGACCACGGAAAAACTACTCTAACTGCGGCAATCACTACTGTTCTTTCAAAGACATACGGTGGTTCAGCTCAGGCTTTCGATCAAATCGATAACGCGCCTGAAGAAAAAGCTCGTGGTATCACCATCTCTACTTCACACGTAGAGTATGACACTCCTACTCGTCACTACGCTCACGTAGATTGCCCAGGACACGCTGATTACGTTAAAAACATGATCACCGGTGCTGCACAGATGGATGGAGCTATCCTAGTAGTAGCTGCGACTGATGGCCCTATGCCTCAGACTCGTGAGCACATCCTACTTGGTCGTCAGGTTGGTGTTCCTTACATCATCGTATTCATGAACAAATGTGACATGGTTGATGATGAAGAGCTTCTAGAGCTAGTAGAAATGGAAGTTCGTGAACTTCTTAGCGAATATGAATTCCCAGGCGATGACCTTCCAGTTATCCAAGGTTCTGCACTTAAAGCCCTTGAAGGCGATGCAGAATGGGAAAAGAAAATCATCGAACTTGGTGAAGCTCTTGATTCATACATCCCAGAGCCAGAGCGTGCTATCGATAAGCCGTTCATTCTTCCAATCGAAGACGTATTCTCAATCTCAGGCCGTGGTACAGTAGTAACGGGTCGTGTAGAGCAAGGTATTGTTAAAGTTGGTGAAGAAGTAGAAATCGTTGGTATCAAAGATACGACTAAGACGACTTGTACTGGTGTTGAAATGTTCCGTAAACTTCTTGACGAAGGTCGCGCTGGTGAGAACGTTGGTGTTCTTCTACGTGGTACTAAGCGTGAAGACGTTGAACGTGGTCAAGTACTAGCTAAGCCTGGTTCAATCAACCCACACACTAAATTCGAAGCTGAAGTATACGTACTAAGCAAAGACGAAGGTGGCCGTCATACTCCATTCTTCAAAGGCTATCGTCCACAGTTCTACTTCCGTACAACTGACGTAACTGGTGCTGTAGAGCTTCCAGAAGGCGTAGAGATGGTAATGCCTGGTGACAACCTTAAGTTCGTAGTAGAACTTATTGCACCAATCGCGATGGACGAAGGTTTACGCTTCGCTATCCGTGAAGGTGGCCGTACTGTAGGTGCTGGTGTTGTAGCTAAGATTCTTTAATCTAAGCAAACCAAAGCAT
>NZ_CAXBMP010000010.1:0-129613 GCF_963976965.1 uncultured Alteromonas sp.
GATCACTGAAAATAAATATATTTAGCTGTCAATAGGGCCCTGCTGAACGGTTACACAATGACCGTAGCGGTGATCAAATACTTAGTTATTAGCCAACCCATATAATACCCTTAAATCTAAAAACCGATTGCCTATCGGTTTTTGTTGTGGCAATATAGCCAGCGAATTAAATAGAGTTAAGTGTTATGCAATTAGGTGAACTAGAAAAATTAGTGCTTCAACATTTCTGGAATGTCAAAGAGGCGGATGCAAAGCAAGTACATAAAGTACTGGGGTTAGCTCGTGGTAATTCGTTAAATACTATCCAAAGTACGCTTGATAGGTTATTTAAAAAAGAATTACTTAAACGCACTAAACAAGGCCATGCGTATTGTTATTCAGCCAGAGTAGATCGTGAAGGCTTAATTGCTCAACTTATTTCAAATGTAACCAGTGACTTTGTTGATGATGGTGAAAATAGCTTAATTGCTGCGTTCAGTTCTGCTTCGGCACAGCTTAATGACGAACAACTCGATACATTAGAAAAAATGATCGAGAAACAACGCCAGCTAAGAAAGGAACGGGCTTAATTATGTTAGTTGGAGATATGGCAATCGTTCTAAATTTGCTCAGTGTTTCAGTGCTTGCATTTGTGATCGGTATTGCAACTGTTGCTGTCGTATCTCGTTTTGTGTTGTTCAGACTCAAACAAGTCAGTTTTAATAGTCAAAAGTTTATATTGTGGTCACTAGTGAGTGCACCTTGGTGGATAGCCTTTTCTTGTATTGGTTACTTTATGCCTTACTCGTTAGGGTTTGATAAAGTTTTTAACATAAGCTGGTTCGAAGATTTTGCCCATTGGCACCATATCGATATTTTTAGCTTTTCAAGTTGGCACGCGTTAACCTTACTTTTAGCACTAATCTATTTAGCTTGGCGCGTAACTAAGACTACCTTTGTTAGAACCAAACAGTCCATCGCATTATCGAGTTTACTAAGCTTTACTGATGCACAAGGTGCTAGGACGACTAATGGCAATCAATATTTATTGATGCCTGTTAAAGTGCCTGTTGCCTTTACTACAGGTTTTATATCTCCCAAGATATATGTATCAACCGGACTACAAACCCAAGTTAGCGATGAACAACTTAATATCATCGTTAATCATGAACTGGCCCATGTAACGGCAAGAGACCCGTTATTTAAAGTGCTTTTCACGGCACTTGCCAGCTTCTATCCGTCACGTATAAAACAAACCCTAATCGAGCAATATGTCTTAATGACGGAAAAGATGGCCGACAATGAGGTCACAAAAGAATACGACCACCTTGATATCGCACAGACATTAATTGATGTCGCTAGACTTCAAAAAGCACTTCCTACGGACTGCGATCAGGCGTCTGTTAGCTACTTCGGACATGATTACACGAGTCTTCGTGTTGAGGGTTTATTAAATCCAATTAATAAACCGTCACTTACTACTATCATCATTACTCTAGCATTATTGGCAACTATGCCAGTACTAGCGGCATCCACTGTCGATAGTTTTCATCACTTTATCGAAACTTTTTTCATCCATTAATTAAGGATATGGAATGAGATTTAATTTTTATAAAAGCAACGGAAAAAAACCGATCGGCAATCGGTTTTTGGCTGTTGGTCTAGTTTTAACAACGGGGGCTGGTTTAGTAACATCAACTCCCTTTTTGGCTAATGCGCAGTCCCAGCAGCAATTACAGTCATCACATCAGGTTATAAATTTAAGCAAGGCTGTGACCATGACTCTACAAAGTCATCCTGAGCTAAAAGCCTTGATAGCTCAAGAAGCTGTGTGGCAAGGTAATATCGAGCAAGCTGGCATTGGAGAGCGTCCTCAAATAGGTTTAATGATTGAAGATGCGTTAGGGACAGGTGAGCATAGCGCATTACAAAGTATGCAATCAACGCTCACATACTCTTGGTTGCTTCAACAAGATCAAATTGATGGCAGAGTTAATGCGGCAAAAAGCCAAGCAAATGCAGTAATAGTAGAGCAAAAAATAAAAGCCCTCGATTTATCTGCGATTGTTGCTAAACAGTTTGTTGAAATCTTGATAAAGCAAGAGCGCTTGAAACTCAATCAATTAGCGGTGTCTCAGGCACAGGAAGTGGTTGACGCTATTGCCAAAAGAGTAAAAGCGGGTAAAAGTTCCAATGTTGAAATGCGCTTGGCTCAAGCCGAGCTGGTTCGAAGAAATCTCGCTGTAGAAGATTTAGAGCACGAATTAAAAGCTAGTCATTATCAACTGTCATCCTTATGGGGCAAGCCTCAGGCTGAGCTTAAATTAACTGGGAATTTAATGCTTAAGCCGGAAATTCCCTCGGTAGAAAGCCAGCTAATCAAGCTTAAGCAAGTCCCACAAATACAGCAGTTTGTTAATGAACAACGTATCGCTCAGTCTCAAATGGAGCTTGCACGCATTGAAGCAAAACCTCAGTGGCAACTCACTGCGGGATTGAGACGATATGAAGCGACAAATGACTTTGGTTTAGTAGCGGGTATATCTATTCCTTGGGGGAATGACAATAGCAATGCAGGAACAATAGCGGCCTTACGCGCAAAACAAGATGTACTGGCAACTCAGCAACAAGCCTTAATGCAGAAACTGGATGCACAGCTATATGTGCTATTACAAGAAATGGCGCATTCCCACCATGTCATTGAAACGATTCAAGCTGAAATTATTCCCGTACTAGAAACCGCATTGACTGAAGCAAGTCAGGCATTTGATATCGGTAAGCTTAGCTACAACCAGTGGAGTGATATACGTAGAGAGCTGCTCAGCGCCCAAAATCAGTTACTTGATGCTTATCAATCTTTGCATTTACAACATATTGAAATTCAACGCCTAACTGGCGTGCCCGTTAGTGATAGCGAGTAAAACCATGAGTAAATTTATGAAAAATAAAAATATTCTGTCGTCATTGAGCTTGGCGATTATTATCTCATTCACAGGTGTCGTCGCACCTAATGCTATTGCAGCATCAACACCTGCGGCAGAGCAAGCTGAACCAGAGAAAGGTCCACACCGTGGGCGCATGTTACGAGATGGTGATTTTGCCATTGAACTCTCTATTTTTGAAACTGGTGTGCCACCAGAGTTTCGTGTTTGGGCGACAAATGATGGACAACCTATAGACCCAAAGAATGTCGATTTAAACGTAAAATTAATTCGCCTAGGCGATGGCACTGATGATATTAACTTCAATGCTCAAGGTGACTTTCTTCGCGGTGATATGGTGATTTATGAGCCTCACTCTTTTGTTGTTGCCATTGAAGCAACTTATCAGGGTAAAAAGTACAATTGGCGATATGACAACTTCGAGGGTCGCACCACAATTGAACAGGCAGTTGCCGATGCAATGGAAATCAACACTGAAATCGCAGGCCCTGCGACAATTCATCAAACCATACCCGCTTATGGAAAATTAAGTTTACCTGTGGACGCTAAGCGAAACATTGCTGCGCGTTTCGATGGTGAAATCACCAAATTACACGTCAATTACGGTGAAATTGTTAAAAAAGGGCAAACGCTATTCACAGTAGAAAGTAATGAAAGTCTTAAGCCCTACGTTATTAAAGCGCCCATTAACGGTGTTATTACCCAGTTATTCGCAAACGCGGGTGAGCAAACTAATGGTAAAACCTTACTCACCATTACCAATCTTAATCGCCATATTGCCAAATTAGCGGTTTATCCTTCGGATTATTCCAAGGTTAAACTGGAAACGCCAGTTACGTTAAACATTGAAGGTCATGAGGACCCCCTTGTAGGTGAGGTGTCATTTATTGAACCTAGCGTGAGAGATGATCAGGCAAGAATAGTTTGGGTCGAATTAGAAGGTCGTAACCTTGCCGAAGGCGGCTTCGTAAAAGCTGACATTGAAGTTGCAACCATTGATGTGCCACTGGCTGTAAAGCGTGTTGGCTTACAAGGTTTTAGAGACTTTACTGTTGTTTACGCCAAAGTGGGTGAGCAGTATGAAGTTCGTATGCTTGAGTTGGGCCGCACTGGAGGCGAATGGATTGAAGTATTAGGTGGCCTAAAAGCGGGAACCGAATACGTGACCAACAATAGCTACATCTTAAAAGCCGACATTGAAAAGTCTGGCGCATCACACGATCACTAGGAGTGTATAAATGTTGGAGTCAATTTTACGCTTTTCAATAAAGCGCAAATTCCTTGTCATGGTGATGGTGTTAGCTGTGTCAGGTTTGGGTATATGGAATTTTACCAAACTACCGATTGATGCAGTGCCTGATATCACCAATGTGCAGGTAATGATCAATACCGAAGCGGCTGGGTTTACGCCATTAGAAGTTGAGCAAAGGGTAACTTTTCCGTTAGAGACCGCATTGTCGGGTTTACCGGGGTTAACCTATACCCGCTCAGTTTCTCGTTATGGCCTATCTCAAGTGGTTGCAATATTCAGTGATGATACTGATGTCTATTTTGCCCGTCAGCTTGTTAATGAGCGTTTATCAGCGGCACGCGCTGAGTTACCGCTGGGCTTAGAGCCTCAACTTGGGCCAATTGCGACAGGTCTTGGTGAAATATTCATGTTCACTGTTGATGCTGAGCCTGATGCTACACATGCTGATGGCACGCCTATTACACCAACGGATTTACGAACCGTACATGACTGGACAATAAGACCACAGTTAATGCGGGTGCCGGGTGTAGTAGAAGTGAACCCGATAGGCGGATTTGAGCGTGAAATATTAGTCGCTTTCAAACCTGAAAAGTTACTTGCTTTTGGGCTGTCACAAGCCGATGTGGTTGATGCAATTTCGCAAAACAACCAAAACCAAGGTGCAGGCTTTATTGAGCAAAATGGCGCACAGTGGTTGTTAAGGCTGCCCGGTCAGGTTACTGATATGACTGCCATTGGTAATATTCCGCTTAAGTCGCTTGATGGTTCATCAATTTATATAAAAGACGTAGCCGATATTGAAAACGGCAAAGGGCTTAGAACTGGCGCTGCTACACAAAATGGTCGTGAAGTGGTGATGAGTACGGTATTTATGCTTATTGGCGAAAATAGCCGCACAGTAGCTCATGCCGTGGGAGAAAAGCTCAAGGAAATTAACGCCACTTTACCAGAAGGTATAGTCGCAACTGCTGTTTATGATCGCACTAAATTAGTAGATAAAACGCTACAAACGGTTCAGCTTAACCTGATCGAAGGGGCGATATTGGTTATCGTTGTACTCTTTGTGCTACTGGGTAATTTCAGGGCTGCATTTTTAACAGCCTTAGTGATCCCATTTGCCATGTTGATGACAGTAACAGGTATGGTACAAACTCGCGTGAGTGCTAACCTGATGAGTTTAGGCGCGTTAGATTTTGGTTTGTTAGTCGATGGTGCCATTATTATCGTGGAAAATTGTCTTCGCAGGCTAAGTCAAGCAGGAAACAAACCTCTGCCGCTAAAAGAACGCATGGAACTCGTGTTCGAAGCCACAAAGGAAGTCATACGTCCAGCGCTATTTGGCGTGTTTATTATCACCGCTGTTTACTTACCCATTTTTGCTCTTGAGGGTGTTGAAGGCAAAATGTTCCACCCGATGGCGATCACCGTGGTTATCGCGTTACTTAGCGCTATGGTGTTATCGGTTACCTTTGTACCCGCTATGGTTGCCTTGTTATTTAAAAAGCCTGTGAAAGAAAAACATAGCCCAATAATTCGTGGTGCTACTGTTCTTTACAAGCCTGCTTTAAACTGGGTTTTAAAAGCCCGTTGGTTCGTTGTTATAGCCGCAACAGTATTAGTGGGTTTCTCAGGTTATCAGGCAACTAAGTTAGGTAGTGAATTTGCGCCTAATTTGGATGAAGGTGATATTGCCATGCACGCGCTGCGAATTCCGGGTACGTCATTGTCTCAAGCAATCGCGCTTCAGGAATCTTTAGAAGATAAAATTAAACAAATGCCAGAAGTTGAACGCGTCTTTGCCAAAATAGGCACTGCCGACGTTGCAACTGATGCCGTTCCGCCAAGTGTCGCAGATAACTTCATTATCCTGAAACCTCGCGAGTTGTGGCCTGATCCAGATAAGACAAAAACTCAAGTTGTAGAAGAGTTAGCCGCGCTAGTAGAGCCAATTCCGGGGAACCGATATGAGTTTTTACAGCCAATACAAATGCGTTTTAACGAATTGTTAGCTGGGGTGAGAGCTGAACTTGCGATAAAAGTGTTTGGTGATGACTTTGATACGTTGACTACGTTAGGCAGTGAGATAGAGGGTGCAATCTCTCAGGTTGAAGGTGCCGTAGATATACAAGTTGAGCAAACCACTGGTTTACCCATGCTTAATCTTGTGCCAAATCGTGAAAAACTGATGCAGTTTGGTATTAGTATTAGCCAAGTACAGTCTCAAGTGGCAATGGCTATGGGCGGTACAGTTGCAGGTAAGTTTTATCAAGGCGATGTGCGCTCAGATATTGTAGTAAGGCTCACAGAGTCCAAACGTAATGATATCGATTCAATACCTTATTTACCGATAACGTTGGCTGATGGACATACAGTACCACTTAAAGAATTGGTTGATATTGAGCTGATATCGGGTGCTAACCAAATAAATCGTGAAAATGGTAAACGTAGATTGGTAGTAACTGCCAATGTTCGTGGTAGGGACTTAGGTAGTTTTGTTGCAGACATACAAGCAGCCATTAATGAAAACGTTGAAGTACCTGCTGGTTATTGGGTGGAATATGGCGGCACTTACCAAAAACTGCAATCCGCTTCAGAGCGCCTGAGTATTGTTGTACCTGTCACTTTAATCATGATTGTTGGTTTATTAATCCTCGCCCTTAACTCGTTTAAAGATGCCATGATCATCTTTACGGGGGTTCCGCTTGCATTAACTGGTGGTATTGCTGCGCTGTTACTACGTGATATTCCGTTCTCAATTTCGGCAGCGGTTGGCTTTATCGCCTTATCGGGCATCGCCATCCTAAATGGACTGGTTATGGTGTCGTTTATCAGAGAACTGCGCAAAGATGGTTTGGCACTTGATAAAGCAATCTTTGATGGTGCGCTGACGCGTCTTCGACCTGTGTTAACAACCGCACTCGTTGCTTCATTAGGTTTTATTCCTATGGCGTTAAATACAGGCATAGGCTCGGAGGTTCAGCGGCCTCTGGCAACAGTAGTCATTGGTGGCATTATTTCGTCAACGATTTTGACTCTGTTTGTCATCCCTGCCTTATACAGAATTTTACATAAAGAAAAGGAGTCTATTTTGACTGATGTTGAAGTATTGGAGTCTCAAGATGCCAAGTAACATGATTAAAGTACTGACTTATCTGACGATTGCGCTGTTAGCGCTTGTCAGTATCGAAGCTTTTGCTCACGGAGTCGATGATAAAACCAGAGCATTTTTAGAGCAAAATAATGGAGTACAGTTTATCCCGTTTTTATATATAGGCGCTAAGCATATGATAACGGGCTATGACCACTTGCTGTTTTTAGTCGGTGTTATCTTCTTTTTATATCGTAGCCGTGACGTACTGTTGTACGTCACCATGTTTACTATTGGGCATAGTACAACCCTGTTATTTGGTGTGTTAAGTGACATACAGGTCAATGCTTATTTAATTGATGCCATTATCGGTTTTTCCGTAATTTATAAGGGCTTCGATAATCTAGGTGGCTTTAAGCTTTGCTTTAATTGGCAGCCTAATACCCAATGGGCGGTGCTGATTTTCGGTCTGTTTCATGGCTTTGGTTTAGCTACCAAATTACAAGAGTTTAGCCTAGCTGATGAAGGTCTTATTACCAACCTGATTGCCTTTAACTTAGGTGTTGAACTTGGTCAATTTGCTGCGCTCGCACTTATTTTGATCATGATAAATGCATGGCGAAAACTGCCTTCATTTCAACGCTTTTCGACAGTCACAAATACCGCACTAATGAGTGCTGGTGTGATGTTGATGGGCTTACAACTTGCTGGTTACTTTACCATTTAATCGATTTTTAACTTATAGAAATACAGAAATAAAAGAGAATTTTATGCAACATACAGTTAGTACCAAAACACTCGTTAAAGCGAGTATTTCAGCAGTCGTTGTCGCGGCTATTGCACTGGTTACCTTTATCTTACCAGCAGAGTACAACATCGATCCGACAGGTATTGGAAACAAGTTAGGTTTAACAGCACTTGCACAAGCGGCTGAAGTGGAAACAACGTCATTAGAGACAACTAAAGGCACGGATGAGTTTCAAACAATAGAAGTGACAGTCCCTGCGGGACGCGGCATCGAATATAAATTTTATATGAAGCAGCATGAAAAAATGACTTATGAATGGTTAACCGATGGTGTTCCATTGTACTTCGATTTACATGGTGAGCCAGAAGGTGACACAACGGGATATTTTGAAAGCTATGTTATTGCTACTACTAATGAAATGAAAGGTAGTTATACCACGCCATTTGAAGGCTCTCATGGCTGGTACTGGAAAAACAAATCAGACAAGCCAGTTTCAATACAGCTAATGGTCAAAGGGCAATACGAAGTTATTGGCCTTAAACAATAACGAATTTAACTTTACGAATTTCATACAAAATGGAGACTAAAATGAACAAACTAATATCAATCGTTGCGCTTTGTGGTGCCTTGCTAACTAGTAATGTACAGGCACATGGAGATCATGGTGTCATCAGCGGTCAGAAAGCTGTTAGCATCGCTGCAACACATATTCAAAAGATGACATTTAAAGACGCTGGTTTTGAAGTTGGTAAGTTAGATGAGTCATGGAAAAATATTGATAAGTCGCAACTTTCGATTGCTAGCGTTGAAGACAATTTCTACGTAGTTAGTGCATCTAATGCTAGCAACGAAGATAAGCTTTACTTCCAAATTGCAAAAAATGGTCAAGTTATAGCGGTTAAAAATAAAAACAACTTTTAACAAAATAAGAAGGCACCTTTTGATACATGAGGTGCCTTTGTTTTTGTACCAAGTCCGCTTTTGGCACAGAGCCACTGGTCGGCTCTAACTCATTTCTGTCCAAAAACGAGCTAGAGAGATCGTCCGATTTTCGCTCATAGTTGCTTGTCAGATAAGATGAGAACGAATTCTTCGAACCTGTAAGAGCAGATATGACTACCATAGTTAAACCATACATTCATAAATACTACATCAATAGAATGCGTAGTTATCTAATTGTCATGTCAAGAATCAGTAAAATTCAAATAATTGTAAGTGTCAGAAAGTTGTTGTTTTTTCGGATACCTGTTTGGTATGGTGTCAGAAAGTTATAATAATCGGACATGTATATGAGTGAAATTAAAGAAATTAGAAAGCTATCATTCGAAGAGTTAAAAGAAATTTTAAGAGATCCATTTAGAGTAATAGTGGAAGAAGGTAATACCACTCACATTTGCGAATATGGACAAGAAACTTATAAGGTACTTGAACGAGTGTCATTAAGTTCAGAGGCACACGAATTAATTAAGCATTTAAGTACTAACAACATTATTTATAAATCTAAATGGGGAAGGAATATAGTTTCGGATATTCCTGACTTTGCAACGTTCTATGATATTCATCGCGGAGATATCTATGGAAATCAAACAGATGATGAGTACGAGATAGCCGCATCTTTAGAGTTGGCTGAAGCTAGATAATATATGGAAGTTGGTTTTGTCAGAGTATCAACTCAAGAACAGGAGCTTGATATTCAACTTACTAAATTAAATGAATTTGGCTGTGAGAGAATCTTTCAGGGTAAACACTCTAGTACTTCAGTTAGGATGAGATGCTGAAAGGGCTTATTGATTATATAAGAGATGGTGACGAGGTTATTGTAACTCGTCTTGACCAATTAGGTCGCTCTTTAAAGTCTATTCTGGAAGCAATAGAGCATATCCATCGTAAAGGTGCAAATCTAAAAACCATAGATGTCTCACTTAATGTAAGCAGTGATAACCCTTTTTCAGTAGCGATAATTAACCTATGTGGAATATTCGCTCAACTAGAACGTGATCTTATCAGAAGCAGAAATGCTGAAGGCCGCGAAGAAGCAAAAGCTCAAGGTAAGCCTAGGTAGGTTACCAGTATTATATAAAAAAACAAGCTAACGATATAATGAAAACTATATCTAGAATCCATTTCTAACTTAGCAAAAAAGTACAAAGTTAGTCGTTCAACAATCAACCGAACGCTTAATCAAATTTCAGAAGAAGGCTAAGTACACATTTTTATAGATTGATTCCACTTGAACCTTCAAGTGGGGGAGCATAATGTTTTTTTAAATATTGAAATGGTGAGAATTTTAATTTTATTTGAGAGGTTTTGTAGTGAAAAATAGTTCGTTTTTAGCATGGATACTTCGTATGAACCTCATTAAGCGCTGGTCTCCTATGCACTTAATGAAAGAAGAAAATGTTGCAGAACATAGCCATCAAGTTGCTGTTATCGCTCATCTCTTAGCAACTATAAAAAATGTGTACTGCGGTGGTCAAATAAGTCCTGAGAAGGCGGCTACAATCGCTTTATACCATGAAGTTTCTGAAACTAAACTTCAAGATATCAACCACGTTACAAAATACAGCTCTCCAGCATTAACCGAGGAATTCAAGAAAATTGAAGATTTGGCTGAGATTGAGTGCCTAAACACCCTTCCCGAAAAATTAAAACCTCTGTTTAAAGAGCTGGTTATTCAGAAACAGGTAGATAAAGAATATAAGAAACTGGTAAAAGCGGCAGATGTTCTTACTGCTTATTTCAAAGCGTGCGATGAACTTAAATTCCATAACCCGGAATTCGTATCTGTTAAAAAACGCTTATCTGATAAAGTTGACGCATATAAAGAAGAAATGCCAGAAGTAGGTGTGTTCATGGATCTATTTGAACAAAACTGCTTGGCTAGTTTGGATGATCTATCTAGTTAAACTTGACTTTTGAAATTTGTATGTGGTAAATTGTATGTATAGCTTTTAGCTTAATGATATGTTTTATAAGGCTTCAAGCTTCCTTCCTGTATTAAAAGATACAAAATTGGTGTTCTCTTCCGAAAGGCGGATGGCCAATATCATGGGCTAAGCATAGGGTTTCAATAAGCGTAGCATCAAGGGCCAATTTACTGGCAATATCTGGAAACTTACCGCATAACTGCGCAGTAATACCGGTACCTATTTGCGCGGCTTCTAAAGAATGGGTAAGGCGAGTGCGATAAAAGTCACTTAGTCCAACCCCCAATACTTGGGTTTTGGCTTGTAAGCGTCTAAACGCGGCACTGTGCAGTACACGCGCTTTATCCCGCTGGTAAGGGTTACGATGGTCGCCGTCTCGTGAAACACTTCGCGGCAAGCGGCGAGCGTGTAATTCCTGTTCCCATCTTTGTACTGTCACTGCATGCATTCCTTAACATTCAACATTTATGCTAGCTAGATTGGTATTGTTAGACAAGTATCAACCTGTATTGGATTCTTCAGACACGGTGTCACTTAACGAAAGTGTTGGGTAGGGAAAACCGCCCGAATAACGTAAAAGAATTTTATCGTGCACAAAGGTTAATAACCTGAATGTCAGGCACTAAATAGCATAAAAATTCAAATAGATACCTTGATACTATTCACTAATACTATGTATGTCTAGCGCATAGTTTGAGTAGTATATAAAGCGACTATTTTTCATCAGCGATTTCATACAAGTAATCAACCATGGCTTCAGCGTGGTTCCGCTTAACCCTTAGGTTGGGCATTAGGCTCTGAGGCTTAAAATGTGGTGGGTCCATAATCCACTGGATCAGATTTTCTCGCGTGGTTGGCAAGGTACCGGCAATAAATCGTCTATTTACCATATTATTTAAGGGGGGACCAACATGATAGCTTGCAGATGCAATACCATCGATAACATGGCAACTAGAGCAGTTGTATTGTTGCATTGCAACTTGCCCAGAAAGTGCTTGTGTAGCACGAGGCTCTGCTAAGCTAGACTGCATAATAGCCGTTTCGTCTTGCTGGTTGGCAAGTACACTCTCGACACCCTCAATAGCGAAGTTATGGTCTGCCAATTGGGCATATTCAGCTTTTGACAATGTGGGCAACACCTTAACCAGGGCGACCAATTCCCATAATTCCTCTTGGGTTAAACGATATTTCCAAGCTGGCATACCCGACATTTTTATGCCATTTTCTATCACCCAATATAATTCAGCGGGTGAACGCTGGCCAGCCACGCGTACAATAGCACTTGGTGGTGGCATCATGCCAAGCGAAAACGGCTCGGGTGCAACACCGGGTGCGCCATGGCATGCAATACAATGTCGCTGGTAGTTTTTCAAGCCAGACCTTTGCCAGTCAAACAGGGTTAAATCTGGAACTTGCTCGTCTACCCGGGCATCTACCGCTTGAATACGTGCATGTTCTAGAAACTTATAAACCGGTGTCGTGTGTCCGGTCAGCGCGGAAACGTTGTACACGCCAAAATAAACCAAACTAAATATCACAGCAGCTATGAGCGCCAGTACAACGCCTGCTAATGAATAAAATCGCTTGTTGAGCTTAATATTAATCGTTTTAGTCATGGTTAAAAATCACTCTTTGAACAAATAATCCGTGATGTGACGAGCTTCTTGTTCAGAAATATCGGGCGTAGGCATGGCAGTATCACTGTGAAACTTTTTGGGATCGAGCAGAAATTTCGTCAAATTCTCGCGGGAATTTGGTAGTACACCAGCTATATAACTTTGCGAGGCCATTTTGTCTAACGGCGGCCCTACTAATCCCTTGGCGGCAGGCAATTTAGTTAATTGGTGGCAGCTGCTACAGCCTTTGGTGATCATAAGAGTTTTGCCTTGCTCTAGCTGCGCATCGATGGACTGCGCACTGATGGGGAAAGCCCAAATACCGAATGTAATAACTATCGCAGCACTTAAGGAGCTAGAAAACGCGAGACGTAAACTCGAAAAAGTGGTCAAAACACAAGTGGACACGTTTAACTTTTGCAATTCACTACTCCCTTATTTACTGCTTTGATGGGTTTCGACCGCTTCTTTCTCGTCAATATCGGCGGTGCTACCAATGCGACCATCACTATCATTCGTAGAACGCAATAACCGCGCCAAGGTCACTAGGGCCGCTAGGATGAAAACAATTCCTGCAGGCATCCACATAATGAGTCCTCCTAACTGTTGGTCTTCAATAGGACTAAGCCCCCATTGCTGTGTAGTGTGCGCGTAAGGGCTGTACCAGATGCTAGGTGAGAATGTCAGCAAGGCGCCTAACAGACTCGCATGAATACCGGTGGTGAATAACGAGATAACTGCTGACATCGAATTAGATTTATCGAGACGGAAAATTGAATACCAGAATAACCAAGCGATGAGTAAAAATGTGGCATGCTGTAAGCTATGCACCCAAGAACTGGTTAAACTGGCATTTAACAGAAAAGGTAAATGCCATAGCCAAAGGCCGAAAAAGTGTATTAGCCAGCCCCAGAGGGGGGTAGCTAATTGACGGTAAAACCGTAGCATACGCGGTGAACGACCGGTAAAGCTGTGCACGATAGGGGTTAGAAAACCTCGCCCACCAAGCAAAATGGTTTGTTCTGGTCGAGATAACACTAGCAAAGGTGCGGCTATCATCATCAACATCTCGTGCTGCACCATGTGTACTGAAAATAGTTTCTCCCCGATAGAATCAATCGGCGAAATTAAAGCGATCACCAGGGTTAACCAACCTGACCAAAACCAACGCATTTGTCGGCGATATTGCTTTTGCTTCGATTCTACTCGCTTACTGATTTTTCGACTGCCTCGAAAATAGCAGATAGCGATAATCAGCAACAATAGTGCTGAAACCGGATCTATGGATAGAAAGCTATATTGTGATGATAGAGGTACATTAACCACATGCGCAAAACTGCTAAAGGGCAATAGGGCTACCAATAAACTTAATGTGCGAATTAGCATGCTTTGTTATCCTCCCGCACTGCTACAGGCGGCTAGAAGTAAGGTTGGCCAACCTTGCATCAAAATCACTGCGGCTAAAAACCCGCTCATTATGCAGGCACCCGAGGACATGAATATTTCCCGCGACTGGCTGCTTTTTTGTTTCTTGAGTTGTCGATAATAGCGAAACGCGTAACGCAGGTTTACGAGTGCCGCGACAAAGCATACAGCGGTAACAATACCTACAATCCGCTGTAATGTTTGCTCAGAAAAAGTGCTGGGTCTGGCACAGTGCCATTCTACAAGGGCGTAACAGATAAACAGTTGCAGTGCCCACGCTGCGATGGCAATGAACCAAAAACGCCAAAGGTATCCGGAACCAACTCGGTTAAGTGAAACGGGTTTAGTCATTATTTATAACCTAGGAAAGAAATACAGTACTAAGTAAAAAGGAAGCCATGCAAAGGCGACAAAGTTCCAATACATAGTATCGACTACTACGCCAATCTGGCGTTGTCTGGTATAAAAGCCGGCCATACCAAAAAGGCCGATGGCAGCGGTGCCGATGGCAGCAGAAACAATATGAATAAAGTGAAAACCCGAAATGGTCCACAGCAAAGATCCATAGACGTGTTGATCCCAGCGCATTTCAAAGTTGCCAAATTGCAACCACCGTATCCACAACACCGAACAAGCCATGACCACCGACGCGAAGGTATATACAACAAAGTGCTTAGCCTGATTTTTTTCAACAGCTTTACCCGCTAGATACATAGTTACGCAACTTAGCAACATTAAAATCATCGACCAGGTCGGAATAAGCAAAGGTGGCGCAGGAATATCATTAGGGGGCCACTGAGGGTGCTGCATATATAAATACAGATAGGTAACGGTAAACGCTGAGACCACGCTAAGCTCAATTAATATTAGGCCGATAATTCCCCACCAGATAGGTGCATTATGACCATTTAAATGCCGTGAAAAGTTGGATACGTCCACATCTGAGTTATTATCTGGGCGCTCACTATTCATTTGTTCGCTCATGCTATTCATTTGTTCGCTCATGCTATTCATTTGTTCGCTCATGACTGTAAACCTCTGACAGGATGACCGTCTTTAGGCTCTTTTTCTTCTAGCCAAGGTCTTGTAGGCCACAACCACCCCACAATAGCGAAAAAGCTTAGAAAGAAACCAACCACAAATAAAATAGGCTTAAACATAAACCCTAGAAAACCAAACCCAACGGTTAATGCCAGAACAAATGGCCAGTAAGTAGGTGAGGGCATAATACACACCCCCTGGGGTTTTGCGTCTAGCAAAGTTGTGATGATTATTTCGCGGCGATCAGCACGGATCCCGGTTACTTTTTGCAAAGGCACTTTTTGCCAAAGTGGTGTGCGACTGCTAATAACAGGAAGATGCCTGAAATTGTAATTTTGCGGGGGCGATTGAGCCCACCATTCAAGGGTATCTGCATTCCAGGGGTTACTGCTAGCAGCGCGAGATTGATAGGGGCTGATAAGCGTATTGATAAAGGTGAGTAAAAAACCGAACGCCATTAAAAACGCGGCACAGGTTACGAAAAAGTTAACTTCTCCCCAGCCCATGTTGTGTAAGTAGGTATAAACCCGCCTAGGCATGCCATCAAGCCCTAGTTGATGCATTGGAAAAAAGGTTAGATTTAACCCTATAAATATAAGCCAAAAACTCCAGCGTCCTAAGCGCTCATTTAGCATCGAACCTGTCATTTTAGGGTACCAGTAATATAAACCTGCAAAAAACGGCAATACTGCTCCACCGATAAGAACATAGTGGAGGTGAGCAACTACGAAATAGCTATCGTGAGCTTGCATATCAAATGGAATTGAGGCGGCCATTACCCCAGTTAAACCGCCAATAACAAACACAGCAAAAAAGCCCATAATAAATAGCATGGGCGTTTTAAATTGAATTTTTGAACCCCATAGCGTGGCAATCCAACAGAAAATCTGCACCCCGCTGGGGATCGCTATCATAGCGCTTGCTGCGGTGAAAAAGCTTAGCCCTAAGTGAGGTAAACCTGTGGTAAACATGTGGTGTACCCACAATCCAAAAGACACGAAACCTATGGTAACCATCGATAGCACAACCGCGGTATAACCAAACACTTCTCGCTGACAGAATGTTGAAATGACAGTGGATACAATACCGAGCGCCGGTACTACAATAATGTAAACTTCGGGGTGGCCAAAAAACCAGAATAAGTGTTGCCATAACAGTGGGTCGCCGCCACCCGTAGCCACAAAAAACTGAGTAGAAAATGTGCGGTCTAGTGCCAGTAATACGCTACCTACCATTACGGTGGGCATAGCGAATACAATCATGAACGACATAACCAGTATGGACCAAACGAAAATTGGCATTCGATTTAACGTCATTCCCGGCGCTCGTTGTTTTAAAATGGTAACAATTAACTCAACTGCCGCTGTAAGCGCTGATATCTCGATAAAGGTGATCATGGTCGTCCAGAAACTCACCCCTCGCCCTGGGGAATACTCAATGCCCGCTAAAGGGACGTAACTAAACCAGCCCGTATTGGGTGCCATTCCCAGAAAGAGCGCCAAATACAATGTGATACCAGCGATCAAATAAACGTAATAACCAAATGCATTAAGCCGGGGAAACGACATGTCTCTAGTACCAAGCATTAAGGGCACTAAGTAGATACCCAGCCCTTCCATGGCCGGCACCGCAAAGAAGAACATCATGGTGGTGCCATGCATTGTCATTATTTGATGGTAAAACTCAGCCCCCATTAAGGTGTTTTCTGGCTGTACCAACTGTAATCGCATCATTAGCGCGAGAAGCCCGCCTAAGGCGAAGAAAATGAGAGATGTGACAACAAAGCGAAAGCCAATTTGACGTTGGTTTACATGGGTGAACCAGCCAAAGAAACCAGGAGGTGACAGCCACGTTTTATCTAAAATAGGTTCAGAACCGTCTTGGTCATCGAAAATAGCTTGTTCAGTTTGTGGTTGATTTTTCAAGCTCAATCCCTTTTTATCAAGTGTTTTTAACCGCGGTTTAACGCACTCTTTGCTGTCGTTCAGTGTGATTAATTCAGGCTCTGTAAGTAATCCAGTAGGTTGGATAGTTCCTCAGGCTCCAATTGAGACATAGGCATTTTTGCGCCAGGCTTGATTCCATTAGGATCAGCGACCCATCCACCCAAATGTGCTCTACTGTTTTGCCTAGTAACTGAAGCGATTGATTGTCGAGACGCTAGATGGGTTAAATCGGGGCCTGCAGTGCCCGTTGCGTCTGTGCCTTTAATAGTATGACAATGCTGGCAACCTGCTTCAAAGAAGACCCGTTGACCCGCTGTAGTTTCACTAGTAGATGGTGCACTTGATGGGGTTTGCTGATTTGCCAACCAGGCATCAAATTCAGCTTGAGGCTCAGAGACCACCAAAAACCCCATAAGAGCATGTTGTAATCCACAGAATTCAGCACATTGCCCGCGGAAGGTGCCTGAAACATCAACCTCAAACCAACTTGAGTTTGTGCGCCCAGGAATAAGGTCGGTTTTGCCGTGTAATTGGGGCACCCAGAAACTATGGATAACATCACCACTTTCTAGGTAAAGTTGAATGGGCTTGTTGACGGGGACATGCAATTCGTTCGCAGTGGTCGCGATAGTGTTTGAGTTTTCATCAAGGTATTCAATTTGCCACCACCACATCCATCCGGTGATACGTATTTCGAGTGCGTCCGCTGGTGGTTTTTCCGATAATGTACGGCCTAAAAATAAGCTACCGCCCACTAAGCATATAACGGTTATCAAAGGTACCGCTACGCCAGCTACGATGACCAAATTACGGCTGGCGAGGTAACTAAGATGAGTAGGTTTGTCAGCTTTTCCACGCCACAGGCCCCAAGCTAATATAAGCATAACGGCAATAAAAACCGCTACCGCAACCCAAAACATACTCCACCAGATGTAGCTGATCCCTCGTGCTTGGGCACTGGCAGGTTCAATAGCAGATTGGCTTTGCGCATACAGCAAAGGTATATTTGATAGCAACAACATGCCTACATAGATGGCTTTACGACTAACTTCGGACCAAAAGTGCATCTTTTATAACCTATCTCCATTTGATTGTTCTATCCCGACTTCAGAACACCTAGGTACTTATTATTTGAAGCATTTACAAAAGAAGCGGAGTAAATATTACTTAGGCGGTTTGTAATAATTACACGTAGCCAAATCTTTGCTTTTCGCCTCGAATCCCATCTTAATCGAAGACTTATAGCGCGCTGATAACACCTCAGCACGGTTATCACCACTTGTAAGGCTTGATTTCAAATCTTGAAATAAAGTGTGTTCGCCTAAACAGCTTCTTGCACTTTTTGCACGTTGCATGATCCTAGCCAGAACATCCCAGCTTATTTATTCTGGTCAACCAGCATCTACATAATTTAATGCAGCAAAATGGCGACGGCGGAATGGTTATTTAAGGTTTGAACCCGATATCCGAGCCGTATCAAACGTTTAAAAAGATTTTATGCATAAGTCACAATGCCTCTTTGACTAATGCATGTAAAAAATTACCGGAGGGCGAAAATATTGCGCATACACGCGAACAGGGCGGCAATAATCATACAATCTGAATGAGCCAGAATAGGTCCGATGAGTCCTGAATTATTGATGCACAGCGATGAACGGCGGTATCGCCAAACAGGTGCTGGACAAGTGGCAAACTAACTGCACGAAAAGATATTTTTATCTTGTCATGTTACGTGAATTGTGAATTGCTCAAAGGGCATCTAAATGGATCACTCAACGGACCTCTCTATGAATAATGAAACCGATTCTCAAGATACTGGTAAGCCACTCGTTTTAATAACGGGGTCCTCTGGAAATATAGGCACTCACCTTTGTCAGCAACTAAGTACTAACTACACCACAATTGGATTGGACCGCGATGAATGTGAGAGCGCAGATGAGAGCTACATATGCGATTTAACCTCAGATGAATCAATCGAGTTGGCCTTGCATAAAATTCGCGAATATCACGGAAAACAAATTGCGGCAGTGGTGCATTTGGCAGCGTATTTTGATTTTACAGGTAAGCCTAACCCGTTATATGAAGAGGTAAATGTTGAAGGGACTAAGCGCCTTTTAAATGGTCTCGCCAACTTTGAAGTTAAACGCTTTGTTTATTCCTCCACCATGTTGGTACACAAAGCGGGGGTGCCAGGTCAAAAAGTCGATGAAGATACAGCTGTTGAGCCCGCATGGGAATATCCCAAATCGAAAGCCCGTACCGAAAACGTAATCATAAAAAATGACAATAAAATACCCTACACAATATTACGTCTAGCTGGGTTATACGATGATGAAACCGCGGTGCCTACCTTGTCTCATCAAATTGCGAGAGTGTATGAACGGGATATGAAAAGCCATGTGTATGCTGGCGACCTTATGGCTGGTCAGTCGTTTATACATCAAGAAGACATGATAAACGTGTTTGAAAAAGTCATTGAAAGACGAGAGTCACTGCCAAAAGCGCATGTTGTTTTGGCGGGCGAAGAAGAAGTCATGAGCTACCAGGCATTACAAAACAGAATTGGTAACTTATTATTCGGTGAGACACAGTGGAATACTGTCAATGTGCCAGACATGTTCGCGAAAGCAGGTGCTTGGATGCAGGTGAAAACTGAGCCAGTTGTCCCGGATGCAATCGATCATGGGGAAAAGCCGTTCATTAAGCCTTTTATGATTGATCTTGCATCGCAACATTATCATCTCGATATTTCCCGTGCGAAAACGCAATTAAATTGGCAGCCTAAACATAAAATCTTCGATAAATTACAGAGTTTAACGAGTCATTTGAAAGCCGATCCCTCCGCTTGGTATAAAAAGAACGGTATTACTCGCCCTGACTGGATACAAACAAGTAGCGAAAAAGATAAAAATTCTCACACAGTACGAGAGCAGAATGAGAAACGTTACCGTGACCAACATCAAAACTTTTTATGGGCACATTTTCTTAATATAGGACTCGCGTTTTGGTTGCTGAGTGCGCCATCCATCTTGGGCTATGTATCGCAAGCCATGAGTGTCAGCAATTATATAAGCGCATTTGCGTTAATGTTTTTCTCATGCATGTCGCTGTCATGGAGGATGGGGTGGGCACGATGGGGCGCTGGCTTAGTCGGGTTTTGGCTGTTGTGTGCTCCTTTGATATTTTGGGCACCAAGTGCCGCAGGGTATTTGAATGACACTTTGGTCGGTATGTTGATAATTGGTTTCGCTGTATGCACTAGACCTACACCAGGAGTGGCTAACGTGGCAGCGGAAACGGGTCCAAATGTACCGCCGGGTTGGGATTTTAATCCATCAGGATGGTTACAGCGGATGCCAGTTATAGCCTTAGCCTTTGTTGGGTTCCTTATATCGCGGTATTTATGTGCGTACCAACTCGGTCACATTGATGCAGTTTGGGACCCATTCTTTACTGGGGTTGCTTCAGACCCGCAAAATGGTACCGAGGAAATTATCACATCCTCATTTTCAGAAGCATGGCCGGTTCCAGACGCAGGTCTTGGGGCAATGACTTACGCACTTGAAATTCTCACAGGAATAATGGGCTCTACCCGCCGTTGGCGGACTATGCCGTGGTTAGTTATGCTCTTTGGGATCATGATAGTTCCCTTAGGCGCTATTTCTATACTCTTCATTATCATTCAACCAATCTTATTAGGTACATGGTGTACGCTCTGTTTGATTGCAGCGGCGGCCATGCTAATTCAAATCCCTTATTCATTAGATGAATTAGTGGCAACATCAGCGTTTTTGTATCGTCGCAAAAAGCAAGGTCGTCCTCTTCTACGAATATTGTTTACCGGTGATACCGATGAAGGTACAGCCGAAAAGATTGAACGTTCTGAGTTCGAGCGCCCCGTAGGCACCATAATAAAAGACTTGGTAGGTGGCGGTGTGACATTTCCAATAGGTTTGGTTTTATGCGTACCTATTGGTATATGGCTAATGTTTACTCGAATGACCTTGGGGGCAGAGGGAGGCATGGCCAACGCAGACCATCTTATTGGTGCATTGGTAATAACGGTGGTTGTCACAGCGTTGGCAGAAACAGGGAGAGCGTTTAGATATGTGCTTATTCCGTTGGGAGGTGCGTTGTTTGTTACCCCGTTTATTTATAGTGTAGGCGCTATGGCTATTGCATCTAGTATCTTTTCTGGTGCTTTACTCATTGGGTTAAGTTTACCAAAGGGGAATATACATAATCGTTATGGCCTTTGGGATAAGGCCATATTTTAGATGGCATACTGTAATAGTAAGTATGCCTAACGTGCTAAGAGGTTTAGGGGATAAAGGGCTAAGGAAATCGGGCGTCTAAGTTTCTGACAATTTGTCTAACGTAGTGGTGCAACTATCTAGGAATATATCCATGAAGCATTTCACTTCTGGCATGCTAGATTCTAGTGCTTGTAATTTGGCTGTAAGGTGCTCTTCTACATGACAAAATTCATCGTTATTGAAACGAAGCTCATTTTTTGTTTTAACATAAGCCTGAAGTAGGTCAGCAGCTTTTACGATAGCCTTGTACTCAGGGTCGACCTTAGATTGCACAATCAACGACTCCATTTCATCTCGAAGATCTTCAGGTAGCGTCGCTAAGCACTCTTTCTCAGCAATATTTTCAAGTGTCTTGAATGCCTTAGTAAACTCGGGGTTATGATACTTTGTGTTGGTATTGATATCTTGGAGTTTAGTTTCCGATACTTCGTGATATAGGGCCAGGATTGCCGCTCTTTCAGGGTTGAGATTTCCGTTAAAGCGTTTGTTTTTTATAACAGTCAGTAGGTGCGCTATTACAGCCACTTGGTGACAATGCTCTGATACATTCTCCTGTTGAAAACAGTGCATCAATGCCCATCGTTCTAACAGTGGCATCCTAGTGATCCACGCCAAAAATGTGCTTTTTTCTTTCATTAAATGGTTCCTAGTCGAAAGGGAAGCAAAAGAGCAGGGCCGCTATTGGTAAGCGTCCCGCGAACGGCTAAGCGCCTTGTTGATAGTGTTGAAAGAAGTTACCTATACGGTGAAGCGCCGGAACTAGCACATCACTGTGGGGTAAAAACACTAAACGGAAATAAACGCCGTCAGTCAGATTAAATGCTTTACCGTGTACTAATAGAATCTTTTCAGCGCGCAGCAAATCTAAAATCATCTGCTCATCATTGTTTATGTTGAATTTTTTCTCATCAACGCGAGCGAAGCAATACATAGCACCTTTAGGCTTAACGCAGTGTATACCGTCAATACTGTTTAGCATGTCTACCGCCACATCCCGCTGAATGCGAAGGCGACCCGTGTCTTTCACTAAATCGTTTATGCTCTGATAGCCCCCTAACGCAGTCTGAATTGCACTTTGGCAGGGAACGTTTGCACACATCCGCATAGACGACAGAATATTTAAGCCTTCAATGTAATCTCTTGCTAAACGTTTGTTGCCACTTACCACTAACCAACCAGAGCGAAACCCTGCAACACGATAGTTTTTCGACAATCCGCCGAACGTTACGAAAAATACATCGTCAGCAAGAGAGGCAATACAGGTGTGCTCGGCATCGTCGTATAAAATTTTATCGTAGATTTCATCACTGAAAACAACCAATCCATGTTCTCTTGCTAAATCGACGACGTCTTGCAACAAGGCTTTGTCGTACACTGCGCCAGTAGGGTTGTTCGGGTTAATTAGTACAATAGCCCGTGTTTTGCTGGTAATTTTGCTTTTTATGTCGTCTAAGTCAGGGAACCAACCCGCTTGTTCATCACATCTATAATGTACTGGAGAGCCAGAAGATAAGCTTACTGCCGCTGTCCACAATGGATAATCTGGGCTTGGGATCAGTACTTCGTCACCATGATTAAGTAGCGCCTGCATGGCCATCATTATTAATTCGCTAACGCCGTTACCAATGTAAACATCGTCTACACGAATATGCTGAATGTTACGCTGTTGGTAATACTGCATTACTGCTACACGTGCCGCGTAAATTCCCGTTGAATCTGAATATCCTTGAGAAGTGGGCAGGTTATGAATAACGTCTTTAAGAATATCGTCGGGGGCTTCAAAACCAAATGGGGCAGGGTTACCTATATTTAATTTTAAAATACGGTGGCCTTCATCTTCCATTTTTCGAGCTTGCGCCGCAATGGGTCCTCGAATGTCATAACAAACGTTATCTAATTTATGTGAGCGAGATACAGTTTTCATGGTCTATCTGATTAATTTACAGACCTTGAGGTTAACGTAAACCACATACCCTTGCGAAGCCTAAATTAACGCAAAACGTGAAATATATTTCGATTTGATTAAAAAATGGACGCCTCTGTGAGCTTTACCTCATAAAATAGCCCCTAAATAGCGAAATTTTAATTTTTAAATGCATATTTTAAATATTCTTCATGAAGTAAACCTGCGATTAAACAGCTAATTAGAAAAAAATACTTATCATAAAGGATAAAATAGTGTTAATTAATTGTAAAATAGTGTGAATCGGCCTATCGTATAAGTACGGCGCATTAGTATGGGCGCGCCAACACCTTTTACGTGGAATAGCAGAGGTAATTCTCATTATGTCGCACCATTTTAAAGAAACCCCAGAAAATGCGATAACACAAAGCGGTATTGCAAGGGTAATTCCTTGTAAGGAACTCGATATAGGCGATCCTATAAAATGGCTTTCACTAGGCTTACGGGATGCAATGCGTACGCCTGTTTTGACTGCGGTTTATGGCGTTATGTTCGCGGTGATCCCTTGGTTCATAATGTACTTAGTAGAAATGACTGGTTGGCACTTAGTAATAATGCCCGCCATCGTTTGTTTTATGTTGGTTGGTCCATTTTTAGCAGCAGGCTTATACGATATAAGCTGGGAATTAGAGAAAGGCCACAAACCAAGCTTTTTACATTCATTGCGCTCTATGCGAAGAAACGCAGTCAACGAGTGGGGGTTTGGTATTTTGCTCATGGTAATGATGATATTTTGGCTGAGAGTCGCATCCCTCATTCATGCATTGTATCCATCTAATATAGAAACTACCCTTCAAAGCCTAATGCCATTCTTGGTACTTGGCTCAATAGTAGGGGCTGGATTTACCATGTTGATGTTGTTCATTACAGCGTTCACTCAACCTATTTTGATGGAACGTAAAGTGGATTTAGCCACTGCGCTGCTCACCAGTGTCAACGCGGTTTGGGTTAACAAAATAACCATGCTTATCTGGGGCGCAATAATATTCACTGCGGTAGTAATAGGGTTCGTAACACAGTTTATTGGCTTTATCGTATTAATGCCTCTTATCGGTTATGCCTCGTGGCATGCTTATATAGATGCGATTTCTACCAAGCGGTTGAGAAAATACGAGTAAAATGTAGTTTTATTACAACAAAAATAAGCGGGTGGACGGTTTTTTCTTGAGTCAGCCCGCTTTTTTTTGTGAAAATTTCATACTGCTGTGCTTTTTATTAACAGAAATATACAAAAGTATTAGACCGTTTTGATAGTAAAACCCGCCTATTTATAACAAAGAAATATAATTGGTATTGATAATCCTTTATAAATCAAACCTATAGTTCGTTAAAGACTTTGTAACATTCTGATTTACCGTTAGTTTACTCGCCTTATACAATCTTTAAACAGCATTAGTTTCCATTTTAGGTCATAAATAAAGGGCACTCAGGGAATACCTTCCTTGTACTGCTTTTACGAGTTTGCCAAAACCTTTGAGGATCTAATGATGAAATTACTTAAAACTTTAGCGGCTACTGCTGCACTAGCTTTTGCTGTTAATGCTAACGCTGCCCCAGTAAAAGACGTACGCTTTGTAGGCGAAACACAATTTTCTGGTTTCTGTAAAGCGGTAGTACTTGATGATATTAAAGTATTGCGTTCAAGCCTTGCCCGTAACGTAGGCCGTATTGGTGCAAGCCAACGTGAAGTTTTACGTATGGTAACTGCAGAAGACGGTTTAACATGTAATGGTGTTAACTTAATCAAGTTCTCTGTTGAGCGTGATGCCAACTCAGTTCACGAATACCTAACGTCACGTAGTTAATTGTGCGTTTACTAAATTAGCGGGTGACTGCGCTGTTATGTTTTATCAGCAGAAACACCCGCTACGTAAGTAATGCTTAACACTATTTACGGCTTAGTCATCGTAACTACACTATTCACACTTTAATAAGTTTAGCTATTCTAGCTTGTCCGTTGACTATCATTCGCTGAGTATTAAAACGCAGCTTGAGTAGCAACACATAAGCAAGTGGTACCAAAAATAAACTGGTCATGGTGGAGAACACTAGCCCACCAATAATGGCAATGGCCATTGGTGAGTAAGGCGGTCCGTCGCCACCTATTCTTGTTGCGCCCATTGCTAGCGGTACTAGACCGAGTACGGTTGTTGCCACTGTCATTAGAATAGGTCTAATGCGAGATTGTGCGCCCAGCACAACGGCGTCATATAGGGTTATTCCCTCATTAACCAGTTGATTAATTCTATCGACTAATACAATCCCGTTGTTGACCACTATACCCATGAGAATCAGCATGCCAATCATGCCCATTATCGACATGGATGTACCCGTTACCATAAAGGCCCAAAAGACGCCGGTAAATGAAAAAAGTAACGACGTAATCACCGAGGTAGGCAGCACGAGTGATTCAAACAGCGCCGCCATCACCACATAAATCATGCACAAGGCGAGCAGCATATTCATTTGCATCACCCCATTAGCCTCATCCTGGCGTGAAAAGCTGCCATCTAGTGTCCACTGGTAACCCGTGGGCAGTTCGATATGGGCTAGTGCCTGTTGAATACGCTCTTTGGCTTCTTCTATAGTGGCATCATCTTCCAAATTTGCGCCGATATCTAACGCCGTTTGTCGGTAGCTTCGATTAATTTGCGAAAGTTGCTGCACAATCGAGAAGTCAGCCACCATAGCAAGGGTGATTGCCCTGTCTTGATTAAACCCAATGTTGATATGCTTAAGTGCATCCAACGATTTTTGAACATCGCTGCCATAGCGAAGTTGAACATTCACTTCACCTGCATCACCATATCGAAATGTGCGTAAATTCGCGCCTCTTAATGCCGTAGCCACAAGCTGGGCTACGTCACTCACTTGAATGCCCAATCGGTTCGCTTTTTCTCTATCAATTCGAATCTGAAGTTCGTCGCGTTTAGAGCCAGTATCGGCTTTTACATCGGTGAGCCCATCAATATTAGCGAGTATAGGAATAAGGCGTTCTGATATTTCTAGCAAGGTATCTGAAGATTCGCCCAACAAGGTAATACGCACACCGCCGCCATTGCCACTGTCCCATTGAAATGATGGGCGAGCTCTAACGAAGGCAGGCATGTTTTCCCGAATATCTTCTTTAATAGCCCCAACACTAACTGGAAGCTCGTCATTTAACGTTATACCGCTCACCGCATGACCAGGTGTAAAGTAGGTATAAACTTGCTTGATATGAAAACGTTCTTGGTTTTCATATAAAAACGCCTCCATTTTATCCACCGTTTTTTCTACTTCATCAAGCGTGTAGTTCTGAGTAACATGATAATTGAGCCAAATTCGTTCTTGGTTATCATTACCTTCATCATCAGAGGTGACGACCTGCATAGGAATAGCAGTAGAAAGCAAAATACTTAATGCTATAAGTGATGTTTTTCCTTGGTTTGCCATTACCCATGACAGAATTCGACCATATCCCGTGATATAGCCAGGTGTGCTGTCTTCTTTCGCTTCAGGAATTGCTATTTTTGTAGTAAGCAAAGGGATCAAGGTTTTGGCAATAAATAACGAGGCGAAAAGCGAGATACAAATGGCGATGGCGACGTGCTCTAAAAATATGGTGACGTCAATTTTTACCCCTACAATATTGGGCAAAAATACAATGGCCGTAGTGGCGGTTCCTGCAATAACGGCTAAGCTAACATTGTTAACTCCTCGCTGGGTGGCGCGGCTGATATTGTTATCTTGTTGACGTTCTTGAAAGATACTTTCGGTAATAACCACCGCATTATCAACCAACATACCTACCGCTAACATTAACCCCATTAAGGACAAAATATTTAGGGTGTAGCCCAATAAGTACATTACCCCTAAGGTGATGCAAATAGAGAAGGGAACAGAAAGCACCACAATTAATGTAGTCGTCAGTTGGCGCAAAAATAAATACAGCACAACGATAGAAAGTAATGCGCCTAACAGTCCGGCACTTAACAAATCAGACAGCGACGAGGTTACGCTTTTTGCCACATCATCCATAACAAACAGGTTAATACCCGTAAATGCAGGGTCAGACTTGGCTTCCTCTATCACTTCCATCACTGCCGACGAGACTTCGACTAAATTGCTGCCAGACTCTCTGAATATATTGAAGCCTACTGCAAAGGTTCTATCTAGGTGGCGGCCTTCGCTTTGCTCGGGCAATTCAAAGCTGATAGTGGCAATGTCTGACAAACGCACATTGGGTGAAACCCACATGTTTTCGAAATCGGCCATGTCGGTGAATTCACCAACAGGATTAACCAGTATTTTTTCGCCATTGTCATACATGTAGCCTGCGGTTAACGAAAAGTTGGCGTTTTGAAGCTTTTGACCCAAGGCAGTGACATCCACTTGATAGGCGGTCAGTAATTTCGGGTCTAACCGAATAGTAATTTGCCTTTTGAGAGTGCCATATAGTTCTACCTTAGACACACCTGCAACACGCTCAATAGGGCGCTTTAAGTTGCGCTCTAATAAGTCATACGCAAGGGATAGATCACGATCGCTCGATACGCGAAGTTGAAAAATAGGCATATCATTGGTGTTAAATTTGTACACCATGACACGTTCTACATCTGCAGGAAGCAGGTGGCGAATAGCGTCAATCTTTTCTCTGGCTTCTACGCCCTTTGCCTTAAGGTTTTCATCCCAATCAAACTCAACGATAACTTCCGCTTTATTTTCATATGACCTTGCTCGCAATCGTTTAATACCCGACATGGTGGCGATGGCTTCTTCCACCGGGCGGGTGATCATGGTTTCAATTTCAACCGGCGTGGCATCGGGGTAGGGCACCTCGACCACCATTTCAGGAATATCAATGCCAGGGAATTTTTCTAATGGCAACAACTTTCCAGACACTGCGCCAAACAACAACATGGAGATAAACACCATGCCTATAGTCACTGGGCGATTTAACGCAAATCGAGCTAGTGCAGCGCCAATACCATGGATAGTATTTTCAGTGGGCTTATTAGGTTGCGTAGCGCCATTGTTATGCTTATCGTTAGGCGTTTTCATAGGTGCCTCCCGAAACCTCTGAACCTTGGTTTTTTTCTACCACGGTTGATGCTTTTTTATCGAAAAGGCTGTAAAGCACGGGTAGCAGTATTAGGGTTAGTAAGCTAGAAAATAGCAACCCGAAAATTACCGTAATGGCCATAGGTGTGCGTATTTCAGCGCCTTCACCTAAACCAAAGGCCATGGGCATCAAGCCTAAAATCGTTGTCAGGGTTGTCATCACAATGGGGCGTAAACGGGTTTTTCCTGCATCGATGATGGCCGCGTTTTTTTCCATGCCGTTAGCACGTAACTGGTTAATGCGATCAACAAGCACAATAGCGTTGTTAACCACGATGCCGCACAGCATAATAAGCCCAATGAATACCACTACGTTCAATGGTGTATTGGTAAGCCATAGTCCGTACACAGAACCCGCGCCAGCAAGGGGAACAGCGAACAGTATAAGCAGTGGATGTAGAAGTGATTCAAATTGTGACGCCATCACCAAATACACCATAAAAATAGCCAGCGCTAAGGCAAATTGCAGCGACCTGAAGCTATCTTGCATATCTTCACTTTGCCCAGTCACTGTGGCATCCATAGACAAAGGTAACTGCGTATCGTTAAGCACCATATTGACCAATGCAACGGCCTCATCTAGCTTCCCTTTTGCTAAATTGGCAGAAATTAATGCCACCCGTTGTTGCCCAATACGCGTAATTTCACTGGGCCCAACACTCATGTAAACATCGGCTACGGCGCCAAGGGGAATAGGTTGTGATGAATCAGGGTTTACGACAATGGCCCGTACATCATTGATGTTGTCGCGCTGACTGTCTTTGGTTCTAACCAATACATCCACTTTTCTATCTTCAAGGCTGTATTGTGTTGCAACGCGGCCACCAATTTTAGCGGCAATTAAAGACGATACCGTGGCAGCATCAAGGCCTAAACGAGATAGCTTGGCATGATGAAACTCAATTTTTAGTTCTGGGTTACCTTCACGAATACTGGTAGCGATATCGGTGAAATTGTTATGTGTACTTAATTCGTGGGCAATTTTATCGCTATAGGTTTGAAGTTGGCGTAAATCATAACCACTGACTTCAACTTGAATAGGCGAGGCAAAAGTAAAAAGTTCTGGCTCAGTAAAAGTAGCTTGAACATTGGGGTAACGGTTAAGCGCATCGCGCAGAGCGGCCTTTACCTTGTCCATATTGCTACTCGCATTTTTGCCTTCGCTCGAACTGGAACTGGCATTAGGAGCCATTACGATGTTGAGTCTTCCCCAGTGATCGCCACCTTGACTAGGCGCGGCACTAATTAAACTTCCCGTACCCGACATAGCGTATGTTCTTGCTACGTTCGCATCTGCCGATGCGATTGTCGATAAGTTCGATAACGTTGCATCTGTTGTGCTTAAGGGGGTACCCGCTGGTAGGGTAATATCTACCGAGAATTCACCTTGCGACATAGTGGGAATCAGCTCCATACCCAGTTTAGGGACAAGAAGCAGCGCACCGCCGGCTGAAACTAAGGCTATCATGACCACAAGTGTTCTGGCCTTCAAGCTAGCAATTAGGGCGCTGTGATATATTTTCTCTAGGCCATTAAAGCCCTTATTAAATATCCACACTAAGGGCGTAAACAATAGCGACAAGCCCTTTGCAAGAATATGCCATGCACCAATCACTAAGGTAATTAACGCGGCAGGCAAATACACGAACACAAAGCGAAGTATCGTTGCAAAAGGCCATTTTACGGCATAGCCAATTTTCCCTAGCAAGCTAGTGGGGCGCGCTTTTGCCGGGGATGAAAAAGTATCTTCATGGGCAAGCTGTGTTTTTTGCTTTCTTCGCGCCATGGCGGGAATAAGAGTGAGCGCTACCACTAACGAAGCGGCGAGTGCAAAACTGACAGTAAGGGCTTGATCTTTAAATAGCTGGCCCGCTATACCTTCTACAAAAATAAGCGGCACAAATACGGCCATTGTGGTTAGTGTAGAAGCGACAATGGCACCTGATACTTCCTTAGTGCCTGATGCAGCCGGATCGTCAGCCAAAACAGGAGTACTTTGGCTGATATGACCATCAGCATTGTTTGCTAACATAGCTTGCCTACGCTTTTTGTGGCGGTCGATGTTTTCTAACACCACAATACTGTTATCGACAAGCAAACCTACGGCCAGTGCAATTCCCCCTAAACTCATCATGTTTAAGCTTATATCGTTGGCATACATCAGGTTAAAGGTGGCAATAACCGACACAGGAATAGACACAGAAATGATGACTGTAGTCCAGAAGTCTTTAAGAAATAGGTACAGCACCAACATGGCAAGTAACCCGCCCATGATTGCCGCTGACTTAACATTATCGATGGCTTGCTTTATAAACACACTCTGATCGTATATTTGCGTCAGTGTGTAATTCGAAGGAATGTCATTCTCAACTTCACTAAGACGAGAGGCTATTTGCTTTGCTACATCAACTGCATTTGCATCACCTTCTTTGTAAATCGCAATTTCAACCCCTTCACTGCCATTAAAGCGGGTTACCACACTACGATCTTTATAAGCACTTTCTACCGTCGCCACATCTTTTAATTGAATGTTTCTACCTTCGAAACGGCCAATAAAAAGGTTTTCAATTTCGGTCAGGTTTTCAAATTGATTCAGGGTACGCACCAGGAACGCTTGGGCATCGCCTTCAATACGACCACCTGCGGCGTTGACATTTTCGGCTTTAATACGGTCAATAATACGGGTAATAGGGATAGATAACTGACTGGCTTTACGTTGGTCGATAAGAATGTGTACTTCGTTTTCAAGGCCACCGCCAACACGCACAGCAGCCACACCCTCAACAGATTCGAGAGCCCGTTTCACTTGTTGCTCGCCGTATAACCGTAGCCTTTTCATTTGGGCGGTAGACAGTTGGCCGGTGGCCACGTTTTCTGTAAGCCCCAGTTTGATCACCGGATCTAAACTCGGGTTAAAGCGCAACAGGCGAGGCTTTTCAATGTCGAGAGGCAGTTGAAGCACATCAAGTTTTTCGCGTACTTCTAAGCTCGCGAAATCCATATCGGTACCCCATCTAAACGCCATCACCACATCTGATTGGCCAGCACGAGAAGTAGAGGTTACTTTCCTTACTCCTTTTACTACGCCAATAGCTTCTTCAATAGGTTTAGAAACAAGTTGTTCCACTTCGCCTGGAGCAGCACCTGTGTAATCGGTTCTAATGGTTAACGTGGGGTAGGAGAGGTCGGGCAGTAAATTTACCGATAATCGACCTAATGAGACCATACCAAACAACAGCACAGCAAAAGTAAACATAGACACGGCAACCGGGCGTTTAACCGCTATATCAACAATACGCATGGTATATCCTTTTTATAGCGGGCTTAGCCGTTAACGACATCTACAGGGGCTTGGTCTTTTAGGTTTTGGTGGCCAGCAGTAACCACTTTTTCTTCACCTTGTAAGCCGCTTAACACTTCAATCATTTCGTCTTGTTCAAAGCCAGTTTCAATGTCGACTTTTGTGGCTATGTTGTCTTTAACAACAAAGACGCTATGTTGGTTGTCCATAGTGATAAGCGCACGTCGAGGAAGTAGCGTAGCGCTATTGTGGAGTGCGTACTCAAGGGCTACGTCAGTGAACATGCCCGCTTTTAATACGTGTTTTTCATTTGGCACCGCAAGGGTAACTTTAAATGTGCCAGTGGCCGCATCAATTACAGGGCTAATTCGCTCTACCGATGCTGTTAATGATTTATTGCCTAGTGCAGCAACAATAAGGGTGGCGGGTTGACCTACTGCTACATTTTGCAATTCGTTTTCAGGTAAGTACACCACGCCTTGTAAATTCTGCTGTTGCACAATATGGAACATGCGCTCTCGCTGGAAAGATTCAGTCAGGTTACCTACTTTGGCGTTTCGAGAAGCAATGAAACCGCTGATAGGCGCTGTAATTGTGGTTTCTTTTAAATCTAGTTCAGCAAGATGAACCGACGCTTTGGCTGATTCATATTGTGCGGTCAGTTTGTCGTAGGTATCTACACTGATAAGGTTTTTAGAATAGACTTTGTTTACCTTATCTAACTCACGCTCAAGACCGGTTAAATCTGCCTTTGCCTTGGCAAGATTAAGTTCATATCTGCGTTTATCTAATTGCGCGAGCACTTGGCCTTTTTCAACGTAGTCACCTTCTTCTACCACTATCTGTTCAATTATGCCGGACGCCCTTGCTACCACAAATGCTTCTTCTCTCGCTTCCAAAATGGCGGTAGTAGTATAAGTAGAGCTAATTGATCCCTTGGTTACCGTAGCGGCTTCTACCGGTATGGCTATCACCGCTTCAGCGATGTCTTCCGTTGGATTTATTGCATCGGCGTCGGTACACGCACCTAGCATTAAAGATAAAGAGAGTATGCCGCCAGTAAGGGACAGTGTGCGAAGCGAGTTAAACGAAGCGTCCATGGTCAAATACCTGATTGTTGTCGTTAATTATTAGAGTAATAACAGCTAACAGCAGCAACCATGCCAGTAAATGTAAGGAGATGTTTATTTGTTAGTAATCAGTAGGTTGTATTTATTTCCTGAGGGAAATGAAAAAGGGCTATCAATCACTGATAGCCTTTTACACTAATAGATGGTGTATTAGCCTAATTGTGTGTAGATTCAACTAAAGTATAGCTGGTGGTGATCTCCACGTTGCCCGTTAGCATCAACATAACTGAGCAGTATTTTTCAGTAGAAAGTTGTACTGCACGTGCCAATGCCTTCTCGGTCACGCTGCTAGCTACCACAGTGTAGTGGGCATGAATTTTCGTAAACACGCGAGGGGCGTCATCAGCGCGATCGGCTTCTAGTTCACATTCACAGCTTTCAATTTGGTGGCGGCCTTTTTTAAGAATGTCTACCACATCAATACTGGAGCAGGCGCCAACGGCTAATAATACTGACTCCATTGGTGATACCGCATTACCACTGCCGTCCATAACGGTTTTATACCCACTGTCGGTAGTACCGGTGAAAGTGAGGTCTTTATCCCATGAAACTTGTGCTTTCATTATACTTCCTAACTATTACTTGCTGCTTACGATTGGGTGAGACGAACGGCGTCTGCGCCAATGGTAATTTTCTTTTGCTTATACAATGCGCCTAATGCCTTTTTATACGCGGCTTTACTTACATTAAAATGTTGGTAAATGGCATCGGGCGGACTTTTGTCGGTTAACGTTGAAATGCCACCATGGGCTTCCAAATCATCTAAGATGGCTTGCTGCAAGGCATCTCGGGTTTCCTTATCATGACGCTGCAACACCACATCAATTTTGCCATCTTCACGGATGGTTTTGACTACGCCGTCGGTAGATTGGCCTACTTTAAGTGGTTTAAATGCATCGCTATGAAATATTAAGCCCAGGGCTCTTTCATTCAATACCACTTTAAAGCCTAAGTCTGACTTGGCATAAACCAAGCAACTTACATTTTCACCTTCGCTAAGATAGGCGCTGCCTTCTTTAAGGAAATAGTGCAAACGGGTTGCACCTAAAATTCGATTTGTTTTTTCATCAAAGAAAGCGTGAACAACGTAATACATGCCGGGATCTATAGGCGATTCTTGATAATCGGCGGGAATGAGTAAGTCGTTCTCTAGGCCCCAGTCGAAGAATGCACCGAAGTGGGTAGCCGAGACCGCTTTGAGTACCTTGGTTTCACCCACTTGTATGCGCGGTGGCTTCAAGGTAGCAAACAAATCGCCTCGTTGATCGGTAGCCACAAACACATCTAGGGTTTGCTCCACTTCCAGCGGCGTGGTTACTTCGTCGTGAGGTAAGGTTACAGTAGGCATATCTTCACTACTGTAGTCGGTTTCATCTACATTATCGGCAAGTGGTGCTAGCGCATAGCCAAACGGATATTCGGCGACCACTTTTAATGTATTAATTTTTCCAATATTTATCATTAACACTGACTTTTAAAAAAGAACAGGTAACATGATATCGGATTGAGGTTAAGAGCTAAACACTTATGAAGTTAAATTGCGATTTAGGTGAAAGTTTCGGTGCATGGCAAATGCCTGTAGACGCCGACATTATGAAATTTATTGACCAAGCTAACATTGCGTGCGGCTTTCATGCCGGTGATCCCGTAGTGATGAAACAAGCGCTGTATCTGGCTAAAAACAGTAATGTTGAAATAGGCGCGCATCCTTCTTATCCCGATTTACAAGGGTTTGGGCGTCGAAGTCTCGCTATGCCAATAAAAGAACTGATAGCCTGTGTTCAATATCAAGTTAGTGCATTGATGGGTATGGCCAGTATTGTTGGCGTGCCAGTGAGTTATGTGAAACCCCATGGAGCGTTATACAACGATATGATGCTTGACCCTCAAGTGCGTACCGCGGTCATGCAAGCTGTGGGGAGTATTAACAAAGGCCGGTTGGGGTTGATGGTGCAATCTCACGCACACAATGAAGCCTTGGTGCTTGAAGCACAAGAATATGGATTGACGTTAATATTCGAAGCGTTTTCAGATCGTCGCTATACCGATGAAGGTTTTTTGCAGCCCCGCTCACAAGAAGGCGCGGTGTTAACCGCCGCAGAAGCGCTAACCCAAGCGAAGCTTTTGATTGAAGATGGTGAAGTTGTCACCGTTAGCGGGCAAAGACTGCCATTGCAGGCTGACACACTGTGCGTACATGGCGATACCGCGGGTGCTGTCGAGATTGCACAACAAATTCGTGAATGCATGAAATAGGTGGCTCAAAGGTATAAGGAATTTACAAAGTAGAAGAAAACACCAAGTGATTTCATTTTTTACTTAATAAATCACGTAAATGCCTTAACGTCGCCATAATTTCACCCTTTTTATTAAGGATATTACTATGCATCCCTTTGGGGATATTAAGCAGATAGTACCTGCTGGCTTAGATGCCATACTTTTGTACTTCGCGGGCGACACGGTAGATGTTGCCAATGCGCGATGTCAGCATTGGTTGCATTCCATTACGAGCATGACGTTTCCATGGCTAAAAGAATGTGTTCCAGCCTACGACTCATTGCTGCTGGTTTTTGATGCTCATAAAGTGGATAGCCACTTTGTTTATCAGATGCTTCGCTCGCTAGCAGCACAAGATGCGAATATGAGTATCAATGGTACTGGCGGCATTAGCGCAAAAACTCATGAAATACCTGTGTGGTATGGGGCAGAGCCGGCTAACGACTTAGCGTTGGTAAGCCAAAAAACGGGGTTAAGTGAGCAGGATATTATTGATGCTCATATTAGCATGACTTACAAAGTTTACGCCGTGGGCTTTGCCCCTGGCTTTGCTTATATGGGGAATGTGCCCGAAACCTTACAGTGCGCTAGATTAGAAACGCCACGAAATAAGGTACCTAAAGGGGCAGTGGCGATTGCCGACGCGCAAACTGCTATTTACCCATCGTCATCGCCTGGTGGCTGGCACTTGTTAGGTTTATGCCCACTGAATTTAGTGGACACTAGCCATAACGCGCTTTTAAAAGTAGGTGACAATGTTAAGTTCGCGCCCATTTCAGAACAGGAATTCAGAGACTTGCATGAAGGTTAGTGTTGAACAAAATGGTTTGCTGAGCCTAATTATCGACAACGGTCGGCAAGGTAAACAGCACCAAGGCTTTTGTCAGTCAGGCCCTATGGATGAAGAAGCATATTGGTGGGCGAATTATTTGGCCGGTAACCAAGAAGGTACGCCCTGTATTGAAATTATAGGGTGCGCAAAATTTGTGTGTGATACCGATGCGCAAGTTGCTGCCACGGGTCGTAGTGTGGTTTGCCTAGTAAATGAACAGTCTGTTTCTCCATTTGAAACTATCTTTGTTAAAGCGGGTGATCGGGTATCTATTGACAGTGAACACATGGGCAGTAAGGCCTATCTTGCAATACACGGTCGGTGGCAAGTGCCTTCACCGCTAGGCAGTGCGAGCACGGTCTTGCGCGAAGGTATAGGCGGCCTTGAAAATAAAGGCGCGCCGTTAGGGGGTGGCGATACCATCAATATTGAAACCCCAACAATACAAAGTGCTCACAGGGCTTTAGCACCGAAGCACTGGCCGCAATACGACTTGAGTCAGCCCTTAGCGCTTATCTTAGGCTACCAAGAAGACAAGTTTAGCGCTTCTGAAAAAGGGCGTTTGTTTTTAAACGAGTATACGGTAACAACAAATATTAATCGTATGGGCTATCGACTGTCTGGTTCACCCATACATAGCAATATGACTAAAATGCGTTCTGAGGCTATACATATCGGTGCGATGCAAATTCCGCCCGACGGACAACCTATTGTGATGATGCGAGACAGACAAACCTTAGGCGGTTATCCAAAGCTTGGCAGTGTAAGTTTGCTTGATGTTAATCGTTTAGCGCAAGCCGTGCCGGGGGAAACTGTTACCTTCATGAGTCAGCATTACGATGATGCCCGCGCCGCATTTTTATTAAATTGGCAAAAACGATTTCGCCTTACAGGAGAATAAGAGTGACCATTGCATTTTTAAACGGCGAATTCATGCCGTTATCAGAAGCTAAAATTTCCCCCATGGACCGAGGCTTTTTATTCGGTGATGGTATTTACGAAGTTATTCCTACTTACCACGGTAAAGCGGTAGGGATGACCGGCCACTTAAGCAGAATGCGCGATGGCTTGGCGGCTATTTCTATTACTAACCCATACAGTGCACAGCAGTGGCAGCAAAATCTAGACGGGCTTATCGACGCCAATGCCAGCCATTTTCCAAGCGGAAACATTGGCGTGTATTTCCATATTAGTCGTGGAACGGACACCAAGCGTTATCATGCCTACCCGCAAAATATTACGCCTACCGTATTTGGTTTTGCCTTTGAAATTGCGCCAGCTCAACCGTTAGAAGCAGCCAATGTTAAGCCCTTTAAGGTGGCGCTTGAAGAAGACAAGCGCTGGCAGCGTTGCCATATCAAATCAACGTCATTGTTAGGTAATGTGATGCACTTTCAGGCGGGGGTAGATAGTGGTGTGCAAGAAACTATTCTGCACAACAGTGACGGTATTATCACTGAAGCGAGTTCTTGCAACGTGTTTATGGTAAAAGATAATGCCATTTTTACCCCACCATTAGATAACCAGCTGTTACCTGGAATTACTCGTCAAATAGCGTTAGAAGCATTTAACCGAGCGGGTTTGGCAGTAGAAGAAAAGTGGTTTACTAAGGAAGATTTATTCAATGCAGATGAAGTGTGGTTAACCTCTTCAAGCAAAGAAATTGCGCCTGTCGTTGAAGTTGATGGTAAAACTATTGGTAGCGGTGAAGTAGGGCAGATGTGGGAGAAAGCCATAAAGGCTTATCACAATTATAAGTTTGAGGCTTAGGCCTAGCGGCTAAAACTTAAAGGCTGGCTTACAATAACGTAATTTACATTGAAGGATAGGGAAGCGCATGCAGGCAAAAATACCTAAGCAGTTTCCCTAAATTTAATCTCATAGGGAAATACTTTACTTGTTTCTTTTACACTTTTACCTTCAATAATTGATATCAATGCGCGGGTGGCTAATTCAGCCATCTCTCTTCTCGGTGTGAATACCGTGGTAAGGGAAGGGTAAATAGCTTTCGCAAAACTTAAGTCATTGAAACCACATATATCGATGTCTTTTCCAGGTTTGATCCCCCTGCGATTACATTCCATTACGGCGCCCGCTGCAAGTTCATCACTCACGAAAAATACGGCATCTAAGTCTGGCCACTTGTGAAGCGATTCTGCAAGCAGTTCTGCGCCTGCTTGAAATGAGGCATCAGCGCGTGATTGAAGACACATATCATCTTGAAGACGTGCATTGTAAAGCGCTTGTTCCCAACCCCGCTTTCTAAGTACGGCACGCCAGTCTAGCTGCAGCGAACAAAATGCGATTTTCCTTCTGGCTTTCTCGTTTATCAAGTAGTCTGTCATTGCTTTTGCCGCATTGAAATGATCTACGCCATAGTTAATATCAAAAGTAGACTCCGACATATCCATAATTTCCGCCACCGGTGCATCGCTGGTTTTTAACATTCTTATGGTTTCGTCGGTATGACGACTAGAAGTGAGAATAAAACCTGAAACTGCTTGCTGAATATAAGATTCAACAATACGTTCCTCTCCCAATTCTGAATAGGTAGAGTCACCAATCATTAATGCATAGCCAAGTTCATCAGCAACCGTTTTTGCACCTGAAACTACCTCGTTAAAAACATTGTTTCCAAATGAAGGGAGTAGTAAGGCAAGCGTTTTATTGTTTTGTATAGATAAGCTCTGCGCGGCGCGGTTAGGAATGTAATTTAAATCCTTAGCCGCTTTCTTTATTTTCAGTGATAACGCTTTTGAGATGCTACTTGAATCTTTAAGGGCGCGAGAAACCGTAGTTTTGTGAATACCTAAATGTGCGGCGATGTCTGAAATGGTTGTGCGTTTTTTAATATTTTTCATAAGGTAGATTCATTTTTATTATTGTTGCACAGTTTACTTATTTCACTGTAATGGGGCGTTATACTCTCGTTTGAAAAGGCGTCAAATTTAGGGGCTATGAAGCATCTATCACTGAGCTGATAAACGTCTTGCATTTGGCCACCACCTCATCGATGCTTTGTGAAACATCCACAAAGAAAGCCTCATTTTTATTTGGTATTTCAAGGGTAGCAAACTGACTTTTGAGCATATCATCGCCCACAAAAAAATGCTGTCTTTGTTTAAGCCTTTGGCCAATGGTATCGGTAGAGGCATGTAAGTAGATGAACCTTACATTCGATTGAACGCTTTTAGCTAATGGATTTTTTTTCTCTTCAGCTTGCCTTCCTGTTAGCTCTTTATTAAGCCCTTCACTTAGCCCTTCACTTAGCCCTTCACATAATAATGCTCGGTAGGATGCTTTAAGCGCTGAACAAGAAATAATAGCGCTTCGATCATTCGCCAAATGATCTTTGGCTATTTTATTCAAATGCGTTAGCCAGTCCCATCTGTCGGCATCTTCTAACGGAATCCCAGCAGACATTTTTTCTACGCTAGCCACAGGGTGATAACTATCACCTTCCTCAAAAACAAGTCTCAGTTCAGAAGCCACACGCTCGCCGATAGTAGATTTCCCTGTGCCTGAAACGCCAGTAATAAAGAAAACGGTATTTGCAGTCATTTAACTACCTTTTTAACTCAATGCTAAGGAAAGTGCTCAACACTAGGATGACTTATTTAAAATAATCATAAGTTGGAAACCGGTTGCGTTCAAGGTTTCTTTATAATATTGTTACGGCGAATGCGTAATTTGTTAACGTGGTGTTGCGTAGAATAACAACGGGTTGCCTGGGTGTTCTCTGTTTACTAGATAATAAGAATTTTCATTACGTACTTCAGAATTTTACGAGCCGCTAACTGCAGGTTCAAGTACAGACTTAAGTGCAGGTTTATAGGGAAGAAACATGTCAGATACCTTTTCGCTTCTTTTTTTCGCCATAGTCAGCATTGTACTGCTGGCCTATTTGGTTATTGCTAGAAAAGTACATGCCTTTATTGCCATTATTATCGCAGCAGCTTTTGTAGGACTAGGCACGGGAATGGACGCCACAGAAGTGCTCAATTCCATGCAAAGTGGTATGGGAAATACACTTGGTTTTGTTGCTACCATAGTGGGGCTAGGCGCAATGTTCGGGCAATTCCTAGAAGAGTCGGGTGGTGTGGATAGATTAGCGCTAACCATCAAGCAGAAGTTCGGTGAAAAAAATAGCCAATGGGCACTGGTTATAACCGGTTTCCTTGTGGCGATACCGGTATTTTTTGAGGTAGGACTCATTATATTAATGCCGCTGATATATTCAATGGCGCAAAAAACCGGTAAGTCGTTAATTTATTATGGCATTCCTTTAGCAGCAGGGCTTGCGGTTACCCATGCCTTTATTCCCCCCACGCCAGGGCCTGTAGCCGTAGCATCTATATTAAATGCCGACATTGGACTAGTGATTTTATTTGGTTTTATCGTTGGCGTGCCATGTGCTTGTATTGCAGGCCCAATTTACGCTTCCTATATCGCCAAAAAAATCCAAGTGCCAGTGCCGGAACATATTAGAAATATCGAGGCTAGGCCAGTAGAAGCATTGCCCTCGTTTTCATTAGTGGCCGCTTTGTTATTCTTTCCTCTTGTTGTGATCCTCGTCGGGTCAATTGCGAAATTTGTGCTAGCCGACGGCATAGTAAAACAGGTATTTATTTTTGTTGGGCATCCTTTCATCGCACTCACCATCGCGACCTTGGCATGTTTTAAGTGGCTCGGAATAAACCAAGGCTTAAGCGCAGATCAAGTGAGAAATGTGGCATCGAAAGGGTTAGAGCCAGTTGCACTCGTGATATTAGTGACAGGTGCGGGTGGTATGTTCAAACAAGTATTAATCGATTCGGGGGCAGGTCAAGCCTTTGCCGATGTAGTGGCACTTTCACCCTTACCACCGCTAATGGCTGGGTTTCTTATTGCCATTTCCGTCAGGATTATTCAAGGCTCAGCTACCGTTGCAATGTTAACGGCTGCTGGTCTGATGGCTCCCGTTGTTAATGCTTTGTCGTTATCACCGTCTTTATTAGCGCTAATGACCATCTCTATTGCTGCCGGAGCTACAGCAATGTCGCATGTAAACGATACGGGGTTTTGGATAATTAACCGCTATTTCGATATTTCGGTAAAAACCACCTTAATATCCTGGACGTGCATGGCCACTATTATTGGCGTTGTGGGGCTAATGCTAACCCTACTCTTAGCGATGTTCGTTTAATACGTACTCGTCTATAGCTACACATAGTAAACCTTGGTTTTAGAGCGCTTACTAGAAACTCATTTTTATGACTACTTATTATATTTATTGAAGAAACCGGTTTCCATTCTTGGTTGCAGTTATAATTGTGGTATGTGTATTTTGTTGAAGCTAGTCAGAAAGGGCTCTATTTTAAATGCTACGGTAGGGCGAAAATTGATAGACGCTATACGCTATTTGAGGGCGAACTAGGAGGTGAATATGCGGTGCTACTATGCGGTAATACTATGCGGTAATACTATGCGGTATTACTATGCAGTACTGGCGTTTATAACAAAAAGCCCTTCAATTCACATTAAAGGGCTTTTGCTAAACAGAAGTGCTTTGCGGTAACTAATCGTTACCTTCGCAATTTCCATCTGTACATTCACCATAAAGATACAAACTATGATGTGTAAGCTTGATATTGTGCTTCTTCGCAATCATGTCTTGGCGCTGCTCGATAATATCGTCTTCAAACTCAATTACCTTGCCACATTTTAGGCATACTAAGTGATCGTGATGTTCTTTGTGGCTTATTTCAAAAACTGATTTGCCACCTTCAAAATGATGGCGATTCAAGATACCCGCATCATCGAATTGGTTTAGTACGCGATAAACTGTTGCAAGGCCAATCTCTTCCTCTTGCTCGATCAGAATCTTATACACGTCCTCTGCACTGATGTGTTGATTTTGAGGTTCTTGCAAAATTTGCAAAATCTTTAGACGTGGCAGGGTTACTTTTAAACCTGCTTTTTTAAGTTCTTTATTCTGATCCATTACAACCTACTGAGAACGAGATGTTTATCAATGGAGCTATTATAGGTAACTCGTCAGGATTTAAAAGTAAAACTACTGTTTCTTGTTCGGTACGATGGAAATTCGAACGAATTAGAATTTTTTATTGAAGTGGCATCTTGTCGACTATTTTGTTTTTTGAGGACAGACCAGTTTGTAAGTGTCAGTTATTGTTAATAATTAATAGCATCTATTTAAACTCTGAGTGCATATTTTTAACATTCTGTTAAACTTGTAGTAATAATGGTAAAACGAGGTTGGTACGTAGATTTCATCGCGTGCTTAGAATTATGCCAATGCAATTAACGGTTATAAATAAAATAAAACTAGGTTTTGGCCTTTTTGGTTGTTTGTTACTCATCACAAGTATTCTTTCTTATTTCGGTTTAAACGACATTAGACGTTCAGCAGAAGACGTGGTTGAGCGGAAAATGCCAGCTCAAACCAGTATGCTTAAAGTCAAAACCGAGATCCTATCTTTATCTGTGGTTACGGCAAATGGCTTTCACGAAAATACACCCAGCGCGTTGGCCCAAAATCAACAAAAGTTTAAAACGCTATCAGACGAGTTTGTGCAGGATCTCAAGAACCTAACTATTATTCTTCCTAGCAATCCAATTGCGGTAGAAGCGGTAAATGCAAGTTTAGCCTACGTAGAAAATAGTCATGATATGTATGCAGCATTAGCGCAGCGAATCACGATAGAACGCGCGTTGGGCGAAAAATTGAGTGAAGTAATGAGCGAGGCAGATGAAGCAAGCGCCTTAATGCTGGATTTGTCTTACTTAGAGTCAGACAGTCCAAGCCTAGACACATTAATTGGTGCAGGGACGAATATCGATAACAAGCTGCTTACCACCACAGATTCTTTTAGCGAACTTGCCGCCAGTATAGATGCACAAGAAACGGCCAATATAATTGACGATATTAAATATCAAATCAGTAATATTACGGTAGATAAAGATTACTTAAACCGCCTTGCACTTGATATTGATGATGGGGGCACGGTAGCTGCTTTCAATGAACAATTTGCTTTACTCATTGAAAACGTAAACGGCACCAACGGTTTGGTGGCGCTACAACAACAAAAGTTAAATGAAATAGCCGTAGCTCAAGCGAAAAAAGACGAAGCATTAACGGCGTTGCAGGTGGCGTTAAGCAGCATTAATACATTATTTGATAGTGTGCAGTCTGAATCAATTGAGGGTCAAAATGCGATTTTGGAATCTGTGCAAACCAACTTAGTTAAAAACTTTGTTGTGGCAGTGATTGGCCTGATTGCAGCCATTACGTTAGGTGTGCTGGCGACCCGAAGCATCTCTACGCCCCTTGGAAGAATTAATGAAGGGTTAACTCAACTGAGTAAAGGGGATTTAAGCCACACGCTACCTGAAATAGGGAATGATGAATTCACGGCGCTTTCCGTCAAAGTGAATAGTTTAACCAATAGTTTGCGAGAGTTAGTGGGGAATATTTTAGAACAAGAAAAACGCTTAATTACCATTACTAAAGAAAGCGTCGCCTTAGGTGAAAAAAGCTTACAAGGTGTGGATGAACAACGTAAACAAGTCACGGTAATTTCTACTAATACCCAAGATGTGCAAAACACGAGTCGTAGCAATTTAAGCCAAATTAATGATGCTATGGAAGCGCTGCATACCGTGACCGCACAAAGCGAAGAAATTAGTGTGCTAGTTGCCCAAAACCGCAGTCAGGTAGACAGCCAAGCCCGACAGGCTGAAGCATCCGCAGATATTATAAATCGTTTAGATGGACACTCACGCAGCATTGGCAGCATTCTTGACGTTATAAAAACCATTGCTGAGCAAACCAATTTATTAGCACTTAACGCAGCAATTGAAGCCGCTAGGGCAGGAGAGCAAGGCAGAGGTTTCGCCGTAGTCGCTGATGAAGTGCGCACCTTGGCAAATCGTACACATAACTCGACCGAAGAAATCGAGTCTATGATAGGCAACCTTCAAAAAGATGCTGAGAAAGCGGTAAAAGCCATAAATGCGGGCAGGGAACAAGCCCAAGAAGGGGTGGAAATTACGCAACAAGTATCTCAGCAGGTTGAAAGTATTCGAGAAATTATTGCTCGTTTAAGCCAAATAAATGAGCATATTGTTACAGATACTCAGCAACAAGATGTATTACTGGCAGATGTAGCCTCAAGCTTAAATACCATTGTTGCTCTGGCTGACTCCAGTGCTCAGAGTACCCGCCAAGCCAATGAGTCGACTATGATGCTAGATGCGCAAACTGACAGCCTTAGAAAAGCGGTGGAGCGTTTTCAGCTTTAACTTTTTTTGTGGTGTGAATATCGCAACAAATAATAACGCAAACAAAAACGCCGCTAACAAAAGCGGCGTTTTTATTACTAATAAGCATGAAGCTTGTGAACTAGGCTAATTCAGATAAACACAGTTCGTCATGAATTTGCTTACACCAAGACTTTACACGTGATTCGGTAAGCTCTGGTTGACGGTCTTCATCAATGCCTAAGCCTACAAAGTGGTTGTCGTCTGCCATACCTTTAGAGGCTTCGAAATCGTAACTTTCGGTAGGCCATTGTCCTACTAAAATGGCACCACGGCCTTCAACGATATCGCGAACCATACCCATAGCATCAAGGAAATATTCTGCATAATCTTCCTGATCGCCACAGCCAAAAATAGCTACCAGCTTGTCGGTAAAATCAATGTCTTCTAATTCTGGGAAGAAATCATCCCAGTCACATTGCGCTTCACCGTAGTACCAAGTAGGGATCCCGAAAATAAGCAAATCAAACTCTGCTATATCTTCTTTGCTGCTCTTGGCAATGTCTTTTACATCAATTAGCTGTTTACCCAGTTCCTTCTGGATCATTTTCGCAACATGTTCGGTATTACCGGTGTCACTTCCGAAAAACAGGCCAACGCTTGCCATATCAAACCTCTATTATTCGTTACTAGTTACTATACACCTGTGCTTAGCCAGAACCATTCAATGATTCCTTTTGCTAGGAAACCAATGGCCCCTAAGCCTAATACCCCATAAGTCACAACACGCCCAATTAACGGCACGTTATTTTTTGATAGGACATCGTGTACCGCAAAGCTCATCAATACAAATAGTATAAATAAACCGCCGTACAGCATGATGGATTCAATTAGCTCAAAGTTTTCTGCAAGCATAGTGTCTTTATTGGAAAAAATCTGGCGCAACTATATCACAGTATATACGCCTAGCAGAGTCAAAAAGGGTCAAAAAAAAGTAATAATAGGCATTCGCATCTTAGATAACGCTAACTTGCCGTCTTTTCTAATGTGCGAGCCACAATTGCATTGAAAACACTTGGTTTCTCAGCATGTAGCCAGTGTCCTGTACCCTCAATAATGTGGGCTTTGGCACTAGGGAAATATTTCGCAATTTCCTTCCTATAAGAATTATTAATGTAATCTGATTCAGCACCTTTAATAAACAAGGTTATCCCATGAAAGGTCAAATTACTTTGAGGCCAATCAAGTATTCGTGAATAACTGGCAATTAATCCATCGACATTGAAACGCCATTTCCACTCGTCGCTGTCAGTTTGGTACAAGCTTTTAAGTAAAAACTGCTGTACACCAGGCTCTTTAACGTATTCAGAAAGAGCGGCTTGTGCCTCTTTCCTATCACTTATCGCGTCAAGTGGGACGTTTTTAAGGCCATCGAACACTGCTTGATGACTATGTGAATATTTCACGGGGGCAATATCTGCCACAATTAAATGGCTAACACGGTCAGGGTTCAATAACGCAAATTGCATTACCATTTTACCGCCTAAGGAATGGCCTAAAAAAGCCGCTTTATCAATCTGGTAATTATCGAGTATTTCAACAACTCCCGTTACCGCAGCTTCCAACGTAAACCCGTTAGTCCAAGGGGATTGTCCGTGATCAGGTAAATCAATACTAATAATATTGTAGGTGCTTTCAAAGTGACGCTTAACGCCTGCTAAGTTATCAGCACTGCCAAACAAACCATGAACTAACACTAACCATGGAGAATCTTTTTGGGCTTCGGATAATTTGAAATGCAAAGACACTTTATACCCTATTAAAAATAGTAATTAAGACTAGTAGTGGGGGAGAATTTAAAAATGACAAGAGATAGAAAGAAGGGGTAGCAGTAAATTTATTCACCGCTAGCCCATTTTATAGCACAAGTACTATGCGTTTACTGAATAGTCTTCCAACGACTTTCCGCTTTCAAGAGCTTCTTTATATACGCGAGGCATACGACCGATGCCTGTCCAAGGGTGGGTAACACCTTCGCTATCTGTTAATTTATATTTAACAGGGCGCTTTTTACCTACCTTTTTAGGGGCCTCTTCATTTAATGATTGTAAGTCTTCGAAATTTAAACCCGCTTCTTCCATTTGTTTTTTAATTTCTTCAAGCTTGGCGCGTTTTTCTTGACCAACTTTTTCTTCTTCAAGCGCTTTTTCTTTTCTTTTATCAATAATATTTGCAAGTTTTTCTTGCACTGTTTCTAGCTCTTGAATGCTTAATTCCTTTACAGCACCTTGTAAACGTCTTCCATGGGTTAAAATATCTAAAAATTCGTTCATTTAATAACCTTTGCGTTTCGTAGTGGATTTTTCAGGCGAATCATAATTAAATTTAGCACAAAAAAAAAGCGGAGAAAGTCCGCTTTTTAATTTTTTAAGATAAATGGCTTTAAATTACATATTTGGGTAATTTGGTCCGCCGGCACCTTCAGGCACAACCCAACGAATATTCTGTGAAGGATCTTTAATATCACACGTTTTACAATGCACGCAGTTTTGCGCATTAATTTGAAAACGCTTAGACCCTTCCTCTTCAATAATTTCGTACACCCCAGCAGGGCAGTAGCGCTGTGCAGGCTCTGCATATTTAGGGAAATTAACTTCTAGTGGAATAGAAGCATCTTTTAATTGTAAATGACAAGGCTGCTCTTCTTCATGGTTTGTATTTGATAAAAATACTGAAGAAAGCTTATCAAAACTTAAAACGCCGTCCGGTTTAGGATAGCTAATTTCTTTAGCATCAGAGGCCAAATCAAGTTGAGCATAGTCTTTATGTTCGTCTTTCATGGTGAAAAATAAATTACCATTAAAGAAGTTCTGCTCAAGCGTATTAAATGCGCCCCCCCAGAAATTACCTAATTTATGAATAGCCGGTCCGAAATTACGTGAACGGAATAATTCATCATATACCCACGAATTTTTAAATTTATCGGTATAGCCAGTTAATTCACTTTCAGGGGCTTCTGCATTCTTCGCTAAAGCTTCAATAATAGACTCAGCAGCTAGCATGCCTGATTTCATAGCCGTGTGATTACCTTTGATTTTCGCAAAGTTAAGCGTACCTGCTTCACAACCTACTAATATGCCACCGGGGAACGTCATTTTAGGTAAAGAATTAAAGCCACCTTTTGCAATTGCACGGGCACCATAAGAAACACGCTTACCGCCTTCTAAATATTGTTTAAAGACAGGATGGTGTTTTAATTGTTGGAATTCATCAAACGGGCTTAAGTACGGGTTGCTGTAGTTCAAATCGACGATAAGGCCTACGAATACCTGATTATCTTCTGCATGGTATAAATAACTACCACCAGTTGCGTCATTTAGCGGCCAACCAGCACTATGTACGACTAGACCAGGCTGATGTTTAGCAGGGTCGATATCCCAAATTTCTTTGAAGCCTATTGCGTAATGTTGTGGCGAAGCGTCTTTATCAAGTGAGAAGTGCTCGATAAGATCTTTACCTAAATGCCCACGGCAACCTTCTGCAAATACGGTGTATTTCGCTCGAAGTTCCATGCCCGGCATATAGCCATCTTTGGGTTGGCCATCTGCGCCAACACCCATGTCACCCGTTAATACACCACCAACACTGCCGTCGTCATTATAAATGACCTCTGAAGCGGCGAAGCCAGGGAAAACTTCTACACCCAGTTGTTCCGCTTGTTCAGCTAACCAACGACAGACGTTACCCATCGACACAATGTAGTTACCATCGTTGTGCATGGTTTTAGGGGTAATCGCGTTTGGTAGGCGTTTTGATGATGATTCACTATTCAATAAATAAATATGATCTTCGGTCACTGGGGTGTTCAAAGGTGCGCCTTTTTCCTTCCAATCTGGAAAAAGTTCGTTCATTGCTCTAGGCTCAAATACCGCACCTGAGAGAATATGTGCACCCACTTCAGAGCCTTTTTCGACAACACAGACCATGAGTTCTTGGTTGTTTTCATTGGCAAGCTGCATAAGCTTGCAGGCGGTTGATAGTCCAGCTGGGCCGGCACCGACGATGACTACGTCAAACTCCATCGATTCTCGTTCCACGGGTGGCTCCTTATGTTCGATTTTTTATAGTGCACTATTGATGAAACAAATAATGCGATGTGTCAAAAACATGTAAATTAATTGTCGTCCTGAAAGGTAATCTAGGTTGACGTTTACGTCAACAGTAAGTACATTGCAGGGAGTTTACGTTAACGTTAACTAGCAGCACAAATACTGTGCAAGTAAACGTGGTGTTAATGATATTTTGGGTCTAGCCTTTTGAAAATGTCTTCGCCGTAACGCAAAGTTAGCGTAAAGCACATTGTTTAAGTTTCAGAATGCGTGGTGAAGTAACGCTGTTTCCTTAACCGCTTATTAGCATGGAATAGCAACATACACCGACGAACTCAACAATTGAGGTAAATATGAAAATACTCGTCCCGGTCAAACGCGCGATCGATTATAACGTTAAAGTAAGAGTGAAGGCCGATAACTCTGGCGTTGATCTTACTAACGCTAAAATGGCCATTAACCCTTTTTGCGAAATTGCTGTTGAAGAAGCAGTAAGACTAAAAGAGAAAGGGATAGCGACAGAAATCGTCGTGGTTTCTATTGGCGATAAAAGCTGCCAAGAACAAATTCGTACTGCGTTAGCACTAGGCGCTGACCGCGGTATTCAAATTGATACAGACCAAAACCTAGATTCGCTTCAAGTGGCTAAGCTTCTTGCTAAAGTTGTTGAAGAAGAACAGCCTCAGTTGGTGGTGTTAGGTAAACAAAGTATCGATTCAGACAATAACCAAACCGGGCAAATGCTTGCTGCATTAACCGGTATGCCTCAAGGCACCTTTGCATCAGAAGTAGCGGTAGACGGAACAAGCGTTAACGTTACCCGTGAAGTTGATGGCGGTCTACAAACCGTTGCCTTAACGTTACCAGCCGTTGTGACTACCGATTTACGTTTGAACGAACCTCGCTATGCTTCGCTGCCAAACATTATGAAAGCGAAACGTAAGCCACTGGATGTTAAACCAGCTGCTGACTTCGGTGTGGCACTTGAATCTAACGTTAAAGTTCTCAAAGTAACGCCACCGCCTCAACGTGAAGGTGGAGTGAAAGTGGCGGATGTTGCTGAGTTGGTCGAAAAACTTAAGAATGAAGCAAAGGTGATCTCATGACAGTTCTTGTATATGCCGAGCACGACAATGCTAGCTTGAAGTCAGAAACTGCAAAAATGGTTCATGCTGCAGCAAAAATGGGCGGTGACATTCATGTGCTTGTAGCGGGTGAAGGTTGTCAGGCTGTTGCTGACAGTGCTGCGCAAATTGACGGCGTAAGCAAAGTATTGCTTATCGACAATGCAGTTTACAAATATCAGCTTGCTGAAAACGTTGCCGATCTTGTGTTATCACTTGCTGATGATTACAGCCACCTATTAGCGGCCGCTACTACAACAGGCAAGAACTTCATGCCTCGTGTAGCTGCACTTTTAGATGTTGCTCAAATTTCTGACATCATTGGTGTTGAAAGCGAAGATACCTTTATCAGACCTATTTATGCTGGTAACGCTATTGCGACAGTACAATCGTCTGATAGCAAAAAAGTGATCACTGTGCGTGCCGCTTCTTTTGATGCTGCAACAACAGGTGGAAGCGCTGAAGTAACGACACTAGATGTGGTTAAAGAAAGCGAAAAATCTAGCTTCGTCTCTGAAGAGCTTACTGAGTCTGAGCGCCCTGAGCTAACGGCTGCTGAAGTGGTTATCTCTGGTGGTCGTGGTATGCAAAATGGCGAAAACTTCAAGTTACTTGAAGGTATTGCTGACAAACTTGGTGCTGCTATTGGTGCATCACGTGCTGCAGTTGATGCGGGCTTTGTACCAAATGACATGCAGGTAGGCCAAACCGGTAAAATCGTTGCACCGCAGCTGTATATTGCTGTAGGTATTTCTGGTGCTATTCAGCATCTTGCCGGTATGAAAGACTCGAAAGTCATTGTTGCTATCAACAAAGACGAAGAAGCGCCTATTTTCCAAGTAGCGGATTATGGCCTTGTTGGCGATTTATTTGATGTGTTACCTGAACTAGAAAACACGTTATAAAAAACGCGTTTAAAAAATCAAAAAAGGCTGCCTTCAAACGCAGCCTTTTTTAATGCTCGTAGTAACGGTTAAAAACCGCAGGCGAGGGCAGTGTTAAACACGAACTACAGAATTATCTTCGCTTCCGATGCTAGAAGGTAGATAAGCATCGGCGGCCCAATCGTTTTCCCACATATCACCATCGAGTAGATAGCGAAATTGATACTCATGATCGGTTTCTAAATTAATAGTCAGCGTGAAATCCCCGCTCTTCAGTTTTTTCATCGACAGAGGTTGCTTGTCCCATTCGGTAAAGTCACCCACAAGGCTAGCTTCATCGGCATTTTTTGCTTCTTCGGCGGAAAGGCGGAATGTTACTTTACAAACGGGTTTAGATTTCAGGTATTGCTTTTTTAGGCTCATGACAGGTCATCCCTTTTAGCGTAACAAATTCGTTGTTGCATCGATAAGCGCAACTTTTCCTGCGAGTGTGCAGGTGTTTAAATAATCAACGATTATTACTCATTTAGCAATCTTACATTTTAATTCTGAGTGGATTTTTTTATATTACGTTGAGTCGCGCACTAATTAGTTAAATAATTCACAATTTTTAACAAACGAAGACAAGCGCTTCGCGTCGAAACACATTACACTAGAACCAATAAAAAAATAATAAATCACGTATAGCTTTAACCCATTGTTCGCCAGACAGATTTCACTTATGCAAGTAGGTGAGTGTCGGTGCATCGGCTAAGCATCAGTACTACGTTTTATAGGGAAAATAATGAAAAACTCCATCTGGATAAAAAGCGGTATACCTCTTATCATCATTTTAGTCGCGTTTGTTGTTGCGGCAATTATGATTTCTTCACGTAAACCTCCAGAGCAAATTCCCGTCGAAACGCAAGCCTTCCTTGTTGATGCCAAACCAATGGATTACCAACCTGTAAGCTTCGTAGTTGATTCTCAGGGCAACGTAGTGCCTCGTAATAGAACATCACTTAGCGCACAAGTCAGTGGGCAAGTCGTTAGTTTGTCCGATAAATTGATTGTTGGGGGCATGTTCCAAAAAGGGGATGTGCTAATCACCCTTGAACAAGATGACTACCGTACTGAAGTAAAGTTGGCTGAAGCTGAACTGGCTCAAGCGCATGCTGCGCTTCAAGAAGAGCTCGCAAGAGGTAAAGTCGCCGAGCAAGAATGGCGTTCAGTAAGCAGTGTTGTGCCGCCTGAGCTTGGCTTGCGTAAGCCTCAATTAGCCAAAGAGCAAGCGAATGTTAAAGCCTCAGAAGCAAAACTTGAGCGTGCCAAGCGTAATCTTGATCGTACGCAAATTAGAGCCCCATACAACGGCATAGTGGTTGAGCGAAACATCGATTTAGGTCAATTTGTGTCAGCAGGCGCTACAGTAAGCACCGTTTATTCAACGGACACCGCCGAGGTACGTTTACCCATAACCGATAAAGACTTGATGTTCATAGATATTGGTAATCAATCTAACCAACAATCTGATGTGACTTTAAACGCAACGGTAGGCGGTAAAAATAGAACCTGGACTGGTAAGTTAGTTCGTTCTGAAGGTATTTTGGATACAGGCAGTCGCGTACTTTATGCTGTGGTTGAAGTAAAAGACCCTTATCAATTTAATGGCGGCGACAACGCACCACTTCGCTTCGGTCAATTCGTTCAAGCCAAAATTGTTTCTCACCAAAAACAAAACTTAACCGTGATCCCTCGCTCCATTTTACGCCTTGATAATACAGTGCTGATTGTTAACGATAACCGCGAAATTGAAATTGTACCGGTTGACGTAGTGCGTACCACGGCAGAAAAAGCTTTCATTGGTGGCGGCTTAAACAGTGGCGCGCTGGTAGTAACCAGTGCAGTTCCGAACCCTTATAATGGTATGAAAGTAAGACTGCCAGGTGATGAGCCTGCCATGCCACCAGAAGCAGAGAACGATAAAGAGGCCGACACTCAATCAGTAGACGTTGAAGATGATACTACTGAAACAAGTCCTGCTTCTTCTGGGGGTAAGTAATGAACCAAATTGATACGCAAAAAGGGTTAATCGCGTGGTTTGCGCGCAACAGTGTTGCGGCAAATTTGTTGATGTGGTTGTTAATTGTTGGCGGCCTATTTGGTGCCTTTAGTATTCAAAAACAAGTTTTCCCTAGTTTTGAAATAGACATTATCAATGTTCGCGTACCGTATTTGGGCGCTGCGCCTCAAGAAGTAGAAGAGGGCGTAATTTTAAAGATAGAAGAGTCGATTAAAAACCTAGAGGGCATTAAACAAGTCACCTCTACCGCGGTAGAGGGCATGGGTACGGTCAGCATTCAAGTTGAGGAAAATTACGACATTCAATCGTTACTTGACGAAGTGAAGGTGCAAGTTGATGCCATTCCTCTTTTTCCAGCCGACACAGAAAAGCCGGTTATCTATCGCCAGAAAATTCAACAAGATGTTATTTGGATTTCAGTATTTGGCGATGCCAGTGAACGTGAATTAAAAGAGTTCGCAAAAGATATTCGAGATGACGTTGCCAACCTTCCCGGTATTTCAAGCGTGCAAGTTGTTGGGGCTAGAGACTACGAAATATCGGTTGAATTGTCTGAGGTAGACCTACAAAAATACAACCTTACCTTTGCAGATGCGGTCAGTCGTTTAAGTCAGTCAAGTATTGATTTACCTGGTGGGTCTATTCGCACCGAAAATGGCGATATTCTGCTTAGAACTAAAGGGCAGGCATACACTGGCTGGGATTTCTCCCAGATAGTGCTAGTCACCAATACTGATGGCACACGGGTGACGTTAGGCGATGTTGCCTATATTAATGATGGTTTTATTGAGAACAACCAATATGCATTGTTCGATGGAAAACCAGCAGTTAGCCTTCGCGTACAAGCGGTGGGTGATCAAAATGCATTAGAAATATCAGAACAAGTTAACGGCTATATCGACGAGAAAAAGAATGATTTTCCAGCCCATATTTCCGCCGACACATGGGGAGATAGTTCGTTTTATCTAGCAGATAGATTGAACATGATGCTTGAAAATATGTTTTTTGGTGGCTTGTTGGTGTTCTTAGTACTGTCGTTATTTTTGAGAATAAAACTCGCGTTTTGGGTGATCGTTGGCCTGCCGGTTTGTTTTCTAGGTACGTTGTTAGTTATGCCTATTGATATGCTTGGTGTGTCTATCAACATGCTGAGTTTATTTGCCTTTATTCTTGTACTTGGAATAGTAGTAGACGATGCCATCATTATGGGGGAGTCGGCCTATTCCGAAATTGATCAAAAAGGCCACAGTACCGAAAATGTGATTGCAGGCGTTAAGAAAGTGGCTATGCCGGCCACCTTTGGCGTGCTTACTACCATAGCGGCATTCTCACCCATGCTAATGGTGTCGGGTCCTTTTGGTGTCATTTGGAAAACCATTGGGCTCGTGGTGATCATTTGTTTGGTGTTTTCATTAATAGAGTCGAAGCTTATTTTGCCTGCACATTTAGTGCATATGAAACTAAAGCCTTATGATCCAGCGAAGGCTAATAAGCTGCAAAAATTTAGAGACTTTTTCAGTGAAGGTATTAAGCGTTTTATACACAATGTTTATGCGCCATTCTTAGAAAAGACAATACGTAATCGTTACACCACGGTATCCGTTTTCTTAGCCATGCTAATTCTGACCATTGGTTTATTTGGCGGCGGTATTGTGCGATTTGTTTTCTTCCCCAGTATTCCTAGTGACTTCATGTTTGCAAGTTTTGAGCTAGAGCCAGGCTCTTCGCTAAAACAGCGAGACGAAGTGCTTACTGCATTACGTGAAGGCATGATGCGTATGGATGAAAAGGTGCGTGACGATACAGGTGAAGGCGTAATTAAACACTCCATGGCGTTTGATAACGGTGATTTGGGTGGGGAGGTGTTTGCCGAACTGACCAAAGGTGAAACACGTACCATGGCCGATTATGAAATTCATCAGCTGTGGCGCGATGAAATGTCTGAAATACCAGGTGTTAAGACATTCAGTATTGGCGCTCCGGGTGGCCCTGGTGGTGGTGCTGATCTTAGCTTCGAATTTAGCTCTGGTGATATTGCGTCTTTAAGAGCCGTAAGTGATGAATTAAAAAGTATCTTGTCAGGCTACGACGGTGTAACCGATATTAATGATACGTTCTCAGGTGGTAGTGAAGAGATTCAATTAGCATTGAAACCTCAAGCCGACGCATTAGGTATTACGCTACAACAACTAGGGCAGCAAGTACGCTTTGGCTTTTACGGCGCGGAAGTTCAGCGTATTCAACGTGACGATGAAGAAATAAAAGTCATGGTACGTTATCCAAGAGCAGAACGTAGTTCTATTGAACACTTAGAAAATATGCGTATTCGTGCGCCTAACGGCCAAGAGATACCTTTCCAGCAAGTGGCTAGCTTTACCGTAGGCGAAGGCTTCGATTCAATCATTCGTGTAGATGGCAGCCGCTCTGTTACGGTAACCGCCGTAGTAGACAAGGCCTTGATGGATCCGTCTGAAATAACAGGTGAGGTTATCGAATCTGTTATGCCTGATTTGTTAGCTCGCTATCCTAAAGTGGATTTCCAGTTACAAGGCAATGCAAAAGAACAAGCTGATGCAATGATGAGTTTGGCGCAGGGCTTATTATTTGCCTTATTTGCGATTTACGCGCTACTGGCTATTCCGCTTAAATCTTACAGCCAACCGTTTATCATCATGTCAGTCATACCATTTGGTGTGGTAGGCGCGATTATTGGGCACTTGGTATTAGGCATGGCGGTAAGTGTACTGTCGATTTGTGGCATTATTGCGTTATCCGGTGTAGTGGTTAACGACAGCTTGATTATGGTGGACTTTGTTAATCGAGCACGCCAAGAAGGCCATTCACTGATGCGCGCAGCCATTAGTGCTGGTACGCAGCGTTTCCGCGCGATTATATTAACCTCGTTAACGACCTTTATGGGGTTAATGCCAATCGTATTTGAGCGAAGCCTACAGGCCCAAATTGTTATTCCTATGGCAATTTCATTGGCCTTTGGTATTTTGTTTGCCACGATTATTACCTTACTACTAGTACCTGCCTTGTACCTCATATTAAATGACATTAAAAATGTATTTAAAGGTAGAAAGCATACTGAGTCTGTTAGTTCGGCATCTATCGAGCAGCAGTAATACGCGCTAACAAATAGAAAAACTCCCGTCTAGTTCGCTAGACGGATTATAAAAACACCGCATTGGTTCTCCAATGCGGTGTTTTTGTTTGCATTTTGTACGATTGCCTATATACTGTATAAATAAACAGTATATAGGTGAACGCGATGACAACAGGTGTTAAAGCAGTTGATCAACTTATTGAAAAGTTCGGAATATTATCTTCACCAGGGCAAGATCAGTTCCAGCGCTTAACACATTTATTTGGTGGAGATAAGCGGGCTGACTCGTTGCCTTTTTGTATGTATCAAAAAGTGATGGGCGCGCCTGTGTCTCGTCGATTTACAGTCCACCATTTTTATTTGCCCTATAAAAACTGCAAGTTAGCCACTTTTATGTTTAATGAAAAAGGGGAGTTAATAGAGCAGGTTTATTTTACCAAGATGTCTCGGATGGTGAATGTTTGCCGCAAGTTGCAGCGTATTCTCTTGGAAGAAAAGGATCTGCGTGAAAATGCATCCCAAGGAATACCACAGGAACCAAAGCTGCAGAAAGGAATGCTACAGCAAGACAGAGCGTGGACACGAACCGGGCAGTTTGCGGCTTAGCCACTAATGTAGTTGTAAGTATCAGGCAAACGTATGTAGGCCTAGGGAAAATGGCAAATATTAAAAAGAATGCCCAACACCAAATACGAACGAGTAAACTGCTAAGGGAATATAGAAAACAAAAAAGCGAAGGGTCGTTAAAACGACACCTTCGCTTTTTTATGTTTATCACTCTTAAATGCAGTACTTGATAAAGCCAAGAATAAAAGTGCAGATCAGATCTGCACTTTCAACCTAAATCAAAATAGTGATTAGTAGAAAGAGTACTTCACTTCAACACCAAGGATACGTGGTTCGTTCATAATACCGGTAAGGTTGTTAAAGTCGATAGCCCCTTTAACGTTATCTTCATCGGTAATGTTACGGCCGAACAATGCCACTGTGTAGTTATGCTCGAAGTTTTCGTAACCTATACGCAAACCACCTTCAAAGTTGTCGTCAGTTGTAAATTCCACAGACTCATATAAGAAGATGTTAGTTTCACCTTGGAACGCCCAATCGGTAAATACGAAGAATTCACCGTTGTCGCCCATAGGTACAGTGTAGCGTGCGGTAAAGTTAAAGATTGACTCTGGTGCTTGTGGGAACGGGTTACCGTTCACAATGTAGTTGCCATCATCTGCTACTGGGTCGGTAACAGTACAAGAACCACAACCGCCAATCGTTAATGTGTCATCTTTAATTTCTGTGTGGTTGTAGCTGTAGCCAGCAGTAAAGGTTAGTTCATCAGTCGCTAACCACTGAGAATCAATTTCAAAACCGTAGGCTTCGCCTTCATCTGCATTAACGAGTGCAGTAAAGTTGTTACCACCACCAATGGCTGACAATTGCATATCGTCAACCGTGTAGTAGAACGCTGCACCGTTAAGACGAAGTGTTCCATCTAGCAAATCAGATTTAAAACCAACTTCATAAGAGTTAATCGTTTCAGCGTCAGCCACAGATGGTGAGCTTTCAAATGCAACATCACGACCTTGAATAGTTTGAGCACGGAAACCATTTGAGTAGCGAGCGTAAGCAGACATATCGTCTGTTATACGGTAATTAGCGCTAAGTTCGAAACTGGTTTGCCCATCATCAACGTTAATTGGCTCGTAATCTTGTACGCTTGCAGCGCCAATAACGACGGCAAAGCCATCTACGTTTTGATCGCCAACAATCAATGATTTCTCGTCATGAGTATAACGAAGGCCACCAGTAATATTTAGTTTCTCATTCACTTGGTAAGACGTTTGACCAAATACCGCCCATGTTCTGTTTTCATGGAAAACAGTGGTTGCACCAAAGAAACCGTCAATACTGGTCACGTTGAAAGACGCGTCGTAATAGAAGGCGCCTAGTTGCCAGTTCATTGCATCAGTGGTGTTGCTTGATAAGCGGAATTCCTGCGTATATTGCTCAAGGTCGTCTAGATTATCTTGAGTAACAGCAGAGAATGGAATAACGCCAGGGCCAGATGTGCCATCAGCATTGTTGAAACCGCCATCAATGTCACCAAGGCTTGAACCTTCAGCGGTTTCCATGGCTGAGATTGATGTGAAGGTCACATCATCCATATCGTATTCAAGCTTTAGTGATGCGCCGAAACCGTCATATTCTTGAGGGTTATTGTCAGCACCGTTGCCGTCGATGTCACCATCATAATAAATGGTATCGCGGTCGTAATTTGCGTTTAGGTTATTGCTGCCAACATCAAAAATGTTAGCGCGGAAAATTGACGCTGTGCCATCTAATTCTCTGCCGTGAACATTTAATAAAGCTGAGAAATCGTCAGAGGGTTCCCAAAGAAGCTGTAAGCGATAAGCTTTTTCGTCAAAGCCGCCAATCGCATCGTTTTCACCGGTAAAAGCATTGTCGATGTAATCATCACGCTCTTGTGAAAGTACAGACAAGCGTGCTGATAGCTCATCAGTTAAACCGCCACTAATAGCACCTTCAAAATTCATTGTGCCATAAGAACCAAAACCGGCTTTAGCGTAACCTTCTAAATCTTGTGTAGGTTTTACTGTATCGAACTTAATGATACCTGCTGTAGTGTTACGGCCAAATAAGGTGCCTTGTGGGCCACGTAATACTTCAACTTGTTGCACATCAAAAAGTGGGAAGCTTTTTAGTACCACATTTTCCATTACCACTTCGTCCATGATAATAGAAACTGGTTGAGAGGCGGCTAAATCGAAGTCGGTGTTACCTAGGCCACGAATATAGAAACGTGGCGCTACGCGACCGTTTGACGACTCAGCGTAAAGGCCAGGCACGCGAACGGCCAATGCAAGAATATCTTCACCACCTGAAAACAAGCTTTCAAATTTTTCACCACTAAGCGTCGCGACAGAAATAGGTACTTCCTGAATTGACTGGGTACGTTTTTGCGCTGTTACGGTAATTTGTTCAAGAGCCGTTTCTTTTTTTTGTATTGTTTCTGCTTCTTGAGCAAGGATTGAAGTACTGAACGCTGCACTAACTGCAAGCGCCAAAGAGGCTAGTTTATGTGTTCTCATGTGTCCACCAAGAGTTTTGAATTATACTTTTGTAGTGTTTTTCGGTACAGAAAAAGCGGTCTGTACGCGGCGTAGCATTTTACACAAACTAGGTAATAAAAACTTATCATTGTTGTAAATATTTATTTTCTTATGAACTTGGCGCGATATTGTGAGGGCGATAAACCGGTATATTTTTTGAAAAGCCGAGTGAAAGAACTGAGGTCCTCGTAACCCACACTATTCACAATGGATTCAAGAGGAGACATAGATGTTTCTAAAATTTTTCGTGCTTGTTCTAACCGTAAACCTTGTAAATATTGAATAGGCGTTATTGCACAGGCTTGCTTGAAACGCCTTATTAATGTGCGCTCAGTCATATTATGTTCGTGGGCAACATGTTTCAGCGTGAGCCGTTTTGTAAAATGTTCTTCCAAGTAATTTTGCACTGCTAACACATCTTTATCTTGGTGAAATTTATGCTGGCGACTGCTTGCATACACGGTTTGATTCGGCCTGGAAAAATCGAGTACATGAGACTTGGCAGTATCACTGGCCACTTGATGACCGCAATAACGTTCTATAAGCAAAATAGCCAAATCTATCCACGCCATACCGCCACCTGCACAAAAAATAGCATCTTGTTCAGTTACCATCTTTTCAGACTGCAAATTAACATTGGGATAATGAGAGCGAAATTTATCAGCATAGCCCCAATGGGTAGTGGCAACTTTATTATCAAGTAACCCTGACTCTGCTAACAAAAAAGTCCCGGTGCAGTTACCTGCAATATCCGCCCCTTGTTTTTGCAGCCGTTTAATATGTACAAGTTGATTCGCGTTTTCTTGTAAAACCGTATCGATATCGCCGCCAATCGTGGGGATCAGCAAAATATGAGTGTCTGTCACATCTTCAATAGCAATGTTAGGGGTTAGCAGTAACTGGTTAGTACAGTGAAAAGGTTTGCCGTGAAAACTCGCCAGCTGAACTTTAAATTTAGGGGTGGTGGGTTGGTTATGAATGCGCTGCCAACTGATGCCTGCAAATGCGAAGACATCGAGTGCGCCAGTGATGGCAGAAGCCAAAGCTTGATCAAATCCTAATACGGTCACGACGAACGGTGGTTTATTCATAAAAATAATACAGTTTATTAAATACGATAACTAACGGTGATTGTTGGCGTAAATGGCCATGATTGTGTCATAAATGACAATAATGGCATGATAACGAATATGACACAATGCATTAACAATTTGCTCAAGGACTTTATTATGGCTGACCAACTTATTCCCCGTCGGGAAATGCAATTCCAACTCTATGAAGTATTAAATACACAGTCTTTGTGTGAAAAACCCCGTTTTGAAGAACATAACGTTGAAACGTTTAATGCCGTTATTGATATGGCAGAAAAAATGGCTGAAGAGCTGTTTCTTCCTCACAACGCTATCGCTGATAAAGATGAGCCTACTTTTGATGGCAAAAAAGTCACCATGATAGATGAGGTTAAAAAAGCCTTTGATACTTATAGGGAGTCAGGCTTTATTGCAGGTCACTTCGATTATGAAGATGGCGGAATGCAATTACCCGTTACCATTATGAATGCGTGTGCGGGTTACTTCTTAGCGGCAAATCCTTCCACTACAGCGTATCCTTTTCTTACTGCTGCGGCGGCAAATGTGGTGAAACATTTTGCCAATGAAGAAACCAAGCAAGCTTTTTTACCTAAAATGCTAACAGGTGACTTTACCGGCACTATGGCATTAACTGAGCCTCATGCGGGCTCTGGCTTGGCAGATATTCGCACATCGGCAACGCTTCACGAAGATGGCACGTATCGCGTGAAGGGCAGTAAGCTTTATATCTCTGCAGGCGAACACGAATTATCAGACAACATTGTTCATTTGGTATTAGCGAAAATTCCTGGCGGCCCTGCGGGCGTAAAAGGTATTTCATTATTTGTTGTTCCTAAATACCGTCTAGATGAAAACGGTAACCCTGGCCCCCGTAACGACGTCACTCTGGCTGGGCTTATTCATAAAATGGGTTATCGTGGTACGACCTCTACTGCACTTACGTTTGGTGAGAACGGTGACTGTCATGGTTATCTCGTGGGTGAACCACACCAAGGCTTGCGTTACATGTTCATGATGATGAATGAAGCGCGCATTGGTGTAGGTTACGGCGCTGCCATGATTGGTTATCGTGGCTATCGCTATTCACTTGAGTATGCAAAAGATCGTACCCAAGGGCGTGCTGCGCCGAAACTAGCTCCAGAAGATGAGGCAACACCAATTATTAACCATGGTGATGTGCGTCGCATGTTGTTAGCGCAAAAGTCCTATTGTGAAGGTGGCATGGCACTGTGTTTATATGGCAGCACCTTAATTGATGCGTTGGAGACGGAAGAAGACACCGCAAAACGCACCGAAATTTCCCAGCTACTCGAGCTACTTACCCCAGTATTTAAAGCGTGGCCTTCTGAATTTGGCCCTAAAGCTAACGACTTAGCCATTCAAATTCTTGGCGGCGCTGGTTATACCCGAGAATACCCCGTAGAACAGTGCTGGCGGGATAACCGTTTGAACCCTATTCACGAAGGAACAAATGGTATTCAAGCCTTGGATTTACTAGGTCGTAAATTATGGCAAAGCGAAGGCAAAGGGCTCCAAGTATTAATGGCTCGTGTTTCTGGCGACATGAAAGCGGCTACAACACCACGAGCTCAAGCGCTAGCGGCAAAACTTAAACCTTACCTTGACCAACTTGGCGGGCTCATTCAACAAGCGGCGGGTGACTTACGTTCAGATAAACAAGCCGTGTTACTGACTAACGCAAGCTGCTTTTTGAATATCTTTTCTGCCTGCGTAGTGAGTTGGATTTGGTTACGCCAAGCGAATGTTGCCGAGCAAGCATTGGCTAATGGCGCAAGTGGTCAAGACGGCGATTTCTACGAAGGAAAAGTGGCAGCTGCTGAATACTTCCTCAATTGGGAATTACCGCTAGTGAAACGTGATATAGAAGTCATTACGTCACAAGAACCAACCTGTGAAAATGTGAAAGCCAGTTATTTCTAATAACGGCTTCAAGGGCATAACAATGACATACCAACAATGGCACATTGCAAAAAATATTAAGGCGGGGCAATAAAATGGTGGCATCAAACGTAGAAGGGAAACATATCCTTATCACAGGGGGCGGCTCAGGTATTGGCGCAGCCTCGGCCAAAACCTTATGTGAGCGCGGGGCATTGGTCGGTGTTGCCGATTTGAATATGGATGCAGCAGAAGCCTTAGTGCATCAGCTCAAAGAAGCGGGCGGTAATGCCTATGCGGTAAAAGTAGATGTTACTGAGCCTGCACAAGTGAATGCCATGTTTGAAGTGGCGTTTTCACAGCAAGCCAAGCTAGACGTAATCATCAATAATGCGGGTATAGACCATTTCCCAGCGCCCCTTACTGAAGTAGACGATGCTATGTTCATGAAGAACATTCAGGTGAATCTAGCGGGCGTGTGGTATTGCATGAAAAATGCGCTTAAACATATGACCGTAAATGGTGGTGGTCATATTATTAACATTGCGTCGGTAGCGGGCTTACGCTCCGCGCCTATGATCAGTGCCTACAGTGCATCTAAACACGGAGTTATTGGCTTAACTAAATCGGCAGCGGTGGAATATGCCCGTGCGAATATTCGCATTAATGCGGTGTGCCCAAGCTTTGTTGACACGCCAATGGTACAGGGCGTGTTGTCTAAATTAGACGAACGTGGACAAAAAGCCATGGTGGGAGCAAACCCCATGAAGCGTTTAGGCAAACCTGAAGAAATAGCGAATGCGATAGCATGGTTGTGTAGTGACGAGTCTTCATTCATGACAGGACAATCGGTTGTACTTGATGGCGGCATGTTGGCCTAATCACCCAATTTCTTGAGTTTGATAAAAGTTATTGCGTTTGATGAAAGCGCGACAGATTTTAAAAAAGGGAAAACTATTATGAAAAATTTATTCGATTTAACTGGCAAGGTTGCTTTAGTAACAGGTGCTAGCCGAGGTATTGGTGAATCAATCGCACGTTTGTTAGCGCAATATGGCGCACATGTTATTGTGTCTAGCCGTAAAATTGATGGCTGTGAAGCAGTAGCCTCTTCAATTCGTGATGCAGGTGGTAAAGCAACAGCGCTTGCATGTCATGTTGGCGATATGGAGCAAATTACCGCTGCTTTTGCCGAAATTAAAAGCGAATTCGGTAAGCTAGATATACTCGTGAACAATGCGGCAGCTAACCCGTACTTTGGTCATATCCTAGATACAGATTTAGGCGCTTACGACAAAACAGTAGACGTGAACATTCGTGGCTACTTCTTTATGTCGATTGAAGCGGGCAAAATGATGAAAGAGCAGGGCGGTGGCGTCATTCTTAACACGGCTTCAGTGAACGGTGTAACACCTGGTGACATGCAGGGTATTTACTCTATTACGAAAGCAGCCGTTATTAGCATGACGAAATCATTCGCAAAAGAATGTGGAAGCTTAAATATTCGCGTTAATGCGTTATTACCTGGCTTAACTGATACTAAGTTTGCCTCAGCACTAACTTCAAATGATCAAATTTTGAAGCACGCGCTTAAAGTGATCCCACTAGGCCGTGTTGCCGATCCGGATGAAATGGCAGGTACGGTATTGTACTTAGTGTCTGACGCATCTAGCTACACCACAGGCACGACAGTGGTGGTTGATGGTGGTATGCTAGCGTAAAAAACGCTAACGAGATTTTACCATGCATATATGGGTTGACGCAGATGCGTGTCCCAGTGTGATTAAAGACATACTTTTTAAGGCAGCCCGACGTACCGGTCTGCCTTTGTCTTTAGTTGCTAATCATTCTATGTCTGTTCCACCAGATAAACATATTACGTTAACTATCGTGCCTTCTGGCTTTGATGCCGCAGATGATTATATTGTTGAAAAGATAGAAGCCGGTGATTTAGTGATTACCGGAGACATTCCTTTGGCTGCCGATATTCTGGCCAAGAACGCCAAAGCCATGAACAACCGGGGCGATGAATACGACAAATCATCCATCCGTGCCGCGCTTACTATGCGAGACTTTATGGATACCATGCGTTCAAGCGGTGAACACACGGGTGGCCCTAAAGCGTTTTCTCAGCGAGATAAACAGAATTTCGCCAATGCGTTAGATAGAATGATTACCGCGGGCACACGCTAACGCGAGGGGTTTGATCTTTATCTCAACTGAGATAATTTGAGTGACTCGCTCAAACAAAAAAAGGGCTACGTTTTCATCACGTAGCCCTTTTTAATTTTTATTATTTAACCGAAAAGCCTATCTTTTAAAACTTAGCTTATTTAAAGCTTAGCGCACTTAAATATCAAAGCTCTTAAAACTAGAGCACAGATACTAAGGCTTTCGCTAACGCTTCAACGTTTTCGTTATTAATACCCGCAATGTTTACGCGGCTAGAGTCAACAAAGTAAACACTGTGTTTTTCACGAACTTCACGCACTTGCTCAGGTGTAATACACAAGAACGAGAACATGCCTTTTTGATCGTTAACAAAGCTGAAGTCTTTTGGCGAACCATTGTCGTGCAAGTTCTTAACCAGCATGGCACGTAGCGTTTTCATACGGTTACGCATTTCATCTACTTCATTAACCCATTCTTGATTAAGCGCTTCGTCAGACAAGATAATATCAACCAACGCACCGCCGTAGCTAGGTGGCATAGAGTAAATACCACGAGCAATAGATTGAATTTGGCCTTGAGCAATTTTGCGTGTGCTGGTATCAGCAGTAATGATGGCAGCAAGACCAACACGCTCACGGTATAAACCGAAGTTTTTAGAGCAAGATGCCGCAACAATCACTTCTGGTAGGTTTTCAACCAAAAGACGAAGGCCATACGCATCTTCATCTAAGCCTTCACCGAAACCTAAGTAAGCCACATCAATGAAAGGTAGGAACTCACGCTCTTTAGCAACCGCTAGTACTTCGTCCCACTGTGCATTCGTTAAATCTGCACCCGTTGGGTTGTGGCAGCAACCGTGAAGTAACACGATATCGCCTTTCGCTGCACCGCGAAGGGTATCCATCATGGCATCGAAGCGAATGCTAGCAGACGCTTTATCGAAGTACGGGTAGGTTTCAATTTTAAGACCAGCAGAACCAATTAACGGGATATGATTAGCCCATGTTGGGTCGCTTACCCATACTTTAGCGTTCTCGTTACAACGAACCAGTAATTCTGAAAGAATGCGAAGTGCACCACAACCACCTGGCGCTTGAACCACGGCAACACGGTCAGCAAGTAATACAGGGCTGCTCTTGCCTAAAAGCAAAGTAAGCATGTTGTCGATGTAACCCTGATTACCTTGTGGCGTAATATAGGTTTTGCTGGTTTCACGTTCTAACAACAGTTGTTGCGCTTTCGCTACGCTAGTAAGAATAGGGGTATTACCTTGCTCATCTTTATAAACACCGACACCTAAGTCGATTTTATGAGAATTTAAATCTTCACGATAAGCAGCTGACAAACCAAGTATTGGGTCTGGGGCGAGATGGGGTAATACTTCAAACACGATATTTCCTCGTTGCAATGCAAAAAATAGCAGGCACGCATTATGCCACCGATGGTAGAAAAAACGACCCTTTATAGTAGAAAATATGTCATTAAATTGGTATTTGTGGTGTAAAACGAAATACACATCACAAAATTACGTGTCAGTTAATACTCATCAGATGCATGTCACTTGCGCCTATGTGTGTAGTGCTAGGCAGAACACGACTTAACCGATAATAAAATGTTGGTTGCCCACTACGTCACCGCGCGTATTAAAAGTACGTTCATACCAATGTATTTGTTGGTGGCTATTTACAAGAAGCAGAGTAGAAGTACGAGTACCATATTCTGGTGATTGGATAAAAATAGACGACAGACGTTTTTCCCATTCATACCCAATGCCTGTGTTAGGCAGCGTATGATCAGATGCTTTGTCTTCGTCTTTTAAAATGGCGAAAAGTGCCTCAGTATCAAGCTGATTATTTTGGCTCACGTAATCGGTTAACGACGCTATTCCTTTGGTGACTTTCGGCCAAGGTGTCGTTAAGTTAGCGTTGGATAAACCGTAAACACCTTGGGTTAACGTAGCGTGGGTGTCTTCGAAGTTGTTGTACACCGCGAGTGATTTTACATCACCATAAACCAAATTATAGCCATTATACTTGTGCCGGTTTGCACGTAATACGTTAAGGTAGGTGGGCTGTTTCATTGCTTCATCAATAAGCCAATCTGCCACTAAGCCGCCGCGAGAAATAGCATCGGTTTTTATCGTCTCAGGAGCTCTAATATTGGTTAAGGCGGCCACTTTTCCGTTACGCGTAACTCCCATCCAAGTGCCGTGAGCCTGTAAATCATGGCCTGCAAGCACATGTGGGTGATTATTCCAAAACCCAGACACAGCAGTGGGTCTAGCGTGAAATTCATCTCTATTTGCCGCAATAACCAAAGGGAATTCCTGACTTTGGTCTACTGCAATAAACAATATGCACATATACAACTTTACTCGCTGACTGTTGTGAATAATGAACACGGTAACCGCATTCAATATCATGTAAAGGTGGTGGATTGCCGCTAACTTTTTTATGCTTACCCGCTAAAACGTAGTAAGAGAATAACAAGAATGAAAAAAACGATTCATCATCAGTTAGTGGGCAATAAGTTACCACGCAAATGGCCACACTGGCTAAGTGCTTGCGGCAGTTTTATTTTAACTAAACGGGGGTGGCGAGTGGAAGGCGAGCTCATCAACGATAAAAAAGTGATATTGGCTGTTGCTCCACATACGTCGAACTGGGATTTCTTTATAGGCATACTGGTGGTGTTTGCGTTAAGAATTAAGGTTAACTTTTTTGGCAAACACACCATTTTTACACCCCCTTTAGGCTATATTGTGAGGAAACTTGGCGGCATACCCATAGAGCGAAGTAAAGCACATGGGGTGGTGAATAATATCGTACGTCAGATACAAGACAGCGAAGAAGTAGTATTGGCCTTGGCACCAGAAGGGACACGAAAAGGCGTATTTCCTTGGAAAACCGGTTTTATGTACATTGCTAAAGAGGCCAATATTCCCATTCAGCTGCTAGGGCTTGATTACGCCAAGAAAACCGTTGTACTTGGCCCAATTATTGACCAAATCGACGATATTGAAGAACAAATGCAAACTATTTATGCGTTTTATGCTAACGTTTGCGCCCATTATCCAAAAAACTGTATAACCAGCTAACGTAACGGAGCGTTCACCCGTGTCAAAACAGGGATTTACAACCCGGCAGGTTCACGCAGATCGTTTGCTCAATACCCCAGAGCATGGCGGCGTGCATACCAGCACTTCTAATTCTGTACTTTTCGAATTTTCTGATGCCCAAGGTATCATTGATGCTTTTCAGGGCAAACGTGCAGCCCACGTATATTCGCGCTCATCATCTCCGTCGGTTGCCGCATTGCAAAATATGCTTAACGACCTTGAGGGCGGCTTAGGGGCTTTATGCTTCTCAACAGGGATGTCTGCCATTAGCAGTACCTTGTTTTCGCTTTTAAAAGCTGGCGATCACCTTATCGTTAGCCAATATCTGTTTGGGAATACGCGAAGCTTCTTCGATACGCTTGCCGATTATGGTGTTCAGATTACCTTTGCTGATGTAACGGATATCCAAAACGTTAAAGAAGCTTATTTACCTAACACGAAAGGGGTCTATACTGAAACGGTAGCCAACCCGGTAACCCAAGTTACCGACCTACGTGCTATCGGTCAGTACTGCGAAGAGCGTAATATTTTGTTTATGGTTGATAACACCATGACACCGCCACCGCTTTTTTACGCCAAAGAACTAAAAGCCTCGTTAATATTTTGCTCACTGACCAAATACATTTCTGGTCATGGTAATGTGTTGGGCGGTGCTGTTATTGATACCGGCCTGTTCAATTGGAAAGGCTTTGGAAACATTAAAAGTGCTTACCAAGTTGCCGATGAAGCCCAATGGGGTTTAACACAAATTAAGAAAAAAGGGTTACGCGATTTAGGCGCCACACTGGCCCCTCAGTCTGCAACCGCCATTGCGTTAGGTATGGAAACGTTAAGCTTGCGCTTAGCTCGAGCATGTGAGAATTCACAAAAGCTCGCTATGTTTTTAGATAACCACCCCAAAGTAAAACACGTATTTTATCCTGGGCTGGCTAGCCACCCGCAGCACTTTATGGCGCGAGAGCAGTTAAAAAGAGGCTATGGCGCTATTCTTAGCTTTACCCTTGTTGATGATATTGACCCAGTTCAATTCTTAAATGCCCTAGAGTTGGTAATTTGCGCTACGCACTTAGGTGATAACCGTACGCTGGCGTTGCCTGTTGCTCCAACGATTTACTTTGAAAATACAGCAGAAGAGCGGGAAGCTATGGGTGTTTCAGATACCATGATAAGAATATCGGTAGGTATTGAAGATACCGACGATCTTATTAATGATTTTACGAATGCCTTCGACCGCAAATATGCAGCAGAATAAATTCTCTGTTTCATTGATTTAACGTCAATTTCACTTTTTGTTCGTCATCGGAGCAGTAACGAACAAAAAGTGGTGTTATTATCAATTCTGCAAGAAGTAGCTAGATCCTTTTCATCGCATTAATTCTCTTAGTTGTGTTGTGGCAAACTCGATTGATTCTGGGTTAGCAGTGAGAGGATCAGCTTCTTGCCCTTTCTTTCCATTTAAATCCCTCCAACCATGCAATGTCTAATTTACCGTTCCGTATTCCTGTTAGTCATATTACGCTAATGAATTCTATAACACGGGTCATTCATCAATTAAATTCGAACGATAGGTGGGTATTTTCCTAATATATATTCGATTTACAGTCTTTTATTATTTACACACTAAATTAATAGGAGAAATGTAATGACGTCTATTCTTGTTGTGTATTCAAGCCTTAATGGCGAAAACAGTAAATCAACCGAGCTCGCTGACTATTATCTTCAGTCACGTGAGGGCAGCGAAACATCGGTTACAAAAGTTGATGTAGCAGAACTAGCGTTGGCACATCTAACCGGTGAAGAAATGCAAGCGTGGATGACAGACGCTAGCGAGCGTACTTCTTCACAAAAGCGTTTAGCTGCGGTTTCCGATGACCTCGTTGCACAACTTCAAGCGGCAGATGAAATTGTGCTAGCAGTTCCTATGTACAACTTCGGTATTCCTTCTTCACTTAAAGCCTATTTCGACCGTATTGCACGGGCGGGTATTACCTTTAAATATACTGAAACTGGGCCGGTAGGTTTGCTTGAAGGCAAGCAAGCGAAGGTATTTGCTAGTCGAGGCGGCGTTTACGAAGGCGGTGATTACGATACACAAACACCATACTTAACTCACTTTTTAAATTTCATCGGTATTACTGACGTGAAATTTGTTTATGCAGAAGGACTTAGTATGGGTGAAGACAGTGCTAATGAAAGTATCGCTAATGCGAAGGGTAAAATAATTGAACTAACCCAAAAAGTCGCTGACTAAATCTATGCAGTTAGCAAAACGCAATGAGTGCGTTTGAGCTAAAGTGTGTTCCAAGTTGAGTGTGCTTGATTGCCCCGCATATTATGCGGGGCTTTTTTATGCGTCTTGCCATTTTATGCGCGGCTTTTTATTAAGAGATTTTTATCAGTGGTTTATATATTAGGGATTTGTCGAATTGAGTAATTTCCACTTAGGGTTTACAGCCTAATAGTCAATCGCTCGATTCTCTGGGTATAATGTGGGCATAACTAAAAAATAAAGTCGTTATTATGCAGAAATTTTCCTCCCTTGTTTTAGCAACAAGTATTACGCTTCTCCTTGGTGGGTGCGCCAATACAGATTCAAACACTCAATCAAACGCTAAAACAAGCTCCGCCCAAAGTGACACCCTTTCATCTAGGGCACCTAAAAGTATCCGTAATGAGCCAATTGCTTCCTACACTCCCGACATTGAGCAGGGCCCTGTACAGTATTCAGAAAACGGTGAGATTACCTTAAAACAAATTATGGCAGACCCACAATGGTTGGGCCGAGCGCCGACCAATATGGGGTGGTCAATTGATGGTAGCCACATTGTTTACGAAAGAGAACAACCTAACAGCAAGCTAGAAGATGTTTATTTCGCGAGTCTTAATGCGGCAGATAAAAGTGTAAAAGCTCCATTATCTCAATTACACCAATATAAATACGATGAGCGGGTAGAGCGCGAAGACGGCGTCATTGCCTACCGGTTTAAAGACAGCGTATATGTGCAATTTGCTAATGATGACGTTGTGCAACTTACCCGTGGTGGTAGCTTTCTCTCATCGCTATCTTTTATGACTGATGGGCGTTTAATGGCATTAAGTGGCAACAGCGCCATTGCCATAGACCTAACGAACGGCAGCAGAGAAGAATTGGTAAGTTGGGCATTCAGCGATGAACCAGAACCAGTCGCCGCGCCAAAAGATTATATTGCCGAGCAGCAACAATCATTAATTCAGTATATTGCTAAAAAGCGTAAAGATCGTGAAGCGAAAGCAAATGCGCAAGATACGCTTGCGGCAAATAACACCAGTATTGCCCCTGATGCATTTTATTTTGATAAAACCCATAAGCTAGTGGGCGTGAGTGTATCTCCGAAAGGGAATTTTGCGATTGTGGCGACCACGCCAGATACACCTTCCCGAGACGATAGTGACATTATGCCGCACTACATTCAGGAAGATAGCCGCATAGCGAGCAAGCCTGTACGTAGAAAAGTAGCTGACGCTGAACCGATTAATCATCAGCTTTGGCTTTTAGACTTAGCAAGTGGCGAAAAGTCTCTATTAAATTATTTTAGCTTACCGGGCTATAACGATGATGTATTAGCCGATGTAAAGGCTGAAAATGCAAAAGCTAAGGGTGAAAGTTATGATGTTAATCGCTTACCAAGACCTATTACTTTGCTGTCTAGCTGGAACTGGCAAAAACCGTCTATAAGTTGGCATAAAGACGGTGAGCAAGTTGCGGTAATGGTAGAGGCTTGGGACAACAAAGATCGCTGGATTGCTACGGTAGACTTAGACAATCAGCGTTTAGTTAACCAACATCGCCTACATGATGATGCGTGGGTAAATTATCGTTTTAACAGCTTCGGTTGGTTTAATAACAGCGAAACCTTGTATTATCAGTCTGAACATTCAGGGTATGCACATCTTTATACGCAAGAACCAGGGCAAGCGCCTAAAGCCTTAACTCAAGGTACGTTCATTACCGACAACCCAACGTTGTCTAGCGATGACATGTGGATGTACTTTACCGCGAACAGTAAACATCCTGGTATCGTTGAAGTATACCGCGTGAAGGCTACCGGCGGTGAAATAGAAGCGCTAACCGACCTCAACGGTTTAACAGAGTATGAACTCAGTCCAGATAACGCCACATTAGTGTTAAGTCATGGCAAAGTGTCTCGCCCTCCTGAGCTTTATGTTAAAGCGGTAAATAGCAAAGAAGCGGCTATAAAAATTACCGATACGGTAAGCGACGCGTTCACCGCTATGCCGTGGGCAGTGCCCAACGTGGTGGCCATTCCATCTAGTCACACCGATGCGCCTATTTATGCCCGCGTATACTTACCTAAAGACTATCAAGCAGATAAACCGCTTAAGGCAGTAATCTTTAATCACGGTGCCGGTTATTTGCAGAATGCCCACCTAGGGTGGTCGTTGTATTTCAGAGAATACATGTTCAATAGCATGCTAGTGCAACAGGGGTATGTGGTACTTGATATGGACTACCGTGCCTCGGCAGGTTACGGGCGCGACTGGCGCACGGCTATCTACCGCAACATGGGGACGCCTGAAGTACAAGATTTACGAGACGGTGTAAATTGGTTGGTAGAAAATGCCAATGTCGATCGCAATCGAATAGGCACGTATGGGGGCTCTTATGGTGGGTTCTTAACCTTTATGTCTATGTTCAACGCACCGGATCTTTTTGCAGCTGGTGCAGCGCTTCGCCCAGTTACTGATTGGGCGCACTATAACATTGGATATACGTCAAACATCCTAAACACCCCGGATGTCGATCCTATTGCCTATGAGCGCAGTTCACCTATTTATTTTGCAGAAGGGCTAGAGAAACCACTTTTAATTAATGCACCCATGGTAGATGACAATGTGTTTTTCCATGACACGGTTCGACTAGTTCAGCGGTTAATTGAACTAGAAAAGGAAGACTTTGAAACGGCTATTTACCCTGTAGAGCCACATGGCTTCGTTCAACCAAGCTCTTGGTTAGATGAATACCGCCGAATCTATAAGTTATTCGAAGAGAATTTGTAGTGAGAAAAGGCTGGCTGTTAAGATAAAAAAACGCCCCTATAAAGGGGCGTTTTTGTTTTGGTGGTAGTCAGTAGTTAGTAAAGGAAGTCGTATTATCACACCCGATGCTATTTCACTCGTTAACTACCGTTTTTTAGCGGTTAGCCACATAAGTGTGAAGATGATTAATCCACTTAGCGCACCGAATAAGTGCGAATCGATGGCAACTTTGGCGTCAATCAGTGCAGCAACCTGAGCACTACTGCCTGATATTTGTTCATAAATCACTTTAAGCGCAACACCGCCCAGTAAAATCCAACCCGAGCGCATCTTATTCATAATATCCATTAATGCGCCCCATACGAATATACCGTGTAGCGCACCAGATAACCCCGCATACCAAATAAGATCTTCAGAAAACAGATAAAGGCCAGCACTTGTGCCTAAGCTGCACCATACAAATACTTTTAAAAAACGACCTATTCGGTAATGTTCGCCGTGTAACGCCCACAGTAAGGTAAGGCCTGATAAATTCAGCAGCAAGTGATACCCATTGGTGTGCACAATATTGCCAGATAATAAACGCCAGGTTTCCAACCCTTGAATGGCGAAACGATCGTAAGCTAACCACTCACCAGAGAGCGGCTCTAAGAAAAAAGCGACGATAGCGCAAAGCGCTAAAATAAGTGGGCCTACGCTATACTTAGGTGAGACCGGTAGTGACATCATCATTGTTATTTATTTTAGTAATCCGTGTGTGCTGGGTATGATACATAAAATTGCCAGTAGGGTGGAAAGCGTTATCGGTAAAAATGCTTTTTTCGTCGGCTTCCGCCTATATAACAATCATAAAAACGTAATGAGGTGACAAATGTCTCTAATTTTAAGTGAAAAGAAAAACGGGATCTTAACGATCACCATTAATCGCCCAGAGAAGAAAAACGCCTTAACCCGAGAAATGTATCAGAGCATGGCTGACGCATTATTCAGTATTGAAAATGACGATAGCATTAAGACTGTGCTGTTCCGTGGTGAAGGCGACTGTTTTACTTCAGGCAACGATATTAGTGATTTTGCAGGGCGTAAAGAAGGGGATGACGTGAATGAGTCTGCGGCATTTATGCGTGGGCTAATAAACTGTAAAGTGCCGGTAGTAGCGCAGGTTCATGGCATGGCTGTGGGTATAGGCACGACGATGCTTTTACACTGCGATTTTATCTATGCTGAGACAAACACCCGATTTGTTCTACCATTCATCAACTTAGGTCTTGTTCCTGAATTTGCTTCAAGTTATCTTCTTCCGAAAATGGCAGGGCATGTAAAAGCCAGCGAGTGGCTGATGTTAGGCGAACCATTTGGCACAGAAGATGCCTGTCAGTTTGGGTTGATTACCGGTAGCTATTCAGCCGAGGAGTTAACCGAGAAAGTGACATCGGTATGTAAAAAGTTGGTGGCAAAGCCCTCATTTGCATTGATGCAAACCAAATCACTATTAAAGAATGATGTGGAATCTACCCATCACTATATGGATATCGAATTCGATGTGTTTGGTCAAGCTATGGATTCAGAGGCCGCCCGTGAAGCGTTTGATGCGTTTTTGTCAAAACGTCCGATCAATCCGGAGAAATTTAAATAAAGAGGAAGTCATATTTTGAAACGTGGTTCATGGTTTAGTTCATCGTTTTTAGCCATTGCAGTTTCAAGCTGCCTGTTGGTGTCTGCAAATGCACAGCAAGTAAGAGAAGTAGGGGAGCCAGAGGCCGCCACGGGGTATGTAGATAAACAAGCCTTTGCTGCGAATGATTACATGGTGGTAGCGGCTAACCCATACGCCTCCTGGGCAGGCAAAAACATATTGGCCAAAGGGGGAAGCGCCATTGATGCAGCGGTTGCCGTGCAATCTATGTTATCGCTGGTTGAACCACAGTCCTCAGGCATTGGTGGTGGCGGGTTTATATTGTATTGGGACAATAAAAACAAAGTGCTGCACACCTTCGACGGCAGAGAAACCGCCCCTGCGGCCGTAAACTCGCATTGGTTTATTGAAGGCAATAAGCCTATGCGATGGCTTGATGCCGTAGTAGGCGGAAAATCAGTAGGCGTACCTGGCGCGATTAAAGCGCTGGAAACTGCACAAAGTGAATTCGGCACCTTGCCATGGAACACATTGTTTGACGATACGATTAAAACGGCGACCGAAGGGTTTCGCGTGTCGCCGCGGCTGGCTAAGCTTATTGCGCTTGACTACCACCCAGGTTTAAAAACGTTTCCAACCAGTTCTACCTACTTCTTTCCTGCGGGGCTTCCGTTAAAAGAAGGCGCGATACGTAAAAATAAGCAATTGGCTAAAACCTTAAAAGGTCTTGCCGAAAACGGCACTGATTATTTGTATAAAGGCGAGTTAGCAGAAAAGATTGTTAAAACGGTAAATTCTGCGTCAATTAACCCAGGTCAAATGACGACTGAGGACTTAGCCGCTTACGAGCCTATTCGACGTGAGCCGGTATGTGGCTTGTATCGTGATAAACAGATTTGTGGCATGGCACCGCCAAGTTCCGGTGGTATTAACGTGTATCAAATTCTAAAAATGTTAGAAGGGCAGGATTTTTCTACCCTCACGCCTGACTCGGTAGAATTCGCAAACGTTTTCACTCAATCAAGCGCGCTGGCCTACGCTGACAGAGAAAAATACATAGCGGATAGTGATTTTACCAACCTTCCGTTTGCCGCCATGATTAACACTGCGTATTTGAATCGCCGCGCTGAAGGTATTGCGCCAGATAAGAAGTGGCGACGTGTACGTGCTGGTAACCCTTACGGCGATGCCAATATTAGCCTTGGCAGCAACATGGAACAGCCTAATACCTCGCATTTCTCTATTGTTGATAAAGAAGGCAATGCGGTATCGATGACCACAAGTATCGAGTTTATGTTCGGTTCGGGTTTGATGGTGGGTGGCTTCTTGCTAAATAACCAATTGACCGACTTTTCGTTTTCGCCTACGCAAAATCGTTTCCCTGTCCCTAACCGTGTTGAGCCAGGCAAGCGCCCACGAAGCGCAATGAGCCCTACGATGGTATTCGACAAGGATGGCGACTTAGAAGTGGTGGTAGGCTCTCCTGGTGGCTCACGTATTGTAAGTTACGTGGCTCAAACGTTAGTGGGCGTGTTAGATTTTGGATTAGACATACAGCAGGCCATTAATTTACCTAAAATTACTAACCGAAATGATTACACGGCTCTTGAAAAGGGAACGCCAATTGCTGAGCTTGAAGCGCCGTTAAAAGCGTTAGGGCATAATGTAAAGGTTGTCGACTTAAACAGCGGTTTACATGGTATTCAAATTAAATCGGGTAAAATTATTGGTGGCGCGGATCCAAGACGTGAAGGTGTTGCGGTAGGGCGCTAAGCGGCTTCATTTAGCACCATGGCTAAATAACCAAAGGCTGTTCGAATTATATATTCGAACAGCCTTTTTTATTACATGAAATGGTCTGGGTGAATTTGAGAAACTTTCCACATACCATCTTCTTTAATAAGATCTAAACTGCGCAAGTCTTCAATTTTATCGTCATCGTACATACCACTTAAAAATACGGTAACCGTTGCCTTTTCTGAAAACTCAGAACGCCCAACACTGTTGCCACTTTGTGGGGTAATAATCACAGTATCGTATTTTAAATTTAATAGGTGACGCTGTACATTTCTATTACTGTGGTAATTAGTCAGAATTCTAGCCAATCGATCGGACGACAGGCTAATTGCCACATCAAGATTATCATCTTCATACACACTTTTTAGAAACGTAACTGCCGAATATTCTGGCGTACTGTCGGCTAGCATACCGTAGCGACCCATTCCTTCTTCTTTTTCTCCACATGCCGCTAAACAAAGCACGCTAAACATAACGGCATAAAAACGTAAACGAAAAGAGCGCATTAATAAAAACCCTAAACAAGTCAAAGGAAAATGATCGCCCACATTATCGATACTCATCCGATGAGACGCAAGTCAATACGTCTAAACCTTTCGAATAATATTCACTTACCTGTTAAACGAAGCTTGAAAATAACTGCCTTTATTTAAAGATAGTTGAGATAAAAGGGTTTGAGCCCCTTTTTAAAAACAAAAAGCAAAAAACAAAAAACGAGACCGAAGCCTCGTTTTGTTATTTACACTCGTCACCGTTTAACGGGTTGGTAAGCGTGATTACTGTGTTTCTTCTTGGTCGCCAAATGCGCCCGCAAATAATGGGCTGCTTAGGTAACGCTCAGTACCACTGGCTAGCAGAACAACAACAATTTTGTCTTTGTTCTCTGGGCGTTCAGCAAAACGTTTTGCTGCTACCACTGCTGCACCAGAAGAAATACCCGCAAGAATACCTTCTTCGGTCATCAAGCGGTGCGCCATTTCCATACATTCATCGTTGGTCACTTGCTCAACTTCGTCAATCAAGCTTAAGTCCAAGTTACCTGGAATGAAGCCTGCACCAATACCTTGAATCTTGTGTGGCCCTGGCGTGAGTTCTTCACCGTTCATTGCTTGGGTGATAACAGGTGAGTCAGTAGGCTCTACAGCAATAGAGGTAATAGCTTTACCTTGCGTGTTTTTAAGGTAACGGCTCACACCAGTAATGGTTCCGCCTGTACCTACGCCTGCTACGAATGCGTCAACTTTGCCGTCGGTGTCATTCCAAATTTCAGGACCTGTGGTATTTTCATGAATAGCAGGGTTAGCAGGGTTATCGAACTGCTGAAGTAAAACGTACTTTTCAGGATCAGATGCCACAATCTCTTGTGCGGCGGCAACTGCGCCTTTCATACCTTTTGGTGCTTCAGTTAATACTAAGCTTGCACCAAGGGCTTTTAATAGCTTTCTGCGCTCTAAGCTCATGCTGCTAGGCATGGTAAGCGTTAGTTTGTAACCGCGTGATGCTGCAACAAACGCAAGGGCAATACCTGTGTTACCACTGGTAGGCTCTACAATTTCCTTACCTTGGGTAAGCACGCCACGTTTTTCTGCATCCCAAATCATATTGGCGCCAATACGACACTTAACGCTGAAGCTAGGGTTACGAGACTCAACCTTTGCGTAAACGTTACCAGAAGTAACACGGTTTAATTTAACTAAAGGCGTGCGGCCAATAGCCAGAGAGTTGTCGTCAAATACTTGCATTATTAATCCTTACCTAGTTAGGAAATCCCAGCAGTCGTGTTCGGTACGACCTTTATAATAGTTAATAATTCATAGCCTGAATTTGGGGATTTCGTCATACCCCTATATCATTGGTCCCAAACGTGAAAATGCAAAGTGCTTTTTCGCTATATGTTATTGTTATTTTACATGACGAATCAGAACGAAAGAGGTAAAACCATAATGGCTTTTAGTGGAACGTCGAATTATATCGCTACAAAAGATTTGCAACTTGCCGTGAATGCCGCCATTACGCTAGAGCGTCCACTGCTTATCAAAGGTGAGCCGGGCACCGGTAAAACCATGTTGGCTGAAGAGTTAGCCGCCAGTCTTGGAACCGATTTAATTCAGTGGCACATCAAATCTACTACAAAGGCACAACAAGGCTTGTACGAATACGATGCGGTATCTCGTCTTCGTGATTCACAGCTGGGTGACGATCGCGTTCACGATATTGGCAATTACATTGTTAAAGGAAAACTGTGGCAGGCATTTGAAGCAGGCAACCGTCCTATTTTATTAATTGATGAAATAGACAAAGCGGATATTGAGTTTCCAAACGACTTATTGCTAGAGCTCGATAAGATGGAATTCTTTGTATATGAAACTCAAGAGCGTGTGGTGGCCACAGAGCGCCCCATAGTAATCATCACGTCAAATAACGAAAAAGAGCTGCCTGATGCCTTCCTACGTCGTTGTTTTTTCCACTACATTAAATTTCCTACGCCTGAAGAAATGCAGCAAATCGTAGATGTGCATTTCCCCGACTTAAAGAAAAAGCTGCTTGATGAAGCATTAAAAGCCTTTTTTGAGATTCGTGATGTTCCAGGGCTTAAGAAGAAACCTTCTACCTCAGAGCTTATCGATTGGTTGAAATTGCTGGTGGCCGAAGACATTCCACCTGAAGCGTTGCAGTCGAAAGACGGTAAAGCCGCCATTCCACCGCTATATGGTGCACTACTTAAAAACGAGCAAGATATTCACTTGTTCGAAAAATTGGTATTTATGGCGCGCCGCTAATGCTTATTCAATTCTTTTTCACGCTGCGAAAATATCAAGTAAAGGTAAGCTTGCGAGAGCTACTTGATTTACTCCACGCCTTGGAAAAGCATATTGTTTATGCAGATTTAGAAGGCTTCTATAGTTTGTCTCGAACCATCATGGTGAAAGATGAGTCTCAATACGATAAATTCGACAGAGCATTTGCCGATTATTTTGAGGGGGTAGAATCTATCGATTTATTCGGTAAAGAAATCCCCGAAGAGTGGTTACGTAAACAAATCGAGAAAACCTTAAGTGCAGAAGAGCGTGAAGCGCTACGCCAGTCTGGCGGCTTAGAAGCTTTAATGGATACCCTTAAAAAACGCCTTGAAGAGCAAGAAAAGCGCCATCAAGGTGGAAATAAATGGGTGGGAACAGGGGGCACATCTCCCTTTGGCGCTTATGGAGACAACCCTGAAGGTATTCGTATTGGGCAAAAGGGCAATCGTCGTAATTCAGCGGTAAAAGTGTGGGATAAGCGCGAGTTTAAAAACTTATCTGCCGATGTAGAGCTAGGGACACGAAACATTAAAGTGGCCTTGCGTAAATTACGTAAGTTCGCCAGAACCGGTGCCAGTGAAGAGCTTGATGTAGCCACCACTATTGGTGAAACGGCCAAAAAAGGCGGTATGCTAGATATACGCATGTCGCCAGAGCGTCACAACGCGGTTAAGGTGCTAATGTTTTTTGATGTGGGCGGCTCTATGGATCCTCACGTTAAAACCACGCAAGAACTTTTCTCTGCAGTGCAGAGTGAGTTTAAATACCTTGAGTACTTCTACTTTCACAACTGTGTATATGAAGAGGTTTGGAAAGATAACCTGCGACGGGAAAAAGAGCGGGTATCGGTTCACGATATTATTCACCGGTATGGTAAAGACTATAAAGTCATCTTTGTTGGCGATGCCACTATGGGGCCTTATGAAATTACCTATCCTGGAGGAAGCGTTGAACACTGGAACGAAGAACCGGGTAGTGCGTGGCTGGGCCGTATACTGAATCATTTTAATAAAGCGGTATGGTTAAACCCACAAGCTGAGAATTATTGGCCTTACTATTCGTCTATTTCTATTATAAAAGAAATTGTTGAAGATAGAATGTACGGGCTAACCCTTGAAGGCTTAACCCAAGCCATTAAAGAGCTCAGCCGTTCACGCTAGGCATTGTTTGTATGGCCATTTTTCATAAGCCGTTCTCTCAGTGTGTTAGAGAGTGAGTTAGACGCTGAGAGTTATATAAAATGAGTAAAGTCGCAAGCATACTGTTGGCGGGTGGGGAAAGTAAGCGTTATGGCAGTAACAAGCTACTTTCCCCGCATTACAATGGGTTGCCGTTAATCCAAAATTCTTTGCAGCAGTTACACGGGCTTAATCTTGCCGGTACTTATGTAGTTACTGGGCGTTGGCACAGCGATGTTGTTGATGTTGTCGGTATGATTAAGGCAAACGCAGCTCAAGGTAGCAATAGCACTAAGGTGTGTTACAACCCGTTGTGGCGTGAAGGCATTGCGTCGAGTATTCGTTGTGGTCTGCAGGCTCTTATGCTGGAAAAGAGTCTTATGCTGGAAAAGAGCCTTATGCTGGAAAAAAGCCTCAAGCAGGCTACCGACAATGAGTACACCCATTTGTTAGTACACTTAGCCGACTTAGCCAGTGTTACTACCGCTACACTGCAAGCATTGCTTAACGAAATTCCATCAAACCCCAATCACATCATTTACAGTCAGTGGCATAAACGCGATCTTGAAGAGAAAGTGAAAATAAAAGCGACAGTGCCTGCTATATTCCCCAAAGCGGCATTTGACAGCTTACTTGCGCTAAGGGGCGATAAAGGTGCTAAAAAAGTAATAGAAGACTGGAAAGACAAAGGGCAGGCGATTGGTGTCAATCACCCCGAATCTGCATTTGATATTGATGCGCCTAGTGATTGGAACGCCTATCGGAGCCAGAAGGTGTAACCGATAGGCAGGTCATCAATGAAATTACGTGGCGTAGCGGTAGCTAGGGCGTTGAATATAATAAAGTCTAGCGCCTAGCATAATGGCAGCCGCACTTAATCCTACAATAAATCCAATCCAAAAGCCGCCAGCAGACATCGGCTCTGCCGTTATCCAATTGGTACGGCCTAATATTACGCCGGTGGGCAAACCAATTAACCAGTAAGACACAAACGTAATGATAAACATGGCGGTAGTGTCTTTGTAGCCACGAAGCGCATTGGCTGATATTACTTGTATAGCGTCTGAAAGTTGAAAAATGGCCGCATAAATAAGTAGGGCATTCGCCATTTGGTAAACCGCCGCATCGCTGGTATAAAGCCCAATGATGAATGCTTTGGCACTTAGCGTGAACGTTGCAGTACAAGCCGCGGTAACAAAGCCGATTAAAATCGAGCACTTTGCGGCAATTTTAGCTTGCCGTCTATTATTTTGCCCAATGCGATAACCAATTCGAATCGATGCTGCCATACCAATACTCATGGGTACCATAAACATGAGTGCCGAGAAATTAAGGGCTACTTGGTGAGCGGCAACTGTGGTGGATCCAAAAGGCGCAAGCAATAGTGCCACTACCGCAAATAAGGTTACTTCAAACAATAACGTCATGGCGATAGGAAGGCCAAGCTTGAAGGTACGCTTTATGGCAACCACAGACGGCTTGTAGTACGTATCGAAAAGCTGATATTTTTTTAGTGCCGGGCTAAAACGTACGTAAATGAAGGTAGCAATTAGCATGGTGTAAATAACAATAGCTGTTGCTACACCACAACCCGCGCCACCAAAAGCAGGAATAGGGCCAATACCGTAAATGAAAAGGTAGTTACCGAGTATATTGGCCATTAAACCAATCACGGTAATTAACATGGTAGGTTTGGTTTTACCTAGCCCTTCACAGTAGTTTCTTAGCCATTGATAAAGCGCGAATCCCGGCATGGCACACAGCACGTAAACCACATAATCCACGGTGATGGTATGTAGCTCATCTGCCATGGGAAATAGCGATACGATGTTACCAGCAAAGGGAATAAGCGCAGCCATCGCTACACCAACGAAACACACTAAGTAGCCTGCTTGTTGACTGGCATTGGCAATGCCGGTGATGTCTTTTGTACCTTGAAGCCTTGAAATAATGGGCGGTAAAGCTAGCGCAATACCTTGTATAAAACACAACAAAGGTACGGTAATACTAAAACCAAGGGCCACCGCTGCCATATCAGTCGCGCTATAGCGACCCGCCATAATGGTATCGCTCACGCCCATCAGCATTTGGGTAATTTGCGCAATTAATAATGGCCAAGCCAGCTTTATAATATCTCTACCTTCAAGTAGATAACGTTTGTTCTTCAAGGTTACAGATCCGATTCAGGTGAAAGTAAATCAAAAGGAATAACAGGCAGGGTTGTGCCTTTTTCAACATGACTGATGTCTTCGTGAATTATCATTAAACAATTTGCTGCGGTAATAGACGTCATGACACCAGAACTTTGTGTGCGAAACGGCGTTACGAGAAGATTGAAGTTTTCATCATAGGTTATCGTGGCGCGCTGAAAATCCCGACGGCCAGCACGACGTTTAATGTCGCAGGTTACCGTGGCATTAATGGTTAGCGGTTTACGAACTTGCTGTTCACCCTGCATTTTTCTAATTAACGGCGTAACCAGAAGTTTAGCGGTTACAAAGGCAGAAACAGGGTTACCAGGCAAACCACAAAACAAGGTATTGCCAATATGGCCTAAGGCAAAAGGTTTACCCGGTTTAATTGCCACTTTCCAAAAGTCGATACTACCTAAAGTTTCTATTACGCCTTTCACATAATCTGCATCGCCAACCGACACGCCACCACTACTTATCATCACATCTACCCGTTCGCTTGCTTCTTTGAACAGGGCGGTGAGTGATTGTTCATCGTCTTTCACTATGCCGAAATCGATAATTTCCACGCCCAATTCTGAAAGTAAGGCACTCACACCAATACGGTTCGACTCGTATATTTGTGAGGGTAAGCAAGGTTCGCCGGGTTGCGCCAGTTCAGAACCTGTGGCAACCACACCTACCTTAACTTGTTTCACTACTTCAACCGTGGTGAGCCCCTGTGAAGACAACAACATAAGGTGCTGTGGCTGTAATCGAACGCCTTGATTTACTAGTGACTGTCCAATTTTAATATCTGCTTCTTTGTTGCGAATATTTTCACCACAAGAGTGCTGCCTATTAATACTTACGTGATTGCCTTCAGTAAATGTATTTTCAACCATGACTACAGTGTCGGCCCCTGGGGGGACTGGTGCACCTGTCATTATCTTGATGGCATGACCGGGTTTTAATGGTTCGTCTGCGGCCATGCCAGCGGTAATCGTGCCTTGAATAGGCATAAGCGTGTTTGGTTGGCTACTATCTGCATTAATAGCGAAGCCATCCATTGCCGAATTATCCCACGGTGGGACAGATAGTGTAGCGTGTACTTCAGAGGCGGTAATTCTTCCTAGGGCATGGCTCAACGCAATGGTTTCAGATTCACCTAAGGTGCTAGTTGCATCAATCGCTTTTTCTAATGCGTGTTCTAACGATAACCATTTTGAAGACATGAAAACCACTCCCTAATTTGAGGGTGAGGATTATCACCTAAATCAGTCAATAAACCAATGTATTAGGCAATGACGATAAAGAAATTATAATAAAAACGGCGCTGTAAGCGCCGTTTGGAGGAGGTGAGTGGAAAGCTCAAGAAACTAACGTTACTCAAAGACTCAGTTACTCAAAGAATTGGTTACTCAAAGTCTTGGTTGCTAATCCAGAGCACTTGATAGGGTTTCAATTGCAAAAAGGCATCCGACAAAGCAATTTGTTGGCGAGTCACAAGATCTATCCAGTTATCAGTACCAATCAAATTGATATCTGACAGTAGAATAGTTTGCTCTTCATCCGACACATTACTAATGCAGAAGATACTTTGCTTTCTGTCTAAGCTTTGTCGCCAATAACCGAAAATATTTTCATTAAGCTGTAGCGTAAACTGTGTGGCATTCGGGTGGAATGCTGGCTGCGCTTTACGAATTCGAATTAATTGAGACAATCGCGTCAATACTTTATGGTGCTGAGAGTAGGGCGAATCAAGCAAAGCTTCGAGCTCTTTGAAATCCCAACGTCTGCGGTTAATCGAACGATTTTGACCTGTATTAGCCACTTTTTCATAGTCGTTAGATGTACCTAATAAACTATGAATATAAATGCCTGGAATACCTTCCATTCCCAGCATAATGGCATGTGCACAGATGAATCTGTCTATTTGCCATTTATCAGGGCCTTTTGTCGTTCCCTGTAACGCATCAAATAATGTAATGTTTATTTCATAAGGCTTTTGCTGCCCATGATCAGACGCGCGCCACGAAATTTTGCCACCAAAGTTTTGCATGGTATGCACAAGTTCTGAAATTTCTTCATCGTCTAGCAACCCTTCGGCAGGGCGAAGGCCAATACCATCGTGCGATGCAATGAAGTTAAAGTATGCCGTACCGTTTTGCGCAGGTGGCATGCTCATCATCCAACTCTTTAAGTACTTACAATTACCCGTTACCAAGGTGTTGACCAATAGTGGTGGCAATGAAAAGTTATAAATAGCATGGGCTTCATTGGCATTACCGAAATAGGTCAAATTTTCCCTGTTGGGGATATTGGTCTCAGTAATGATAATAATAGACGGGTCGACATGTTCAATCAGCGTGCGAATTAACCTAATAACCTCATGAGTTTGAGGAAGGTTAATGCAGTTAGTGCCAACAATTTTCCACAAAAACGCTACAGCGTCTAAGCGGAATATTTTTGCGCCCTTGTCGATATACAAACGAATGATATCAATGAACGTAAGAAGTACCTTAGGGTTCTTGAAATCAAAATCGACTTGGTCATGACTGAAAGTACACCAAACATGTTTAGTGCCATCTTTGGTTTCTGTTTCACGCAATAGCGGCGAAACCCTAGGACGAGTAACGATAGACAAATCGTCCGCGGGATCCCCAGTAAAGAAGAAATCTGAACCTGGACCTTCACCTTTGATGAAGTTATCGAACCATACACTGCGCGCAGAACAGTGGTTAATCACCAGATCAGTCATTAACCCGTAGTCTTTCGCAATGGCTTCAATATCGTCCCAGCTGCCCAAGGCTTCATTCACACTTGAATAGTCGATAACCGAAAAGCCATCGTCTGAACTGTATGGAAAGAAAGGCAGAATGTGCACATTGTTGATGGTGTTCTTACTATAGCGATTTAAAAAGCGATTGAGGGTAACGAGCGGTCGCTCGTCGCCATCAATAACGCTATCGCCATAGGTGATCATGATGATATCTTCCTCGTCCCAATAATTAGAATGGGATTGAGGAAGTGAAACATCTTCATCAGGCTTAATACCCATTGTCTCCATCAACGACATGGTTAAGCTTTCTAATGAATGCTCAAGGGGCACGTCAGCATAGATATATTCTAGATGGTGCTTCACTTTGTCATGGAGTACTTGCCATGTCATTGTCTATTACTCCATAAATTCTGCGGTGTCAGCTTCAACGGCCTCCAGCAAGCGCTCGAGAATATCTGGCACAGCGCTGGTTACTCGGTTCCAACTTGGAATGAAAGGGGTTTCCATTGGGTTTTCTAAAAAGTTCTGTCCAGCTTTCATGATGTTACTGGCGAACATTTCAACTGCTTTTTCTTCACTGTGAATATCAAGCGTAAGACCGTTCATGACTGCGTCGTTGTGATAGGTCTCAATAAAGTCTAGCGCAATTCTGAAATACGTAGCCTTGATAGAGCGGAACATCTCGTTACTAAAGGTATAACCTTGGGTAGCCAACTTTCTAAAGATGGCCTTAGTAATGTCGATAGACATTTTAGATAAGCCACCATGTTCATCATTAAGCGACAAATCTTGGTGCTTGTGATCGTAAATGTCGCAAATGTCGGCTTGGCAAAGGCGATTGTGCGAATAATTGCGATGCATTTCAGATAGTACGCCAATTTCTAAGCCCCAATCACTTGGAATGCGAATATCGTTTAGCACATCGCGGCGGAACGAAAATTCTCCGGCTAATGGATAGCGGAAGCTGTCCATAAACTCAAGGTATTCGTTGTCACCCATAATACGCTTAAGTGCGCGTAATAACGGCGTCACTAATAATCGAGATACGCGGCCGTTAATTTTACCGTTCGCTACACGGGCATAGTAGCCCTTACAGAACTCGTAGTTAAAATTCGGGTTTGCGACAGGGTAAATAAGCTTAGCCAACAAGTCTTTGTTGTACGTCACAATATCGCAATCATGCAGAGCAACAGACTCAGCACGGTTTGATGCTAAAACATAACCCATGCAATACCAAACATTACGGCCTTTACCCAACTCTTTCGGTGCAAGACCTTTTGATTGTAGTTCTTCATCAAGGGCTTTCAAGCGAGGACCGTCGTTCCAAAGCACGCGATGATGCTGAGGCAGTTTGTCGAAAAACTTAAGCGCATGTTTATATTGCGCCATATCAGCGCGATCTAGCCCTATCACGATTTCCGATAAGTAAGGTACGCCCGTTAATTCATCAACAATATGAGGTAAGGCATCACCTTCTAGTTCTGAAAAAAGTGATGGCAAGATAAGTGCCATGGGGCGTTTCTGTGAAAAGCGGAGTAACTCGGCTTCTAGTTCCTCTGTTGGTCTACGAGAAAGATTATGTAAAGTTGTAACCACACCGTTTTGATAAAAATCAGCCATGTGTCCTCCTGATTATAGGGAAAGCAATTGAGTTAGCATTTCGTTCCAGCCTTCTGGGCCAGGTAACGTGCTGGTATAAACCTCGTCTTTTTTAACAGAAGGCGGAGGATTTACCGGAGATAAAATTCGTATAGCGATATGTGCTGCTTCAAGCATAGCAATATCGTTTTTTCCATCGCCAAGGGCAACGGTTTTAACATGACTTTCATGTTGTCTTTGGTATTCAGCCGCTAGCCATTTAAGGGCTTGGCCTTTGTCGCAATTGCCAGATACATGGATAAATCGCCCGCCTTCTAGAGGATAGGCGCCACGGTCTTTAACTGCCGCAATAAATTTTTGTTTGTTTTCATCAGAACCAGTCCAAAGTACAGGTTCTCCAAATTGACGTTTAGCTGCTAGGGCAGCAGACGCTTCGTCTAAGCCTGTGCTGCTTTGAATTTCTTCTAAACTCATTTGCGAAAACTGTTTAAACTCACCTTCAAAATCTGCTTTGATTTTATCGAGAAGTTTAATCCAGTAATTTTTATTGGATATAAACGATTTACACCAGTAACCATCTACCCATACGGTTCCGCTAGGCTTCTTTTTGAAAAAACCATGTGGAATGAATATGGCAGCGCCGTTTTCAATGATGAATGGCCCAGTAAGGCCAATTTGCTCTCGCAAAGGCTGTAGCTCAGCAAAGGTTTTACTGGTGGTTGGAATAACCGGTATATCTCGTGACTCCAACGCTGTTAAAGCAGGTTTCGCCGCCTCAAAGGAGTAGGTATGGTGGTCTAACAGCGTGCCGTCCATATCGGTGAAAACTAGCGTTCTTGTCATTACTTTACTTCCTCGCCGGTTATAGTTCTTGTTTCATCTAGCGAATACACAGTGTCACACTTTGTAGGCAATGTTTTAAGTGCATGTTCGGTTAGTCGTTGGTAATTCTGAATAAACTGTGCAACTTGTTCATCGGACATTACCCCTGTAGAAGCGCCTTTGGTTGCTACAGCAAGTTTATGCTCTTGCTCTAACCGCCAGCGGTAAACACATTCAAACGAGGGGGCTTTTAACATAACCCGATAATCGATTTGATCAAACAAGCTTTGATAGTCGTTTGATAATTCAGTATTAACAAACGAACGCCAAATACCAAGTGGATCTTGGTTTTCTTCTAAACTATTTATGGGTTGCTTTATATCGGCAGCGTTTTGCGGTGTTACCCCAACACACCATCCTTCTAAAATAATGATATCTGGTGGCGCCGTCACTACAGGCCACTGATTAACGGGGAAGGGGTCGTCTATCGCTTTATTGAAACGGGGAAGGGCCACTTGGCCGCTGCCTTTAAGCTGCTTAAACGTATCAAGGGCAAGAGGCATATTGTGTGTACCGGGTACACCTCTGGTTGCAAGCAGCGGATGGACTTTTATCGATAGCGCATTTCGTTGCGATTTATCTAAATAAAAGTCATCAATAGAAAGGCAAACCACTTTTTTAGCGTAAATGCTGGTTAAATACGCGCTAACAAAATCAGTAAGCGTAGATTTTCCTGAGCCTTGGCAGCCGTTAATTCCGACCACCAATGGGGCTTTGATTGAATTTTCCGCACCGTCTTGGTGCTTAACTAACCGTTCGCATAATGGGATGAACCATTTTTGTGCAGTGTCCGCATACGTACTTGGTAGCTGATGTGTCTTTAAAAACCCATGTATGTCCATGTTGCAACCCTATTAAATGCAGAATACGTACATCATGGGGAATATAGGTTACAACATTTATGCCAACATAACGATTGCATTACATAGGGGTGAACTTATTTACGATTCGCGACAATCACGGCTCGTTGTGGTGCAGGATACCCCTCAATGGTGCGAGTAATATCTTCAGGGTCGAGAAAATCTTTCAATGACTGGCCTTCAATCCACTCAGTGGCCCGTTGTTCATCCAGCGTTGTGAAGTTCTTATCAACCACGCGGATGTTTTCAAACCCAAGACGCGCTAGCCAAACCGTTAAGGCGTCTGTACTAGGTAGAAACCATACATTGCGCATTTGAGCATAACGTTCTCCGGCCATTAATACGGTTTGCGCATCGCCATCTACCACTAAGGTTTCCAATACCAGCTCTCCACCTTTTCGCAGTTGATGCTTAAGTTGGGTGAGAAACTGAATAGGATCTTTTCGGTGATACAGTACGCCCATTGAAAAAACGGTATCAAACGCGTTCAATGGCTGCATTTCTTCAATACCTAGCGGTAAGAAGTGAATGCGATTATCAGCAATAAAGTGTTTGATAGCTTGAAACTGAATGAGAAACAGCTGGGTGGGGTCGATGCCTACTACGCGAGATGCATCACACCCAAGCATACGCCACATGTGATAACCGCTACCGCAACCTACATCTAGCACGGTTCTGTCTTTAAGTGGCGATATATGCGGGGCAACCCTGTCCCATTTCCAATCTGAACGCCATTCGGTATTAACGTGAATACCGTGTATATGGAAAGGCCCTTTGCGCCACGGCATAAATTGTTGCAGCAACCCTAATATCTTCTTCTGGGTATATTGGTCTATATCATCCGCTGAACCAATTCGAACCTCATCAACAAGGGTAGTGGACGAAGTTGTCGTGGTTGGAATTTTTGCAAGTAGACGACACCACTTATCGAATTCACCGTGTTTCTGACTCTTTTGCCATTCATTCATTTGCGCAGGTAGGGTTTGTAGCCAATGCGCTAAAGGCGTATCTAAAATAGATTTGTAGCAGTCGTTAAACCACGCTGATTCTGGTTTCGTCATATTCTTCTCGGTATTCTTAATTGTGAATCTCAGTGTTCATAATGATTCACAGTATTTTTAATGCTAAATCACAGGTTGCTGGCTAGAAGTGCATTGGGCGTAGCTGCTCACTTAACCGCATTGCATTCTTGACTGTGATGCTCCGCGATGCCAACTACTTTATTGCAACCAGCGACGTAAAGTTAAAGCACTTAAACCACATCACCACATCTTTAAAACCAACGGACTTTAATCGCGTTTCGTGTTCGCTGAAGGTATCGGTTAGCATAACTTTCTCGATGGCGGCGCGTTTTTGACTTACTTCTAATTCACTGTAGCCATTGTCACGCTTAAATTGGTGGTGCAAATCTATCAGTAGTTCGTTGCCAGCCACGGTCGGGTGTTTAATTTTCTCTGAAAGAATTAAAACACCACCTTCATTTAAACCATCGTAAATTTGTTTTAATAGCGCTTCTCTATCAGCAGGTGGAATGAATTGTAATGTGAAATTCATGACTACCATAGAGGCGTTTTCTATTTGGGTATCTTGAGCGTTTTGCTGAATGATGGAAATTGGGTTTGGCAAATTGAAGGCTTGAACCATGCGTCGACAACGGTCAACCATGGCATCGGAACTATCTATACCAATTATTTCACAGGGCACATCTTGTGTAGCGCGAGCAACAGAAAAACTTGCTGCCCCCAAGGAACAACCAAGGTCATACACCCTAGTATTGGGTTGTACTTTTGTTTTCGCTAATTCGCCAATGGTATGAACAATAGTTTCATAACCCGGCACCGAGCGTTGGATCATATCGGGAAAAACGTCAACCACTGACTCATCGAAGGAAAAATCTGCTACCTTTTTAAGAGGGTTGGCATAAAGCCTGTCGTGTTTTTGCACAAAATGTACTCAGCTAGCGGGAATTTGGTCGGCAATTTTACCCTCACAAATTTAAATGCCAATGGAAAACAGTAAAAAAATCAAATAAAGCGGTGATTTTTAACGAATAGGGCTTTTAGAATTAAATCGGAAGTATTAACCTAGAGATATAAGAACTAAAGGAAGTAACAACGCTAATGACAAGAATTCTTGTAGCAGATGATCACCCATTGTTTCGTGAAGCACTCAGCGGAGCGTTAGGACCTTATTTTGAAAACGCGCAGATTCTTGAAGCCGGAAGCCTTGATGCTGCGCTGGCCGTTTTAAATGAATACGACGGCATCGAGTTGGTCTTACTCGACTTAAACATGCCAGGCGGTGAATATTTTAATGGCATTATTACCTTGCGTGAACAATATCCTAATATTCCTATCGGCGTAGTGTCTGGTAGCGATGCGGTAGAAGTGGTAGCACAGGTAATGAGCTTAGGCGCTCAAGGCTTTATTCCTAAGGTGTCAGCAACACGTGAAATGGCGCAGGCTATTGTGGACATCATTGCGGGTAAAAAATGGCTTCCTGAAGGTATGGAAGACGAACTTGAGAAAGTAGACGACGAATTGAAGTTGTTGCTTCAACGTTTCAGAGAGCTAACGCCTAAACAAATTCAAGTATTATCATTCCTACGTGCAGGCTTGATGAACAAGCAAATTGCCCACGAAATGAATGTAACTGAAGCGACGATAAAGGCGCACATCAGCGCAATTCTACGTAAGCTTGAAATCAATACGCGTACGCAAGCAGTATTGTTGATGGACAAGCTTCAACTAAGCTAGTCGTACAAGCAAGCGTTACACATTAAAAAAGCCGGTGTTGTTATTAACACCGGCTTTTTTGTTTCTGCAGTCATTACCGCAATTTTTAAGGGTAATAGTTCGCTATTGCATTGGGGTAATTTCACCATTTTCGGTAACAATGCCTAGCCCCTTATCGGGTACTTCACTAAATGGTTTCTGTTGTGCATCGCCACTTAGTTTAGTGATATAAATTACCCAGTATTCTACATGTGGCGTTTTATAATCTTTAATGAAGGCGATCCCAATTTCATTTTGTTCAGCATAAAAAGGAATTTCACCCAGCAAATGCTGTTTGTGGGAGAACGAACTTTTTAGTGCGTGCCACACCTTTTTCGCGGTTTGATAGCCGCCAGCCAACGCCTCAACCTGATTACTCATGGCATCGCCGTAATAGGAAGGAAGGGTTAACCCTGCGTCTCGCAAACGGCTATTAGGGCTGCCACCTAAGAAATGCGACACTAAGCCTTCTTCTGCCATGTCTTTTGCCTTTTGCTCAGCAATGGCAACCAGGGTGGGGTTACAGTGCATTTGGGGGCGCGCTTGGTTTTTATCATTCACAATAAGCCGAGCAAGTTTTTGGGCTTGTTCTGAATTACCACATTGAAAGGTGTCAGAAGGTAATGTAACCATTGGGTACTGCGATTCAGCATGAGCATGAGCAGGGGCAGCCAGTAACAAAGCTAACCATAAAATAGCAGTGGATTTGATGCATAAAAAAAGGCCGCCGAAGCGGCCCTTTTTAGGAAGGATTAAGCTAAGCAGCTTTGCCTCCTCGTTTCTTTATTTCGCTAGAAGAGTTCACTTTAGCCACTAATTCTTCGTGGTCGAAATCGTCCACGTTAATGGTTCTCAGTCTTCCTGCTTCTGTACGACGAAGTAGGTCAGCTTCTTCTTCATTAATGATATCTTCACCAAGCGCTTCATCTGCTAACGCCGCTAAACGTGTGAAAGGCAGTTTCGCTTTCTTATGTTTGCAAATGCGTTCGAAGATTGGCTCGGCTGCTAACACGTCATCAAGGGTTTGTTCTAAATCACCGAACAAGTTACCTTCTTCACGAGATAGGTACTGACCATAACCTAAACGGCTACGTGCGCTACAAGGGGTTTGTAGCATTTGTGCAATAGTATGCTCGGTTTTGTCAGAAGGCTTACCAACGCGACGTCCAAACGGAATAACAAGACCACGAAGTACAACACCAATGGCTTTGTTAGGGAAGTTCGCTAAGAAGTCGTCAATCGCTGTTTCAATGTCATGCAAGGTGTTTTGCATTGCCCAATGAAGTAGCGGTAAGTCTTCTTTTAAGCGACCATCTTCGTCAAAACGCTTCAAGGTAGTACTACCTAGGTACAAGCCGCTTAAAATGTCACCTAAGCGTGCAGATAAGCGCTCACGACGTTTTAAATCGCCGCCTAACACACCCATAGAAACATCAGTAAGCAACGCTAGGTTTGCACTGTAGCCTTGTAACAGCTTGTAGTAGTGAGCGGTTTCGTCAGTGAAAGGCGCACTGCTGAATACGCCACTGGTTAGTGAGAACCAAACACTGCGAACTGTATTTGAAATGGCAAAACCAATATGCCCAAATACCGCTTTATCAAATGCGCTAATGCTTTCTTTTTTGTCTTCAATTGACGCGGCTTGAATTTCTTTCAATACGAAAGGGTGACAGCGCATTGCGCCTTGGCCGAAAATCATCATGTTACGAGTAAGGATGTTCGCGCCTTCAACCGTGATTGAAACTGGAACACCTTGGTAACCACGGCCCAAATAGTTATTTGGCCCAAGCATTACGCCCTTACCGCCATGAACGTCCATTGAATCGTTAATCACTTGACGCATTTTTTCGGTAAGGTGGTATTTACAGATTGCCGATATAACAGACGGCTTCTCACCCAAATCTACACCAACTGTTGAAAAGCGTGTTACGCCATCCATCAAGTAAGCATTACCACCAATACGGGCTAGCATTTCTTCTACGCCTTCCATATGGCCAACAGGCATACGGAACTGACGGCGAATACGTGCATACGCACCTGTAGCCAATGATACAGATTTAGCGCCACCAGCAGCAGAAGACGGTAGGGTAATACAACGGCCTACTGACAAACATTCAACCAGCATACGCCAGCCTCTACCAGCCATTGCTGGGCCACCGATGATGTAATCGATTGGAACAAAAATGTCGTTACCGCGAATAGGGCCGTTTTGGAACGGGGTATTCAGCGGGAAGTGACGACGACCAATTTCTAGGCCTTTTGTATCGCGAGGAATAAGTGCACAAGTGATACCTGGCTCTTTATTCTCACTTAACAAACCGTCTGGATCTTGAAGTTTAAACGCTAGACCGATAACTGTCGCCACTGGCGCAAGGGTAATATAACGTTTGTCGAAGGTTAGGCGCATACCTAGCACTTCTTCACCGTTCCATTCGCCTTTACAGACCACACCCACATCAGGAATAGCGCCGGCATCAGAACCCGCTTCAGGGCCCGTTAATGCAAAACAAGGCACTTCTTGACCTGCCGCTAGGCGAGGTAAGTAATGATCTTGTTGTTCTTTTGTTCCATAGTGCTGAAGTAGCTCACCTGGGCCTAACGAGTTAGGAACACCAACCGTACTTGAAAGTACGGCGCTAACGCCAGCAAGCTTTTGAAGAACACGAGACTGTGCGAACGCTGAGAACGCCAGGCCGCCGTATTCTTTTTTAATGATCATGGCAAAGAACTTATGTTCTTTAAGGAATGCCCAAATTTCAGGAGATAAATCGGCATCTTTATGGTTAATTTGCCATTCATCTACCATTGAGCACACTTCTTCAACCGGTCCGTCTAGGAACGCTTGTTCCTCAGCCGTTAAACGACCTTTAGGAATGCGGTGAAGTTTTTCCCAATCAGGCTTACCACTGAAAATATCACCGTCCCACCAAACTGTTCCTGCATCGATTGCTTCTTGCTCGGTGCTAGACATTTCTGGCATTACCTTTCGGTAAAACGATAATAATTTTTTAGTGATGTGTTGCTGACGAATATTAGAAAGGGTAAACGGCAGCGTAAGTGCTAGGAATACAATCCAACCAAGTAAACCAATATCACCAAATAGAGTCCCTAAAATCATGACCCCACCAGCGATACACACTGCTGTTACTAAGCTGGTACGTTGATAGCTGGCAACTGCCAAAGCTAACACTACCAGTAAAAACCAAATAAAATCTGCCATACTTCGCTCCTGAAAAGGCGTTAGATGTAACGCTAATCGTTCCACTCATTTTGGCTCATTACGCATGATTGTGCGCAACTATCAAATTGAGGTCAGACCAGCATGGGTTAAACCTATTATTTAATGACCCAAAGATCAAGATTTTTACATGAATTTTGCATTAAAAGTAATGGTTATAGTGCAAGTTAGAACGCGGTATATATGGGTTGCCCAGCTAACTTGTTGTCAACCACGCGGCATGATGAAGATTTAAAGAAAAGAGATAACAGGTGGGGCTCATCCATCGATGATGTCCCCACCTACAAATAGTGTAAGCAAGGTTTACTGAGTAACGTAAGACTTCAATTTAATATCGCCTTGTTCTTCACCATCTTTAAATTGCTGCAAACGCACCAAGGTATAGTTTAATGAAGGAGCAAACCACGCAAAGGTTTCACGGGTTTTAGAGTCGCGAATAAGCTTTACTTTCACCGTCTCGAATTCGCCATAGGGTAATGACAGACTTTCCTTGGCCACCACTTCTACACCGTAGGTACGTAACTCACCACGATAGTTAACAAAGTCGTAGGAAAGGTTAGTTTCGCCAGAGGCTAATTGGTTTGCCAAGTCTACGCGGTATATTTGGTTGTCGAACTGACCGTTCCAAACAAATTCTTCGCCATTTTCAACCGCAATTTTGCCGCCATTGTCGGTATTGAAATTAACGGTAAGCTTTTTATCTGGCCCTGTGCCCGTGCGAGTATAATGATACTCAATGGGTAACACAGTACTGTCTTCTACTTTAAAAATAGAATGCTCATAGCGTTTGTCAGATAAAAAGAACTTCGAGACTTTAGAAGAGTAGGTGAGGGAGTATTGTGTGTTGCTTAACGCTTCAAGCTTAATGCGAGCTTCGCCCACATCATCGCCCCACTTGTAAGCCGTATAAACTGCCTCGTAGGGTTGAAGTTTATTCTCTGTTGTATCGGCTGCGTGGGCGTTAGCGCCCACAAAAGCCAAAAGAAACGCTGCTACAAAGCTGCGTTTACTCGTTTGCATAACCCGATTCTGGGAGTTCTTGCTCATCTAGGATAGCCTTATTATTTACCATCTTAAGTCGCCCCGCACTGAACCAAGAAAGCACTAATGGGTATATGCGACGCTCCTGTTCTTGAACACGATCTGCTAAGTCTACCGCAGTGTCATCTTCGAAAACCGGCACGCGACTTTGAATAATGACTGGGCCGCCATCTAACTCAGGTGTCACAAAGTGCACGCTTACGCCGTGTTCTTCGTCGCCGTTGTCGATAGCTTGCTGATGCGTATTCAACCCTTTGTATTTGGGCAACAAAGATGGATGAATGTTCACTAATTTTCCAGAAAAAGTATTTACAAACTCAGGCGTTAAAATACGCATGAAGCCTGCAAGCACAATATAGTCTGGGTTTAATGATTCAATTTCAGCTTGCAATGCCTTGTCGTAGCTTTCCCGACTGTCATGCTGCATGTGGTCTAGGCTAATGGCGGTAATACCGGCTTCTTGCGCACGGGTTAAGCCGTACGCATTAGGGCGGTTACTTATAACACCACATATTTCAGCATCAAGCTTTTCAGCGCTAATGTTATCAATAATGGCTTGTAAGTTACTGCCGTTACCTGAAATTAAAACGCAAAGTCTGGTTGATGGAGTGCTCACGCGTTTATCTCAACTTGCTGTTCACCGTCTTTGGCTTGAATGTCACCAATTAACCAGGCGTTTTCACCGTGTTCTTTCAAGGTTGCAATAGTGGTATCTACATCGGCTTCATCAACAACAATCACTAAGCCAACACCACAGTTGAACGTACGGTACATTTCGTGACGAGTAACGTTGCCGTTCTCTTGTAGCCAGCTAAACACTGAAGGCCACTGCCAGCTCTTTTCGTCAATCACCACTTTTGCATCATCAGGTAAAACGCGCGGGATGTTTTCCCAAAAGCCGCCGCCAGTAATGTGTGAAATGGCGCTAACATCTACTTTCTCAAGCAATGCCAATACAGATTTCACATAAATACGGGTAGGTTCAAGTAAATGCTCGATAAGCGGCTTGCCGTCTAAATTTTGATTTACGTCGGCGTTGCTCACTTCTAAAATCTTACGAACCAGTGAGTAACCATTAGAGTGAGGACCTGACGACCCTAGTGCGATAAGTTTCTGGCCAGGCTTCACTTTAGTGCCGTCAATAACCTTTTCGGCTTCAACCACGCCTACGCAGAAACCCGCAATGTCGTAATCGCCGCCATGGTACATTCCCGGCATTTCTGCGGTTTCACCACCAATTAGGGCACAACCCGCTTGCTCACAACCATTACCAATACCGGTTACTACCGATGCAGCAACATCAACATCTAGTTTTCCAGTAGCGTAATAATCTAAGAAAAACAGCGGCTCTGCGCCTTGTACAATAAGGTCGTTAACACACATGGCAACTAAGTCGATACCCACACCATCGTGACGGTTTGCATCCATAGCAACACGAAGCTTAGTGCCTACACCATCGGTTCCAGAAACCAGTAACGGGTTCTTATATTTTGTTGGAAGCGAACATAATGCGCCAAACCCACCAAGGTTTCCTTTTACTTCCGGACGGTGAGTCCTTTTAGTAACGGATTTAATACGGTCGACAAGTTGGTTTCCCGCATCAATATCGACACCAGCATCTTTATAACTAAGAGAGGTTTTATTTTCGCTCACGTTTGCGCCCTAGAACTAAGAGTAAGAGGTAGAAAAACGCGGATTCTACCAGTAAGTCACCACAAGTCCAATTGACTAGGGCGGATATGGGTCAGATCATGTGAAAAAAGTGTAATTTGAGTATGAATTCTCTTTTTTGGTGGCTTCAAACTTCGTTTTTTATATTTATAGATGAAATAAACATAAATATGACAGAGAATAGCGGGCAACGATCTTTTGGCGTTGTAGTGGAGTAGTGAAGAAATTGATTTCTTATCGGAACAGGAAAATTAGGCGTATGTTTCAGCAACAATTAATTCGCGGTGTAGGGGTGGCAATAGCGGTGTGCACGATGAGTGCCCATGCTACGCAGCACGTGGTGGTTAATGAAGCACAGATACCTGTTAGTGATCAGAGTCAAAAAACACAAGCCAATGCAGTAAAAAAAGCCCTAACTGAGGTAATGGTGAAGGTATCGGGAAATACCGAGGTGTTGCAGAACCCTGGTGTAAGGGCTGCACTTAGAACTCCCGAGGCGTACCTTCGCTCGTACCGTTTTTCTTATTCAGGCAACGACACCTTTTATGTTGCTGAGTTTGATAAAACGAAACTGACCGATTTAATGAAACGTGAAGGCCTGCCTTTATGGGGCGAGCGTAGACCAGAAACTATTGTGTGGTTAGCCACAGAAACTGACGACAACGAACGCATCATTTTAGATGAAAGTACACCAACACCTGTAGGGGAAATGTTGGTTAACACTGCGAAAACCCGTGGTGTGCCGGTAAGTTTACCGTTAATGGATTTAACCGACTCAGCCAGTATTTCCATTTACGATGTGTGGGGTAGGTTTGTTCAGTCTTTAACAGCATCATCACAGCGTTATAGTGTTGATAATATTATTGGCGCTCGTTTGTATAAAAATACCGCGGGTGAAATGCCGTCTATTCCTGAAGGCTTACCTGCTTCATCCGGCGCTTTTCAAGATACTAATTCCCCAGACAATACCTACACTGATAATCAAAGCCAAAACGCTATTGCAGGTACAGAGCAGCCATTAAGTGGTCAACTCGATTTAAGTGAGGTTGACAACATGGTTGATGGCACGAACCTGCAGGTAAACGAAGAGCAACAAGCTAGCCTTGCAGGCGATGAAGTGACCGCCACGGCGGCTTTGGTGAATGAAGCGCAAGAAATGCCGCCTTTCACAATGGATGAATTCACTCAACACGCCCAAAAAGCACAAGAAGGTGAATATGCGCTTGATTGGGTGTTTGTGGGTAATGGCAAGGTAAGCTACGGGTCTATTTTTGCCGACGAACCTACCTCACTTACTCAGCAGTTGGTTGATGCCTATGCCAACTACTTATCTTCACAATACGCGGTGATCCCAGGTGCGGTAGATGCAGAAAGAGTGCAAATATCTGTGTCGGTTGCCAATATAGACTCGTTAAAAAAATACGCTAACGCTAATGCGTATTTGAAGAGCTTAAGCGTGATAGAAGAAGCGATGTTAACTGGGCAAACTGGTTCAGTAGCCACCTACAATTTAACTTTGCTTGGCACCCCGGAAGATTTACTCAATACCGTAAGGCTTGAATCTAAACTTCGGCCTGTAACGGATTCTTTCGGTCAAGTGGTAGAAGGATATACCTTTTACTGGAATGAATGACCCTTTTGCTATGCAGCTAACTCTCCCTGTAACGCTACCCACAGATGAAACCTTTGACAGTTTTGTTGATGAGGGAAACCAAGAAGTGGTGGCGTTGCTTAAGGGTATTCCAAGTGCCATGCCTGCCTGGCAGGATGCGCCGTCTTTAGCGTCGCTTTCTGCATTACACTTGCCATTAGTGACATTGCTAGGTGGGCAAGGATTGGGTAAAAGCCATTTACTGTATGCGTTGTGTCATCAACTGGCGCAGCAGAACGTAAACCACCTTTATTTAAATTTGAACCATCATGCCCAGTGGTCTTTCGATATTTTTGATGGGTTAGAAAACCTCTCGGTTATCTGTTTAGATAATATACATGCCATTGCGGGTCATGCACGATGGGAAGAAGCCTTATTCGACCTTTTCAATCGGGTGATAGAAAACCCTCACGCACTTATTGTGGGTAGCAGTCAGCATGGGCCTTCACACCCCGCGTTTCAATTGCCAGATTTAAGTTCTAGGCTTGCGTGGGGCGTAATTTATCATTTAACGGCGCTTAATGATGAATCGCGTAAGGAAGTGGTTCGATTGCGGGCTAATCAACGGGGATTGCGGTTGTCAGAACAGGCATTGCAGTTTTTATTGCACCACAGCGACCGAGATTTGCGAAGCTTATTAAACTTATTAGCCAGGCTTGATACCCGCTCATTGCAAGAACAAAAAAAGCTCTCTGTCGCTATGGTTAAGCGAGAACTCGGGCTTAATTAACACAGCTTTATTCCTGCCGCTAATGCTCTGCCATAATATCTCTGCCGTAATATCAGTACCGCGTTTCTCGTCTAATGTTTCTCCCCTAATACTGACTTTCCTCAAGCTTCTTTTGTGCTTCTATAATCGCATTCTTTTCATCGCCAGTTAGCTCGACACTTTCTTCATTGTCTAAATTCACCGTATTAAACCACGTGCTGCCGTCAGGAAATAAAGTCGGTGATGGCATGGCAGCTTGAATAGCCGGAATGTCGAGCAAGGGTAATACGCGGCTAACCGCATAATCTGCCCGTAATTGAAGGTTGTCGTCGTTAATACGATCTCGTTGCCCCCACGTGACATTATAAGAACCATCGTCTACTGCATCACCCGAAAATATACCCACATCGGCACTGGCGCCCATTCGATAAAGCATCATGAAACGCTCGACCAAATTAGCAAAGTCTTCTCTTTCGGTATAATAGGAATAAAAGGTCACTGCACCGTCGTTAGCAAACCAATTAGCCACTTGAGCCGCTGAATAAGCGCGCTGTGTACTGTTAGCCGCATCGCCCCCGTAGCGTACCTGTGCCAGCGCATGAAGTTGCGATGAAGTCAGTGGCAAGGTATTTTCAAGGCCTGTAGATAAAGGAGAGTTGTTGTTAACGTAGTTTAAAGGGGTATTGCTGTTAGATAAGGTCGACCAACTTGTATAGTCGAAGAAATCATTTGCGTGGGCGAGTTCGTGGTACATCAACCATGTTAGTGCGGCATCGACACCTTGTTGAGTGCGGGTTGCCCTTGTTGACGCTGCTAAGCCAGTTTGTGGGTAGTAGTATTCACCCTCTTTTACATATCGCCAAAAGATAGAAAAATCTAAATCACTACCAAAGCCGCTGCGATAGTCGGGCTGAGTATTAATGGTGTCTCTTTCTTCAGGGCTGCGCCAAAAATTATTCGCGTCCAGATAAATAGCACCCGTTACGGCCCAATAAAATGAGGGGCGAATATCGTAAGAAATCACAACGGCACTGGTTGCTCTTAGCATTTGTAGCAAATCTTCGCTGCTGTCAGATGTTTGTAAGAATTGCTCGAATGCTTCTCCCATCCAAGGATGTGACACATAGGTTCTATCTAAAATATCATCAATAGTAGGCGATTCTGTTTGCTGCCCAATAAGAGGAAGTTGGGCAAAGGTGCAGCTTGATGTTAGTTCATTGTTGTATACACAAGCTTCTAACGCAGCGGCATAGGGGCTATTGGGACGGTACGCTTGCATGTGCGAAGTAACGGTTTCTAGAATACTGCCTGAGTCGTCAACGAAATACGCATCCGAATTTATATCAATATTCTTTATCACTACCTGAACGGTATCGGTTGCAACAGAACCATCATCGAAAGCTAGCGTAGCTTGAATTTCTGCAATGCTGTCGGCGCTGACTTGTGGTGCTTGAAAATAAAGGTTGTAGGATAAATCGTCGTCATCAAAGGTAAATGCGGGTATGGATGCCCCCGATAGCTGTTCCCAGGTAATGTCCGTTACGGTTTTTAAACTGTTGTTATCTACGTGCAGTGAAACGCGGCCACCTTCGCTGGCTTCGTGACCTAAGCGTAAAATGGCTTCAGGAGGCTGACCTTCAATAACGTTAAGGCTAAACTCTTGGGTTAAGGTTTCGTGGGTAAAGGTTTCTTGGGTAGAGGTTTCTTGGGTAGAGGTTTCGTTGGGAGAAGTTTCGCCGACTGAAAACGATGCGGTAACCGAAACAAGGTATTCGCCGGCCGCCGTAACATCGAAGCCTATGGCTTGGGTGTGAGAGGCAAGAGGGGCGATACTGCCTGCACCACTCACCGCATTAACGGTCCAATTTACGCTGGTGATTGATGTGCCCGATGGGGCAATAACGGCAAAATCAGCAGAGTCGCCAGCAATAAGTTCGCTGGCGCCCTGTATGGTTAAACTGGGTGGTGAAGATGGGGTGGGGGTTGTGACACTACTATCTCCTCCTGAACCGCCGCATCCATATAATGCCAACAGTGAAATCGGTAGTAGCCTCTTCATCGTTATTCCCCTTGTTCGAAATGCGCCTTTTCTTCTTGCATAACTTGTTTAAGTTTTTTCAATCCAAGGCCAAGTTCACGTCCACGTTTGCGCGCAAACGCACTGCAACCAACGAACATTCCCACACATAGTAGAATTTCAATTGCTGCATACCAGCGCTCTTCAGGTACTGCATAAGCCACCGTACAGCCGTGCATTAAATAAAACAGTACCACGAAATTTGCCCAAGCGTGAGTATACGGTTTACCTTGTATAACGCCTTTGTAAGGTAAAAGTAACGGCACTAAATAAACTAGCGTAATAAATATTGGTGAGTACGTTAGCGTTTTATTAAGAAAAAACTGCCACGCAATAATCCACACAATTAATAAGGTATGACAACCCAGTGCCAAATAACGATAAAAACGCGTGTTAGGCGCCATGTGTTGTCTCCTGGTTATTTGCATGCCACAAAGCACTGGCTAAGTTTGCCAGACGTTTACCTTGAGCAATACATAAAGATTTTTCATCTTCGGTAAGTGTGACCGCATTATCTAGGGCCACATGGCTCACACCGTAAGGGCTGCCACCACTTCGCGTGTGATGCAGTGCAGGCTCGCTGTAGGGCAGGCCGCACATCACCATGCCATGGTGAAATAGTGGAAGCATCATAGACAGCAGCGTTGATTCTTGGCCGCCATGCATAGAAGAACTTGATGTAAATACACACGCAGGCTTATTAATTAACGAGCCTTTTAACCATTGGCTACTGGTGCTGTCTAAAAAGTGCTTCACTGGTGCAGCCATGTTACCAAATCGCGTAGGGCTTCCTAGGGCAAGCGCGCTGCACTGCTCGAGTTCTTGTAAGGTCACCGTGGGGGCTGCGTTAGGGTTTGCCTCTTTTAAACTGGCGTCTGCATTTTCTTCGCCTGAGCCCTGATCACTTGAACTATTCGAGTTAATGTTTAGGCTTGCCACGCTGCGCACAATTACTTCAGGTCGCACAAATGATGCAGAAGCGGCTTTTGCTTCCATGCTTGATAGTTCAGCCATTGCACCTTGTGCTATAGCATCGGCTAACTTTTTGGTACTGCCATGGCGGCTGTAATAAAGAATTAAAATAGGGCCCATTATACGATTTCCAGTACGGCCTCTGGCGGTCTTCCAATACGGGCTGCATTGTTGTTAATCACCACAGGGCGCTCAATTAACTTAGGGTGTTCTACCATAGCGGCAAAAAGCTGCTCATCGGTAATATCTGCACCACCTAATGCATTCGCTTTATAGGCTTCTTCTTTGGTACGCATCATGTCTCGCACATTTTCTATGTTAAGTTGCCCAAACAAGGTTTTAAGTTCAGCGATACTCAGCGGCGTTTTTAAATATTCTACTACGGTAGGCGAGATACCTTTTTCTTCAAGTAGTGCTAGGGTTTGGCGGCTTTTAGAGCAGCGCGGGTTATGTAAAATAGTAACCGAAGACATAATGTCGCCTCATCGTTAAATCATTGCCAAATTTTGGCGCTGACTATTGCTTGTTTGAAGGTATTTTTCAAGGTGCTAAGGCCTTATTAGTGACAAAAGCGCAATAATATTGGTGTGTAGGCCCCATAAATGAAAGGTGATGCTAAGCAATTAACCCTGCTTGTGCAAACTACGCGTTTAATCTGGCGTAAATACCAAGGTAATCTCATTCTCAAACACATGAAAATACTTGCTATTAAATACGCAGCAAGGCATGTTTGCACACCGTTGTTATCTATATTGTTGTTTATATATTATAAATAATAACGCTGTTCTTATGGCAAAGAAGTATGGCAAAGAAGTACGGCAAAGAATTACGGTAAAGAAGTACGGCAAAGAATTACGGTAAAGAAGTACGGTAAAGAAGTACGGTAAAGAGTAAGGCAAAGAATTACGGTAAAGAAGTATGGCAAAAAAGGTGCGCTAAAAATGACGAACGCTGTGAAGCAAGGGCTGTTGATTATATTGGTGATGTTACTTTCAGCAACCGCTGGAGTATGGTTTTACCATTACCATCAAACCGACTTTGAAACCCTTCAGGGCGACACATATAAATGGCGTGATTTAGAAGGTAATTGGGTGATCATTAATTACTTTGCACCCTGGTGTGCGCCGTGTTTAAGAGAAATGCCTGAGTTACATCATTTAAGCGAAAACCTACCGCCAAACACTTTGTTATTCGCCATTAATTACGACGTGCTACCGGAAAATGATTTACAGGCCATGGCAAACAAGTTTGATATTACGCTAAATTTGATTGTGGCTAATGAAGAAACCCAGCTTCCCATTACTAAGCCGCCGTATTTACCGGCGACTTATATTGTGGGCCCGAAAGGGCAGGTTCAAGCCGAAATTTTAGGTGAGGTAACCGCTGATATCTTAAAAGACAAAATTGCAGCGTTGCAGGCTAGGGCACTATAAACGCTGTAACCGCTCTTCTTGATCTCTAAATTGCTTTATTCTTGCCCTAATGCGCTGCTTTTGAAGATGGTCGTCATCTTTCGCAAAGTTATAAGCGTACTGTAATTCATCTACGGCGCGGGTATAAGCGCCATAAAGGGCGTACACTTCTGCCTTACTTTGATGCATTTGCGAAAAGCGCTTCGCTTTTTGATACGCTTCTGACATCAACTGATGCGCAATTTGGTATTCGTCGTTCACCAATAAAAAGTCTTTCAATAAGCTAATGGCATCATCGTAACGACTGGCACTTATCATGGCATTTGCTTGGTTAAGCGCCAGTACTTGATTGCGTGGGCTGTTCTCTACAAACGGTGACAACATTTCCACTGCCTTCAAAGGCTCACCTTTAGCAATGTAAATATCTGTTGCAGCGTCTAGGTAAAACAGGTTGCCGCTATCTTTGGTTAGCAATTCACCCATAATGATTTCTTGGGCTTTGTCGTACTCTTCCGTTCGCATATACGCCAATGCTAAGGCGTAAAGCGAAGCTTCTCTTACTCGATAAACCTTTTTATCTACCTGTGCGGTAAAATACTCTACCGCGTAATCAGGTTCGAATGAGTACCTGGCCATGATTCTTGCTTTAGCAAGTTCAAACTGTTTGCTTACCGGAACAAAGCGAGAAGGGTAGTCGTCTGCACGCGAACGGGCATCGGCAATACGAGATTCAGTTAATGGGTGAGTTAACAAACGCGCCGGCGGGCGAGAAACGTTTCGATACTCTTCAGCCATAATTGAAAAGAAGTCGGCAGCGCCATTGGCATCAAACCCGGCCCGAGACAGCATGGCAATACCGATGCGGTCGGCTTCTTGTTCATTAGAGCGGGTGTAGTCAATTTGCATTTGCACAGAAGCCGCTTGGCCTGCTTGCATTGCCGCCATACCCGCCTGAGGGTTTGCCATGGCAATTAATACGCCACCAATAAGAGACGCAATCGCTAAGGGCGACGAACGTTGTTGCGCTTGCATGCTTCGAGCGATATGCCGTTGTGTAACGTGAGAAATTTCGTGAGCCAGTACCGAGGCCAATTCACTTTCAGTATTTGCCCGTCGCATAAGGCCCGTGTGAACACCTATATGCCCACCAAAGAAAGCGAAAGCGTTAATCGCATCGTTATTTACCCAGAAAAAACGGAAGGGGAATTTAGCATTTTCGGCATGAATAACTAAGCGGTTACCTAAATCTTGTAGGTATTCGTCTAAAACTGGATCGGCGATTAGCGGGCTTTGCCCGCGCATTTGACGCATAACGGCATCGCCAACAATCATTTCTTTGTCTAAAGAAATAGCGTCAGACGCCACTACACCAATTTCAGGTAGCGCATTTTTATTCGTGTAACTCACGCTTTGCGCAATACTCGACAAGCTTGCTGTAATAAGGAAAGACAGCACCAAGAGTTTTTGAGATAACCTTTTCTTCATGTACCTGTGATTTACTGAACAATACTGGAATACGTATTAGAGCACCAAAGTACCGTTTCAGTTTCAATTATTTATTATGAATTTTATCATTCTGCCTAGATAAGTAGGTTTATGCCAGTTTTAGTGCAATTTACCCTTATCAATTAATTTGGCATTTGACCTGAATATTGCTTGTTAAATCGTCTTACCAGATTGATTTAAATAGAAAGTGTATTGCCCGATGCTTAGTCTTTACACTATGATGCGTATCCTATTCTTCAAATTTCTCAGGAAGCTTTTATGATCAGTGTGTTTGGTCGCTGGTACCGACGCAAATTTTCCGATCCTGATGCAGCTATGCTGCTTATACTCATACTTATTACAACCGCCGCGCTGCTTTTGTGGGGCGAGCTTATCATGCCTGTTTTAGTGGCAGCCATTGTGGCTTATTTACTTGATTGGCCGGTTACCCACCTTGTTAGATTCGGCGTAAGCCGTGCTATAGCTTGCGGCATCGTATTGATGGGGTTCATTACCCTCGTCATTTTCATGTTGATTGGTTTAGTGCCCATTGTCACTCGGCAAAGCATTAATCTTATTCAAGAAACCCCTTTAATATGGCAAAAGGCCCAAGATTGGATCTTAACTTTGCCGGAAAAATACCCAGATTACGTGCAGGTTTACCAGATTCATCAAATGATGGAGGGGCTAAACGACAAACTTGTTGGTGTAGGCGAAACATTAATATCAGCTTCTTTTAGCAACATTGCCAATGTGGCGGCGCTATTAGTTTATGCGGTGCTTGTGCCTTTAATGGTGTTTTTCATGTTGAAAGACAAAATGTATTTCTTAGAAAGCATTTCTAACTTGTTGCCTAAAGAGCGCCGATTAATTACGCAAGTTGGCCATGAAATGAATTCACAAATTGCCAATTATATTCGCGGCAAAGTAATTGAAATTGTGATTGTTAGCTTAGTGTCGTGCGTGACCTTTGCCTTCATGGATTTACGCTATGCTATTTTGCTTGGCGTATTGGTAGGTATTTCTGTGCTAATTCCTTACATAGGCGCAGCGGTAGTCACCATTCCTGTTGCTATAGTTGCATTGTTTCAATGGGGCTTAACGCCTGATTTCTGGTATTTGTTTATTGCCTATTCGATTATTCAGGCATTGGATGGAAACTTATTGGTGCCTTTGCTTTTCTCTGAAGCAGTAAGCCTGCACCCACTGTATATCATTATTGCTGTGCTGGTATTTGGCGGCCTTTGGGGCTTCTGGGGCGTTTTCTTTGCCATACCGTTGGCAACATTGGTAAAAGCAGTAATAACAGCGTGGTCGAGTAACCCTGCCGGTTTACCGGTGGCTGAAAGCGAATAAGCTGTAAATATTTAACATCCAGTGAAATAAAAAAAGCGGTAGTGTGAACTACCGCTTTTTTTATTAGCTTTTTGTCAATGTTAAATCGATATAAAACCGCTAACGAAATACGTTTATAAAGAGTTACTTGTTATCTGCCAAGTAATCTAACACTACTGTGTGATGCTCTTTGGTTTTGAACTTATTGAAAACGTGTTCAATAACGCCGTTTTCGTCTACTAAAAAGCTCAAACGATGAATACCGTCATACTCTTTACCCATGAACTTTTTCAAGCCCCATACGCCAAAAGCATCTGCTACCGCGTGGTCTTCATCTGACAACAAGGTAAAGTTTAGGCTTTCCTTTTCAGCAAATTTTGGCAAGCGTTTAACCGCATCAGGGCTGATACCCATTACTTCCACATTCAAGCCGTCTAATGCCTCTTTACTGTCGCGTAAGCCTTGTGCTTGCACGGTGCAACCTGGCGTCATCGCCTTAGGGTAAAAGTAAACCAGTACTTTTTTACCTAGGTAATCTGATAACGTAATGGTTTCATCATTTTGGTTTTGAAGTGAAAACTGTGGTGCTTTATCACCAACTTGAAGCGTGTTCATTAGATTCCTTAATATGTTTGTCTACAACTTTACCGGTTACATTGAGTTCTTCAAACAACGCGGTTAGTTCTGATTCTAGAGCAGCAAAATCTTCCGAGGCGGGCATGTTCACAACAAACTTGCATCGCATACATTCGTTTTTACACTCGGCCGCTTTGTATGTGGCTTGTCTAAATGCACTGATTGATGCGTTACGTTTTGCGAAAAAGCCCGTCACTGCTTCAATAAGGCCAGCGGTATCTTCGCCGCTGAATTCAACGTGAAATAAGTGATCGAGATTTTGCTTTTCGTGGTGACTAGTACGTTTCATCATGGAAAGCAGATCGAGACGCTGACAAAGGGGAGGCACAGCACACTCAGCGCGAGTAATGGCTGACTGCGAACCTTCTAAAATCATAGTGAGTGAAAATTCTTGGCCATAAATAGCTTGCCGACTATCTAAAATGTTGCACTGGGCTTCCGATACCGTGGATGCAATTTCACTTAATATACCCGTTTTATCTGAACCTAAAATGGTCACAATCAGTTGCTGCTGAGACATTAAAACCTACATCACAAGAAACGTATTGCGTGATGGTAGCATAGAGTTTTTTTTTAGTACCAGCGGCTTTTTGTAGTATTGATACAGATTATTGTCAAATTCTTGGCATTTAGGCGTGAGATAGCTTGTGTTTAGCTACTGACATATTTACCATGTGCGCTCATATTTTGCGGAGAGATTATGTTTACTGGTAGTTACGTAGCACTCGTCACGCCGATGTTTGAAAACGGCGACATCGATTACAAGTCACTTGAGAAGCTAGTGCGCTTTCATGTTGAACAAGGCACACATGGTATTGTGTCTGTTGGCACCACTGGCGAGTCGGCCACCTTGCCGTTTGATGAACACGTAAACGTAGTTAAAGAGACCGTTGCTATGGTGTCTGGCGCTATTCCTGTTATTGCAGGTAGTGGCGCAAACTCAACTGCCGAAGCGATTTTTCTTACCCAACAATTGGGTGCGGCCGGTATCGACGGCTTCTTAAGTGTAGTTCCTTACTACAACAAGCCTCAACAAGCAGGCATGGTGGCACACTTCAACGCCATTGCTGATGCCAGCGATTTACCGGTGTTGTTATACAATGTACCGGGTAGAACCGTTGCTGACATGCTGCCTGAAACCGTTGCCGAACTTTCATCTCACAAAAACATTGTTGGATTAAAAGACGCAACCGGTGATATTGCTCGCCTTAAAGCAACGCAAGCACTTGTTCCTTCAGACTTCGTTTTACTAAGTGGCGATGACGGCACAAGTTGTGAGTTTATGTGTGAAGGCGGTCATGGTGTTATTTCTGTGACAGCAAACGTGGTACCTAAAGCAATTGCACAAATGTGCGAAGCCGCTTTAGCAAAAGATTTTGATAAATGTCGCACTATAGATGAAAGCATCGAATTGCTTCACAGCGCGCTATTTATCGAGCCTAATCCAGTTATTCCAAAGTGGGCTTTATACAAAATGGGCATGATGGAAAGTGCACAAATGCGATTACCTATGGTTTTACCGGAACTTGTAAGCCAAAAACATATCGAAGAACTATTACAAAAATACGCATTGATTTCGGGTTAATAAGGAACACAGATGAATAGAACGCTGGCTATAGTGAGTTCGATGGTTGTAATCGCACTTGCAGGTTGTTCAAGCCAAACAGATAGAAAGACGGCTTCAGGAACGTACAAATACTTAGAAACAAAAGAACAAACCCCAGTACGTGTTCCAGCCGACTTAGATGCGCCCACTTTTTCTAGAGAGTTTGCAGTACCTGAATTAGACGAAAGCGTAGATGAAAGTCTTGTTGGAAAGAAATTACTTGTGCAGTCTCCTGCATTAGTATTGCCGCTTGTTACTGGTTCACACGTTGAAGAAGGCAAAAGCACAGCAACAATTTGGTTTGACCAAGTTGATGATAGCCAGCCGTTAAGCCAAGCCGTGTGGAATTCTTTGTTAAGCTTCCTAGAAGAACAAGGCATTGGCGTAGATTTCTTCGATCCTGAACAGCAAGTGTTAAACACTGACTGGATGATCATCAAAAAAGAAGTGGATAGCCCTTGGTACAGCTGGACCAGCACCGAAAGTGAAGTGGGTCGCCGCTTTGAATTCGTTCTAGACGTAAAACCTCACGGTAGAACCGCAGCGCTTTCTGTTGATTTAAAAGACTACATGGCCACCACGGGTGACGATGTTGTTGCAGAAATTTCTAGCATGCAAGAGCGCCGCGAAGAAGTAGACGTACTGAACCAAGTGATTGGTCATTACGAATACCAAATTCAGTTACAAGAAACCCGCCGTATTGCACGTATTCGCCAAGGCTTAAATACCGAAATGGGCTTTAACGATGACGGCAACCCAGCATTTATGGTTGATGCACAGTACGACGTGGTATGGCCACGTATGTTGCTAGTATTGCGTAAACTTGGTTTCGACGTAAAAGATTTAGACAAATCAAACGGCTTACTGTTTGTTACCTATAATGGTAGTGACACGGGTTGGTGGGGCGGCTTGTTCTCTAGCGACAACGAGTTACTTGAAAAAGGTGACTACCGTTTAAAAGTTTCACGTGCCGGTGAGAGACGCAGTTCAGTGACTTTCATGAATAATGAAAGCGAACCTTTTGAAGCCAATCAGGTTTCAGACCTTTACGGCGCATTTGCCGAGGTCATGTCAGAAGATAACCTTGATATATAATTGAGACTGAGAATGGAAAAACGTGACGAGCTTTACCGCGGTAAAGCAAAAACTGTGTATTTTACCGATGACAGCGATAAGTTAATTCTGCATTTCAGAAACGACACATCAGCTTTCGATGGTGAAAAAATTGAACAGCTAGACCGTAAAGGCGAAGTGAATAACAAGTTTAACCATTTTATTATGACTAAACTTGAAGAAGCGGGTATTGCTACGCAAGTAGAAGCCTTGCTTTCTGACACTGAATCTTTAGTTAAAAAGCTAGACATGATCCCAGTGGAATGTGTTGTTCGTAACCTAGCGGCTGGTTCTTTGGTTCGTCGTCTTGGTGTAGAAGAAGGGCAAACGTTGGCACCGCCTGTGTTTGAATTCTTCCTTAAAAACGACGCACTGCACGACCCTATGATTAACGATTATCATATTGTGTCATTTGGTTGGGCGACTGAAGCGCAAATTGCTGAAATGAAGTCGTTAACGTTTAAAGTAAATGCCGTACTTAAATCGCTGTTTGATGAAGCAGGCATGTTGCTAGTAGATTACAAACTTGAATTCGGTGTTGATCCTGATGGCAACATTGTTTTAGGTGATGAATTTACCCCTGACGGTTGCCGCTTGTGGGACAAAGAAACCCGCAAGAAGATGGATAAAGACCGTTTCAGACAAGGCCTAGGCTCGGTAGTTGAAACTTACATTGAAGTTGCAGAACGCTTAGGTGTTTCACTGTAACTTACATACTAATGTAAAGATTGAACGAAAAAAGGACCCATTGCGGTCCTTTTCTTTTGTCTGTAAAAAGGTAAATTAAGCAACGCTTTGATTAACAGGGCTTTGATTAACATAGCTTTGATTAAACAACGCTTTATTTAAAATAGCCTTGTTCAAAAAGAGCTTTGTGCATTTTATATAATGCTAAGTGCACAACTAAACGCTATAAAATTATCATCATTATAAAAAGGGCTTTTATGTATACGCTGCTGGAGAAAACGAATGGGTAACCCGTACGGATTAGTGTGTATTGCCATGCTGGCGTTTGCGGCCAATTCGTTATTATGCCGAATGGCATTGGCTAATACCGATATCGACCCGGGTCTTTTCACCACAATACGCTTAGCCAGTGGCGCATTGTGCTTAGCCCTTTTAGTGGCCTTTACTGCCCGCCGTTCATTGTTAGCAAATAGTAAAATTGGCCAAAGCGCTACGGGAATAGACAGCGCTGCGGCGGGCACAAACAACGCGGCGACGAACACCAGCCCAATAGCAGCAATTAAACAACAAGCATCAATAGCAGGGGCGTTAAGCCTATTTGTTTATGCTATTGCATTTTCTTATGCGTATATCTCGATGTCGACAGGCACAGGCGCGTTGCTATTGTTTGGGGCGGTGCAGCTCACTATGATTTCAGTGGGCTTATTAAAAGGCGAACGCTTTGCTTCGTTTCAGTGGCTAGGGTTTTTACTGGCTTTTGCAGGCTTAGTTATCTTGCTGCTTCCAGGGGCTAGTGCGCCACCATTGTTTTCAGCTTTATTAATGATAAGCGCCGGTATTGCATGGGGTTTTTATTCTTTACTAGGTAAAAAGAGTAATGCGCCCTTATTGCTAACGGCGGGTAATTTTTTATATGCCACGCTACTTTCCCTGCCTTTAATTGTTTGGTTATGGGTGACCGATACCTGGCAATGGAGCAACGATGGGGTGTTATTTGCGCTGGCATCTGGAATAGTGGCATCTGGTTGTGGCTATGCCATTTGGTACAAGGCATTACCTTTAATTCAATCGACAACAGCTGCCACCGTTCAGTTAAGTGTTCCGGTTATTGCTACGCTCATGGGCTGGGCGTTTCTTGCCGAAGCCATTAGCGTACAAATTATGGTTGCCTCTTTAATGACATTAGGCGGTATTTGGTTGGTTATTAAAATGCGCAAAGCTTAGTTTAACTAAGCTGTGTTAAACGAAGCTTCGTTTAGGGAAGCCTAATTTAGGAGAGAAGTACACCCGCTGGACACTACTAATAAAAGGCAAAGTAGCAGTAATTGGCAAAGCATGTTAAAAAGTAGTTAAATGTAGATGTCGATGAACTGGGTTGTTATCCCATTAGCCGTAGCGCCTATAGTGAGCCGCAGCGCTGATATGAGCGGCAGCTCAGACTAAAAACCGCAGCTTCGACCATTACTATAAAGGATTAACGTGGGCTTATTGACTAACATTCGGCGTGCACTAATTGCTTCTAAATTTCAGCGTAAAGACTTAAAAATTATTGAGGCTATCCCAGGCGAAAGGTTTGCCACTATTGTTTTTGACTTTAAAGATAAAGGCTGGGAATTAACTGATGCTAGAGGCGAACTAGATGTAAGCCATGAAAGCTGGCAGGGCAAACTTCGCAAAGGCACCAGCACGCTTACTTGCACATGGAGTAAGAATGACCAAGGCGAGATAGTGGGTTTAACCCGCATTGTTGAGGGCATAGCGAAAGACTACAACTTAAAAGTGCAATCTACGCCTAGTCGATAACCTAAGTCGAAAACAAATCGATAAGCTGAGCTTTTGGTTTTCAACACATAAAAAAATGACGTAAACAAGCATAAGGGAAACATAGCTTATCTACGTCATTTATCAACTGATGGAGCTGTAATGAGAGCGGTTACGTTATAGCGGTTGAATTAACAACACGCTATTACCATTTTCCATTACAGCCGTCTTTTCTCGCTTTTACTACAAAGCTTTTCACTAAGTAGCCTAGAAACGGTAAGACGCCGACACTCTAAAGCGGCGCGGTGCACCTGGCTCAACCCATACATCGGCAAAAGAGTTGGTGTAGTGCTCTTTATCGAAAAGGTTGTCTACTTCTGCACGTACCACTAAGTTTTCAACCGGTTCAATTTGCGCAAATGCGCGCACGGTAGTGTAACTAGGTAAATAGAAGTCTGTTGCTGTTTGGCCTAAACGCTCATCTACGTACAACAAACCAGTGCCTAAGCGCACCGGCATATCTGAAACCGTAAGGCTTTTGCCTACTTGAACGCTAAGCTGATTTTCAGGCACGTTAATTAGCGGGTCGCCCGCTTCAATAGCCGCCACAAAGTTAGCGTCAGCCGCATCGTTAGTACTTTCTGCATCGATATAAGCGTAAGACACCCACAACGCAATGCCATTGCTGAACTCAGCGTTAATATCTAGTTCAACACCACGACTGCGCGCTTCACCGCCAGGGGTTAAAAAGAAACCGTCAGACGCTTCATCGCTGCTATCGAACACCAAAATATTGCTTTGATCGATATTGAAGATAGACAGAGTGATGTCGCCGCGAACGTTGTTAAAGAACGACGTTAGGTCGGTTTTAACACCCACTTCGGTAGACTCTGATTGATTTGGTTCAAACGGATTTCCTGCATAATCAGAACCCGTAAGTTGACGGAAGCCTTCACCGTACGTGGCGTAAAAACTAATGCTGTCATCAAGTAAATACACTGCACCTAACTGAGGTGAAAATTGGGTGTCATCTTGCGAGGTAATGGCTACCGGATCGCTTAAGCGGTTTTGAATTTCTTGTTCAAATTTGTCAATTCGACCACCAAAGCGCACTTGAAACTTATCGGTAATGTTCACTTGGTCTTGAATGTACATTCCCCATGCTTCCTGGGTTTCTAGGCGGTTTAAGTTGTCTGACAACTCAACATCAGCCACAGGCGAGTAATCTGGGTTAAGAATATCTACCACAAGATATTGGCTTAAATCCAAATCGTTAATGTCTGTGTCGCCAGAAAAATAAGATGGGCGGTAGCGCAAGATAACCTGATCGTTTTCAAACTTATCGTAATCACCACCAATAATAACGCGATGGCTAATTGAACCCGTATCAAACTCACCGGCTATTTCGCCGCGCAGTACTACATAATCGGTTTCAAAGTCGCGGTAGCGTTTAAAGCGCGAAAGCAAGGTTTGATCTGGGTCGATAAACAAGGTTTGACGCCCTGCAAAGTTGGTTTCTAGTGCATTACCTTCAAAGGTAGTGTCACGCAGGCCAGCGCCGATAAGTAGGTTCCAGTCATCGTTAAGTTCGTGAGAAATCTCAAGCTGGTGACCAACCACGTCGGTAGTAATTCTATCGCCAGATGGGTCGCCCACGAAGGTTTCAATAGGCTGAATTCCTAACTTACCATCCACCGCGATAACACCACGGTCGAAGGGGATTTTTTGATTTGTGTATTCAAGCTCGTAGGTAATACGGGTATCTTCAGAAAATTCCCAGGTAACAGAAGGGTAAAAGCCTAACTTTTCGGTTTCTACCGTATCTCTGAAGCTTTCAGCGTCTTCGTAAAAGCCCACTAAGCGAACGCCAACATCTTCTTTTGCGCCCGCTACCGTTTGCACGTCGGCTTCAATGCGCATTTGATCCCAACTGCCATAAGTGGCTTTTACTTCGCCACCTGAAACAAATTGTGGGCGCTTGGTCACTAAGTTAACTGCACCGCCAGGTTCACCACGGCCAAATAAAGCCGCTTTAGGGCCTTTTAATACTTCCACGTGGTCGATACCCGCCAAATCACGAGGGCCACCAAAGCCACGGCCAGCATTAAACCCATTTACCAAGAAACCACTTGGTAGGTTTTCATCACCAGAAAAACCACGAATGGCAAAACTATTCCACAATCCACCAAAGTTATTCTGCCTAGCTACCGAAGCAGAAAGATCTAATGCATCATTTAAGTTAATGGCACCTGCATCACCAATTAAGCCTAAGTCGATATCTTGCGCGGCGGCAGGCACTTCTTTGTATTCAAACGCACCTTGATAAGCGCGGTGCATGCCGTGTACCGTAATTTTCTCGACCTTTGCTTCTTCGTCTTTTTGAGACGAGCTTTGGTCATTTGTTTGAGCAAAAGCAGGGGCATTGAAAAATGCAGCAATACTGATGGCGAGTGTAGATTTCACCCAGTTATTTTTCATTGGTGTTTTCCTGTGTGTTCGTTCTTGTTGTAGTAAATGTTGTAGTAAATTGTGAAGTTGTAGTGAATTGTGGAAGCTGCTTAAGGCTGGCTTCTGTAAACTCAGGCGCAGCAAAAAGTTGTTGGTAATAAAACTCGCGCAACGATGCGTGAAACGCGCGCACCTTATTTTCATAATCAATCATAGATTGCACGTTGGTGTTAGCGGTGTTCGACAACAAACGCTGGGTTAGCAACGAAGGCGATAACAAAGACACATAACCTGCCAGCTGGTTTTTTCTGAGGGTGGCTTGTTGATAAGCGTTAGAAAGTTCGCTTGCCCGTTCATCGCCAACTTGCTGAAAAGCGTAATACCATTTCCAGTTAAACGAACCATCACGTTCAGGATCGTACGCCGTGTAATTAGCCCACTGTGGATGAGTTTCAATAAACTTTTCCCACGTGGCTCCTATCGGCTTATCCCAGGCGCCGTTTACGGCTTCACGTTGTGTAAGCACAATGTCGCCACCTTCTGGTGTATTAACAACCGCATTAATAATGGTATGACCGGTAACCGGCACTATTACGGTGGTAATAAGCCATACCCCCAACATTAACGAGGCAAGGTGGGTGGCACTGTATTTAGCAAACCGTTGCGCCGCGCCAATGGCCAATACAATGGCAGACCACACGCTTATAGTACCCAGTACAATAACGCACGCTAACAAGATAGAACGTAGCGATGCGCCATGTACAATGGCAAAGGCAATAAAAGGAATAAGTGTAACTAAAGCTAACGGCACCAGCGTAACTAGCGTACGAGAGGTCCATACCGCATGGCTATTGCGCGCCGTTACATTAAGTAAGTCGAAACGTCTGGCTTCACGCTCTTTTGCTTTTAAGTCGTACAGCAGCAAGATAATAAATAGCGGTAGTAACACGCTTACTACAAAGGCAAAATCGAAACGCCCTAAAAAGGCTAGTTCTGGGTTATCGGTGTCGCTTTCATATATTTGCCCTTCAAGGGCTAACATACGTATACGATGTTTCCACGGAAACACATCACGTTCACCCACAACAGCAAAGGCGAGGGGCGAAGGCGGCGCATAGGTTAGGTGAAAGGCGTAATACGCCACCATGCCATAGCTATTTTGATGGGAAAGCACCGCTTCACGCTCTACAGTGTCTTTTTCTAATAAGCGTTCGATAGTAGCTTGTTGCGCCTGCATTTCAGCATGACCCGACCACAAGGCTACCGTGCTTAATAGAAATACCACCAACAAGGTTAATTTAAATTGGCGGTGTGCAAACACAAACCCCGCTTCGCGCTTAATATCGTTAAACCGCATCATGGGTTTAGCCTCCTTACTGCAAGATTAAGAAGTAGTACAGCAACACCCACCCAAAGAAGAAGTTGTAAACAGTACATGGCAGCACTGCTTAAGCGCGCTTTGGGGGCTTCGGGCTGGAAACTAAATTCAGACAATACTGCCCAGTTACTGGCCTGTACTACCGCTTTGTCTGCGGCTTCTTCGCTAGCATTGCGGTTCATATCAAGTTTGTAATCAAGCTTTTCTACGTGCACTTTGTTTAAGCCTTGTACAAACTGCATACGTAGGATTTCGGCTTCACGCAAAAAACGGTGGTGAGTTTCAATACTGGTGCCCGCAAGCAGGGTAGAGAACGAACGCAGTGCCACGGTAGGGGAAAGCCAGCCAAACTGTCTTGCAATACGCGCTTGGGCTAGTTCTTCTTGCATGCGGCTTTCTGCAAATTCATTAATGACAACCGCTTGGCGCTGCTCTGAATATTGCGCCACTATGCCTCGAAAGTTCACAGGAAGGTCGACTACCGAATCGACATTGTATTTATCGAGAAGGTCTTGTTTAAGTTTAACAAAAGCCGGATCGTTAACATCGTGACCATCGCCTAAGCTACGAAGTTTTTCTTCTACTTTAAAGTCGGCTTCTAACTTGCCAATAGAGGGCTCTATACTGGTTGCCACACTGCTGCCCATTCTAGGTAGCAATATGCAAGCGCTCATCCATATAACGATAAGCACGGTAAAGCTGGCACTGCTTTTTTCAAATAACGTAGAGCAGGCAGTAACCACCACAGCCCATAACAAGAAATAAAGCATGTAACCTAAACAAAAAAGCGTTACCACTAAGGCGCTTTCATTGGAAAAGGCGACGTACACGCAAGCTAATAACAAGGGCAGTAAAAAAATACCGCTAGCCAGCATTAAGGCCACCAGTTTTCCAAGCACCAACTGCCAACGGCTAGCGCCTTGGGTAAGTAATAAAGTGAGTGTGCCTGCTTCACGTTCCCGTGAAACACTGCCGTAGCCAATAAGAATAATAAACAGTGGCGCTAACACCAACGCCAAAAAGCTTGGCGTTAAGCTACTAAAACGGGTAAGCCCTGCAGACTGACGCTGCTCGGCAAACATGGCACTGTTTTGCCTGTGGCCTTCTAAGAAAATTGCGTTACCTGTGTACGTGTCTACACCCGGTTCTATTACGCTAAGCGGGGTAGGCGTACGAAACACATAATGCCCGTAATGCACCATGCGGTGCGGATGTTTGTCGGGCTGCGATAAAAAGCGTTCTTCAGCTTCATGTTGAAGGTGTTCTCTGGCGTGCGCTGCCTCTTCAATATGAAAGCTATTTACCACAAGTGCAGCTAGGGTGAGTACACTGCCCAAAATTAACACCGTGGTAGCAACTTTGGTTCGCAGCCAATAACGCCACTGTTCAGCGCAAATGGTTTTTACTGTTTTGCTTACCATGTGGTTTTTTTCTTTGTAAACCATTACTTGCGCCCTGCAAAAGCAGCGTGAACGGCTTCGGTATCGATAGGCGTATCGCCCGAGCGTTCAAACGAACCAGTAAGCTTGCCGTTACTTAGCAACACAATACGGTGCGCAACCTGACAAGCGCCATACACATCGTGGGTTACCATAAATATGGTGGCACCATTGTTTGCTAATTCAGACACCAGCGAGTTAAATTCATCAATAGCAGCAGGGTCGAGGCCAGAGGTAGGTTCGTCTAAAAACAGCACTGGGGCATTACGAAGAATGGCTAATGCAATGGCGGTTTTCTGCCTCATTCCTTTTGAATAGTTCGACAACGTGTTGTGCCAAGCATTTTCTTGAAGGGCTACTTTTTTAAGGGCTTCATGAATAGCATCGTCCGTTTTTTCGACACCGGCAACCGACAAAAAGTAGCGAATATTTTCATACCCTGAAAGGTGACCATAAAGCGTGACCGACTCCGGTAAATAAGCCACCGACTTTTGCACTTCGTTGGTATTGTCTGCTACCGACATGCCCATAACAGACGCTGTGCCAGTGCTAGGTTTCATTAGCCCTAAAAAGGTTTTAAGGGTTGTGGATTTACCCGCACCGTTTCCACCAAGAAGGGCAAACACCTCACCTTTGCCTACTTCAAAATTAAGGTTATCAAGAATAGTACGTTGGCCTATACGTACCGATAATTCACTAGCACTGATTACAGATTTTGATGTCATTGATTTACGGTTTAAAGTCGAAAGTTGGTGATATGTTATATTGTAACAATTGTGATGTGAAATATTTTTTGCATTTTTCGTTTATATAGCTACGAAGCGATTGGTAAATGACTAATTGGTGGTGCTTAGATGGCTAGTTATTGGTGCGTAGCTGGGTAGTAAGTAAAGAGTCGATGGCTAATAAAAAAAGAGTAGGAGGGTAGTAACTAGCCATCCTTATGGTGCTATATCATTGAACAAAATAGGCATTTCATAGACGTGAACATGACTTGCTATTATCTTGTTGTTATTCAGCGTTTAAGAGTATGTTGTAGTGTATATTTTGTATGGTTCTGAAGTGTCTTTGTATACAGGTAAAATTCGCGCTTACCTTAACTATAAGCAACTGCCTTTTACCGAGGTGTTGTCTACCGTATCGGTATACAAAAAAATCATTCGCCCGAAAACCGGTGTTACCTTTATTCCGGTGGTAAAAACCCCTTCAGACGAATACTTACAAGATACCGCCCGCATAATTGATTATTTTGAAGCGCAGGCTCGGGCTAATACACAGGCAGATACCAACACCAATAATCTATCAGTAGTACCCACCACACCCGCACAGCACCTTGTAAGCGAACTGTTCGCCCTATGGGGAGACGAATGGTTAGTTATTCCCGCTATGCACTACCGCTGGAACAAAGATAACTTCCCTTTTATATATGAGGAGTTCGGGCAAGTAGTTACCCCTAAAGCCCCCAAATTTGTTAGAGCGTATTTTGGGAAGAAACTAGCCAAAAAGTTTCAAGGGTTTGTGCCACTGTTAGGCATTACCGAGAAAAGCATTCCGCATATTGAAGACTGGTACGAAAACACCGTTCTGCATTACTTAAACGAACATTTCGCCACCCATAAATATTTGCTGGGCGATAAACCCTGCACTGGCGACTTTGGTTTATTAGGCCCATTGTATGCTCATTTATACCGCGACCCAGCACCTAAACAATTAATGGATAAGCTAGCACCCAATGTAGCCGATTGGGTTAAGCGAATGAATAACCCAAGCGCTGAACAGCACACAAGTGCCGCTGTCAGCAACGATAATAACCCTGCCAGCAACCCCGCCTTTTTAGAAAACGACGAAATACCCCCAACCTTATTACCGCTATTAAAGGATATGTTTGCCCAGCAATGGCCGGTGTTGAAAAACACCTCAGAAGCGTTAGCTGATTGGCGAGAGAAGAATGCGAGTAATGAAAATACTTCGTGCTTTATTCCAAGAACAATAGGGCAGCACACTTTCAAAATAGGGCGGGGCGAAACTGAAAATGCAGAAGAGCAACGTTTTATATCGAGCTTTCATCAGTACAAATTGCAACGTGTATTAGATGTGTTTAATAGCATTGAACAGCCGAGTCCTGAGTTGATAAGTTTGCTGGATGAAGTAGGGGGCTTGGAATATATGCAGTTGAACGTGCAAGACCGAGTTGCTATTGAGCGGAATAGATTGGTGTTTGGATGAATTGGGTTGTGGGCTGTTTTTGTACAGTTTGTTGCGGTTTTGGTGTTGTTGGAAATAAAAAGGAATCATCCCGGAATGTGTGAGTGCCTTTGAAAGGTTGTGGTGTAATAGATTGATAATAGGTTGTTTTCGTGCGAAAGTTTGTGAATTAGGAATATGATGTACGGAAACTTTCGATCTTGTATAAAGGATTTTTTTCATATAATGAGCTTTTAGTTGATCAAGGAAAGTATGGCTAAAATTGGTAGAAATGAGCCTTGTTGGTGTGGTTCTGGTAAGAAATACAAAAAATGTCATTATTTAAGATCGGATGAGATTGCTCATCCAATCGGTCGACTTCTTGCCGAAATAAAGTCAAAGACAGCACATAAAGAATGTCTTCACCCAGAATCAGGGAAAGGCCAATGCAGTAAAAAAGTTATTGATGCGCATTCGATTCAAAAGAGTGGACCTTTAAAACACATCATTGATGACACCAATCATGTTTACACGTTTGGTATTGATAGTAATGGTAAAGAAGAAATTTCAAAATTAGGCTGGCAAAAAGCATCTACCTTTAAAGGTTTTTGCGGGGTTCATGATAAGGCAATGTTTAGCCCCATAGAGGATGAAAGCTACACAGGCTCTAAATTTCAAAGTTTTATAGCAGGTTATCGCGCTTATGCACTCGAATATTTTAAGAAGGTAAGTGTTATAAAGGGCCTTCCTTTCATGAAAGAAAATGTCGACAGAGGCATGAGTCATGAAGAGCAGCTCGAACTTCAAAGAACCTTGGAAACAATGAACCAAGGATTCATGAAAGGCGTTGAGGATTTTAAGGAAACATTAAATTTGTATGTAAATTATCATCAGCAACAAAGCTATGATGAATTTAAAAGTGCTTCATTCTATTTCAGCGGTGACTTAAGCGTGGTTGTCGGGGGTACATTTGCTCCAGACTTTTCAATAGATGAAGAGAGGATTCAGTCACTGGAACCGGGTGTTAAGTTTGTTGAGAACCTATCGGTAAACACTCTGAATACTGATAAAGGTTATGCGATTGTGTTCTCATGGCCCAAGAAGTATAAGAAATGCACTAAGTTCATAGAATCTCTTATTGAGGTAGATAAAACGGTACTTCCAAGCAGATTGATCGAAATTATCTTTAGTTACATTGAAAACAGCTATTTCTCTAAAGCTTGGATTGATGGCCTAGACAGTGCCAAAAGAACAGTAATTGAAGCAATGGCAAGAAATCCTATCCAATATGGTGAGCCAATAAAATTTACTGATTATAATTATACAAATTGGGAGATAGAACGTGTTGTTCTCAACTAACAAGCGCATGTTGTCTGACTGGTTTTCCGCTGCGCTCCAAACCAGCCGCAAATGCGGGCGTTATGTGCAACGTCGAATCCCCAAATGGTTGCTCTAAGAATTTTCTATAACGCGAGGGTTGTTCCCTAGATATCGTAAGGTGAGTATTAAACATGAATTTGTCTAAAGATGAGATACAGGCCGTAGAGAAATATACAACAAACGATCAACAGATCAAAGATTTAGGAGAGGCCGAAAATATACTATCGATTCATGGAGAAAAGTGTAAATATGCTATTCATAAATCAATTCGAGAAGACGCCTTAAGTAAATATCACAATTAACAATAGTAAGTAACAAGGAGGTTAAATGAAGCTATTAGGTCTTATATTTATAGCTATTTCAGTATTTGGTTGGTTTGGATTTTGGTTTGCAGGATCTGGTCATGCAGCATTGATAGCTTTTGGATTTTTGGTGGCAGGTATAGCATTGATGAACGCAAAGAAATCAAATTAATCACATTTAAATTATTTTCCTAATATATAGCGCGGGCTGGGACGCAAACTCGCAGGGCGGCTTCGCCATTATGCCCTACGTGCCTGCGCCCCTTATTTAAAAGTTATGTGTCAAAGGAAAATTAATATAAGAAGGATTTTTAACTATGAAACTAGCAACTAAAATTGGTTTGTCATTCAGCTTTATTGGCTGTGCTGTCGGCGCATATTTCGGTCTATCGCCTGTTTACTCGCAATTACAATCTGGTGTGTTATCCGGTCTAGAAGCTGGGCTAGCATTCTGTATCGCGGGTATCTTTATTGGTAGTGTATTGGCTACTGCAAGCATTCTTTCTTCGAATAAGCATGCCACATAACAACCCAATCAACACACTCACTGAGTTCGCTGGGACGCATACACGTGGTGCGGCTGCGCCATTATGCCCCACATGTCTGCGCCCGTTATTGGAAAATTAAGCCGTACAAGGAATAGATTTTGGTGCACAAAAAGAATCTAAAAGGCAAATTAAGTTCAATGACCTCTGATCAATTGATTAAGTGGCTAGCTTGGATCTTTGTCTCTGCGGTGCTTGTCGTTGCAGCTGTATTCTTGTTTTATTTATTGCATTTTCAAGGTGGGTTAACCGTAGAACATGAGCGTTGGGGAACATTTGGTGATTTTGTAGGAGGCACACTAAACCCAATCTTAAGCTTTCTTGCTTTAACATCACTTTTGCTGACAATAGTTCTTCAAAATCGAGAACTCGAAGCAACAAGAGAAGAAATGTCACAATCTAGAATTGCTGCTCAAGAACAAGTTTCTCATTTTAAGAATGAAAGCAAAAAGGCTGACGTATATAAAACCATTCATGTTTTGGAAGATCGATTGGAAAAACTCTATAGAGAGCCAATATATTTCACGGCAGGAAATGAACTTAGAGAACGAGAGCTCTATTTTGTACTTTCTTTCGCCACTGATGACGCCTTACAGCAAATCATTAAACCCGAAGAGCACCCGCCCGCGGAATATGAGACGCAATTAGTAAAAACTAAGTCACTACTGATGCAGCTTCACTTAACCATAGTTAAGCTATCTATGCAGCTTACAATGCTTACCGAGTTTCGCGACAACAATGCAATACTATTCTTCTATGAGCCAACAATCGGTCACCTTGCATCTAAGCTGGATAAAATCGGTTACCTGCCACCCGATGATAGAGAGTCCCTAAAAATAAACGCAGAAATAAGAGGGAGGGCAATGAATGCTCAAAATCAAATGGCTTAACAAAGCCATCAATTTGACCGCCTTACGCTGCGTTTCAGTCGGTAAATTATGGCGGCGTTAGGGCAAATATATGAAATTCGACAATCTATTTATATCGGAAGAGAAGCCCTATAAAGGGGTCTCAGTTAGAGATAAGTTCTTAGCCCGAGTTTTCGGAATATTCAATGAAGAAATAATAAAAATATGGTGTGAAAATAGTAAATCGCCTTTTTCAAATGTCGGTCGCCCAACCATTTATGATAAAGATGGCAGGTACTACACGTTGGATTTTCTTCTGAAAGATGAAAAAGGGAATCTGTTTGTAACCGAGATGAAATGTGAAATTGAGTATCAAAAGTACAAGAATCTGACACTCTCAAACTCAAAGCAGCTTAATCATCATCGAACGAAAAGAGCATTTCAATTATTTCTTGAGAACGCGGTTTCACCCAATAAGCATTCTGTGAAAGTCAAAGGTGAGCCATTTAGGGTTAGTGGCTCAGCACTCGTGTGGGGTCGAACATCAAGTGAAGGAATTGCTAGTATAAAAAATGAATTTTCAATAGCTCATATAATTTCAACAGAGTCTGTAGTTCAGGATCTATTGGACTGGCAAGATGAGCGTTACTCATCTTACATACAAGAGTACCAAAATTGGTCAAATCAATTATTTAACGGACTCACCGGACGTGAGTAGCCCTAACAAAAAGTTGCAGCCGACGCAGCACGCGGCTGAACTTGGCGTTATGTTCTGAATCAACACTGGAGCAAGTAAGGTAATTATGAAGTGTTTTGCTAGATGGGAAAAAGATGATGAAGCAGGCGTATTCTTTCGAGATCAAACCATCCTGCAATTTGGAAATAGCTGGAATTTCCTTGCTAGCTTTATATTGCTAAACCCAGGGAGTGCTTTACCTTTAAACGGTGAGTCGAAAACTGACTTCTTGCGCGCGAAGAATCTCCCATTCTTTGTCGAGCCTGAAGCAAACGAGAAATACGTTGAATTTTCGGTTGATTGCTTAATGCAAGATGTTCTAAAGCTATTTTCTTCTAACTTTGGTGGTGGAACCATCAGGTTGTACAATTTGTTTAATCTAAAGAATCAATATTCGGGTGAAGCTGTAGAGCAATTCAAGAAAAATGCGAAACATCCTAAAATGTTTTCTTCGGAATCAGAAATAAAACTTGCCAATGCACCTGTAATTGTTGCTTCAGGTGGCAATGCCAAAGATTCAGAGTTAAAGAAGCAGCTAATCAAGCAGATACAGTTGGCACCCAAAGAAAATTTGTTTTCACTTTGCCAAAAAGAACCTAAAAAGTACCATCTCAAAAGAGCTGTAGTTGATTCATCAGGGTTTGTCGATAGTTACCATCCGTCTTACACGTTCAAATATGGAAATACAACAGACATTGGTGAGCTACGAACATAAGGCGCTGCTGTCGGACAAATTTACCGCAGAGCGCGGCGTTAGCAGTAGGACTTACCCAAACTAAGTGGACATCTCCTATAGTTAGATAAGAGGTGACTTATGGCTAATAAAAAGAAGGTTCATGCTTATACTGAGGAGTTTCGTAAGGAAGCTGTTCGTAGAGCAGATCAAAAGGGTAACTCCAACCAATCCGTAGCCGCAGAGCTGGGCATTTCCGCGCAACAAATCTACAACTGGCGACGTCAGTTTAAACGTTGTGGCGGCAACCAGTTTTCAACCATTCAAGGTGTGAAGTTTCATCAGGAAGACTCTGATGAAGTGCAAGCGCTTAAGCGCCAATTGGCTGACTTAAAGGAAGAGAATACTTTTCTAAAAAAGGCAGCCGCGTACTTTGCGAGCGACCAAGAGTAAAGTACGCACACATTAAAGTGTATGTGGGGCAATTCAGAATAACCGTGATGTGTCGGGCACTTAAAGTGTCTTGTTCTGGCTATTACAAGTACCTCACCCGCGATATATCTGCACACCAGCAACGCCGCAAACAGCTTCGTGAGCAGACCATAGCGCTCTTTGAGAAGTTTCAAAAGCGCTATGGCGCGCCCAGATTAACGCGTGCATTAAAAGCTGAAAACGTGCCCTGCTGCGTTAATACGATAGCGAAAATCATGCAGCGACTACAGTTACGTGCTCGCAACGGTAGAGCGTTTCGTTATTCGCGATATAGCCACAGTAATGTGCGCGTGAGTCAAAACGTATTGCGCCGGCAATTTGTGGCGACAAAGCCCAACACGAAGTGGGGTTACGGACATTACTTACATTCGATTTAAAGGCCAATGGCATTACTTGGCTACCGTAATGGACTTGTACTCAAGAGCTATTGTTGGCTGGGCATTTGATGGTCATATGACCGAAGAGCTTATTATACGAGCCCTCAATATGGCGATTAGTCGACGAGATATAGTGCCTGGGTTAATCATTCACTCCGACAGAGGTGTTCAATATCGTTCCGTGCGATACCAAGACCTGATAATGAGCATCGGTGCCGTATCCAGTATGAGCAGAAGAAGCAACTGCTGGGACAATGCCGTGATGGAATCATTCTTCAGTCGTATGAAAGTCGAACTCATTTATGGAGAGAAATTCAACTCGCTTCAGGAAATCAAATCTTGTATCTTCGAATACATTGAGAATTTTTATAATCGCGTACGCCAGCATCCAACACTGGGTTACGCCAGCATCCAACACTGGGTTATGTAAGCCCATATGAATACGAAGCGATATACGCTTAACATGGATGTCCACTTTGAGTGGGTAAGACCAATTCTAAAAAGGAAAAGTTCAGTTGGACTCTTTTTTTGCTATTGCAGTTTTTCTCTTTGGCTTCGTCTTCATAGCCGCTGCAATTTTATTTGCTTATCTAACTTATAATGACCGACTAAGAGGAATTGACTGGTTGAAACCTGCTGTACTCATAAGTTTTTGCTTATTCGTCGCTTACAACACTTTTTCAAGTGGCTATTATCGTATGATAAAAAGCGGCTTAATAGGATGAAATCGAGCGAACATAATAAGCTGTTATATTGTACAAGGAAGTATGTTGCACAGAAAAAATATTATCGAAACGTTGCAATTGATTTCATCATCAGAAAATCAGTTTTCATACGAAAAAAATGTACCTATTGCTAATGTTCCAGCTGAGCTGTTTTGTATGTGGTTCGACGATTTTTATCATCCCAACTCTACTGAGTTTGTAAATGCATTTAATACTAATGAGCTAATCGATCTCTCATTGTTTAATGAATACTTCGATAAATTTGGTGAAAATGTACCAATGAATAATGGTGTATCAGGCTTGCAAAGTGATTCGAATTGGCTTGCTATCCAATCATATGCAGGTAAATTATTAGACAAGAATAAGTGGTAAGTACCATATAACAAGCCCATGAATTCGTTCGCAAGCTCACTGGGACACTTTCTCGCTGGCTGGCGTCACTACGTTCCTAAGTTGAGCCAGCGTTCAGTCGCCCTTATGTGAGCGTTATGTCACAAGGAGTTTTTTTGAAGAACTTAATATTTTTAATATTGCTACTGCCTAGTTATGGATTTGCGTCAAACTTAGACATAGATATAAACAAAGGATTTTTAGGAGTTAAATGGCTCTCTTCTCAAGAAGAGGTTGAAGCCGTGTTAGGCAAACCGAATGGATATTATCGAATAAATAAGAATAGAACGCTTTTGTTTTACGGAAAATCGGTAAGCTTACTCATTTCAAGAAATAGATTCCGAGAAGTTCATATCGGTGGCGATTTATCAGACGCGCTTTCAGAACTTCCGACAACATTTAACACAAAATATGATGTCAGTAACTTAACTATCAATGGTAAGCCATTTCTCAGGGAGCGATTTGAAAAAGTCGAGGAAGCGCTGAAAATTGAATTGGGAGTTCCATCCTACAGCGTCTCAGCCGGTACGGACGAAGTATTTGTTGATTTGAGCTTTTCTGGCGTAGGCGGTTATGGTTCAGAAAACGAGTTTGTTCTAAGGAAAATAAGCTTTGCCTACCAATTGTGACATAACTAAACGCTTAAGTCGCAGTCCGCTAGGGCGGCCTGCTGGGAAGCTAACACGCAGGACGGCTTCGCCATTATGCCCTAGGCGTTATCGCCCCTTATTTAAAAGTTAGGTTTCCGATAGTTATGCTTCCCGCATTTGACAAGTTACCCTCTGTATTGACATACGAAGAGGTTGAAAAGCAACTCAGTATCATTTTGGATATTGCCGACAAGAGTGAAGAACCGCCGATATACATGATTCAAGAAACAATAAACGAAGCGTTATTCTCATTGGAATACAATCCCAAAGGACGTTTTAGTGTGGAGATAGAAAATAGGGTTTCCAAATGGGGTATGTCGCATTGGGATTGGGAAAAAGCAGATAGAAACTTTATTGACGGACTAACCGCGATAATTATTAATTTTACATCGACTTCAGTAGCTAAACAGTTTTTTGAAGACAAACTCAAAACGGAAACCCGGAAGTTTGCCCAAGAAGAATTAAAGGATGTATTAGAGAATGATGTGTAGGAAACGGAGTCACTTTGAACAGAAAATGGATTTTACTATTGCCTTTCTTTCTCGCAGCCTGTGGATATGAAGGCGATGGAGAGTACAATGAGTCAGGATGGTTTTTAAAGAATTACTACTTAATTTTGCCGCAGAAAGATTTCGCTTCAAATCGTGAATATAGCTTTTCTATTAACGGATACGGCTCTCACGACACGTCATTTCTTCGCGTAAGGTTGTCAAATGACGAGCCGGTAAACTTTCATGAATTGGATACAACTCTAGAAGTACGAATAATCGGCAAAAAGAATGTTACATACTTTTATAGAAGCTCACCCCTTAATGCTCATTATTTGAGAATGGTTGAATTAGGTGAGGCCCAATGGGCAAATGACCTTGAATGGCATTCGCGCTATCAGTATTCAGATGAAAAAATGAAAAATAGGGCTGTTTCTTTCGACCCAGCCTATAAACCAATAGCAACGTCAGATGTTATGTATATTCACAGTTTTCCTTCTGGGACTGAAAACTATAGAGTTAACGTGAAAATCGGAAATGTCCCTGAAGCTTATGAAAACACCAAGATTTCACTAGAGTTTATTTCAGGTTGGAAATAGCTAATGTCGCAAAAACCTAACAACTCAATAAACTCATGCCATTCTGCCCCACATGCCAGCGCCCCTTATTTAAAAGTTATGTGCCGAGGATGAATCTATGAAATACGTTATTTTTTTATTGTCCTTTATATCAACTGGATTGATGGCCAACCCTAGTGCGGCAGATGCTTTTAGCATGGAAACTACTGCTTGTTTTGGCACATGCCCTGCTTATAGAGTTGACGTATTCTCTGATGGAGTAATTGTCTATAAAGGGGATGCCCATACTAAACTAGTGGGTACATATCGGCTTCCCAGCAATCCAGAACTATTCCAAAGAATTCTGCGCCTTCTCGATGAGAACAGCTTTCAAAAACTCCGCGATGATTATGGGTGGGTCGGAGAGGGAGAAGAAAGTCCTTGTAGCGAAGAATGGACAGATCACCCTAGTACAGTTTTATCTTTGCAGTTTGCGAGCAATTTAAAAACAGTGCATCACTACCATGGCTGTAAAGGTTTCGATCGGGAAGAAGAGCTAGAAGCTTTAGAGAAAACACTTTTTGAACTCATAGGCCTCAGTGACTATGTTGGCACATAACAAGCCAATTAACACCAGTGTCCACTTTTATGGGTGAACTCTCCTGGGACGCAAACACGCGGGGCGGCCTCGCTATTATGCCCCACATGTCTGCGCCCCTTATTGAAAAGTTATAAATACCTGTAGCAATTGTGCATAAGCAAATTTAAAGGAATAATATGTTTGCCACTTCTAAGCGTGTAACCTCAAAAATGCTAACTTTCGCAGGGCTAATAATAATTTGTAGCTATTTATTGTTGCGTGGTATTGCGTTTTATCAAAATCAGTCCGTTTCTCTTTCAGGTAGTTATTTTACTTTTAATGGAAAAGAAGTGAGGTATGTGTGTAAAGGAAGTGGTGAGCCTTATGTATTTTTTGAAACAGGTTTCGGTTCAGATTCGGAATTGACTTGGTCACCTATCGTAAAGCATCTTCCTGAAAATTTTACCGCTTGTTATTACGATAGGTTAGGTCATGGAGGAAGTGCTGATGTACCATTAACTTTCACAACAGACGAAAAATCTCATCTCCAAGAATCTCTCATAAAACACATTGCGGGAGAAAATCCAGTTATTTTGGTAGCACATTCTTATGGTGGAATTATTGCCAGAAGAACAGTGGCAAGAGCCAAAATCAATTTAGTTGCTCTGATACTTTTAGATTCAGCGCACGAAAATCAGCATACCGTCATGCGTGGAAAGCTCGATCCAATTTCTGATTCTGTAAAAAATTGGCAATACGTTAATGCGACGTTTGGCTTGTCACAGATAAAAAATATATTCAAAGAATACGATTCTCCTGTATCTAAGCGATTAGACCAACATTATTCAGACTAAACAAGACAGGCATATTTGGAAAGTTAAAGCTGCTTTTACGAAGGCTACATTCGTCGCTAATTGTTTAGGTAAACGTTTCTCTTTAGTTGATGGTTAGAAAAAGCAGAAGTGCGCGTCAGAGTAGCAGGCGCTTAAGTGTATTTATTCCTTCACCAGCGGCAGTTTTCAAACTGCGTGGTTGAGATTAGCCATTCAGATTAAAGAATGTGTACTAAGGGGCAATTTTGGTAGTTGCTAATTGTGCCTGTCTTACTCTCTCTGGTTTATGAAAAGTTAGAAGAATTCAAACAAAGATCTGTCTAGTAAAGTCTGGCCGATTCATGAGCCGAAGAAGCAACTGTTGGGACAAAGCCGTGATTGATTCATTCTTCAGCCGCATTAAAGTCGAACTCATTTATGGAGAGAATTCAACTCGCTTCCGGAAATCAAATCTTGTATCTTCGAATAAATTGAGATTTTTTATAATTGCGTACGCCAGCATTCTACACTGGGTTGTGTAAGCCCATATGAATACGAAGCGATATACGCTTAGCATGGATGTCCACTTTTAGTGGGTAAGGTCACCTTCAATTACGGTAGTTACGATGAAGATTATTACAAGGGATTTCATATCGATCTTTAATGCTTTTTGGTATCGAGATTTTCCACTTGCAAAAGATTTTAAAGAAATAGGTACAAGAGCTGAGTGGACGATTCATTTGGGGGTATGTACACGTGCCACGTCTGACTTACTCGGTTACTTCACATATTTCGAAAGTGGTGGAAGAACTGATGCCGTTATAAAAGATAATAATGAGGAAACTATTGCTAAT
>NZ_CAXBMP010000011.1:0-129417 GCF_963976965.1 uncultured Alteromonas sp.
GTTTTATCTGTACTAGTTCAGACTTGATTTGACAGTTACCCGTTGTTTCAGGCGCCGCTGTCAGATTAGATTTAGATGCATATCGTGGTACATTTTTACCTGCAGCCCAACAAATCTAAAGCTTTCAATGGTGGCGTGCCCATTCTAATGTTGGTAATTGCAGTTGATGGTATGTCTATAAAATCGACACCGTCTACGAGGTAGGTACTGTTCAGTGTGGTAATTTTATATTTATCATCTATTTTTTCGATTGTCTCGATTAAACTCGTTGAAAACCAATCACCAGCAGCATATTGATTACTTGTGTGATGAACTACGTATCCAAAACAAAAAAGGTACGAATCGTCTTTATCCACTCGGCAAATCACTGTGTCTCTCAGCTCACCAGTTACATAAAAACCAACCATAGAATCTTTTACCTTTATTGACCTTTTGCTAACCTAATAGCTTAAGGCAAAACAGTCAATAACAGCTACCGATTAATCCCTATTTTTTGCTGGCAACCCACTATCAATAGTTACTGCAAGCTGATTCAAATCAACACCATCCATTTTCTGAAGGTTATGCTGCCATCTAGCAAACCTTTCAAGTATCAGGTCATTGTTCTTATTTAACCTATTATTCTCAGAAGCGAGCCTTTCATTCTCATTTTCAAGCTTTTCAACTCGCTTTATAAGCTCAGCTATGGTTGCATCATCATTTTCTAAATTTTCCAAAAGTTGGCTTAGTTTGCCTGAACTATCAAATAGCGATTTAGCTTCTTCTATAGCAGCAGACTTTTTAGATCTCAGCTCTTCTTTCTTTAGGTCAAAGGCATGTTTTATTTCATCATGCTTGGTGTAAGTATGGCGAGAGGGAGGACGTTTTAAGCCTAATTCTGTCTGTAGCTTTTCGGAAAGAAGCTCATATGTGAGTTTACCGCTCCAACCGTCAATAATCGATAAAATTGTTTCTTTGTTATCTGTTATAAAAGCCATTATGACTCCGTCATATCAGATATTGCTAAAGCAGTAAGATCGAAAATTGGTATGGCATTGTGCTCTTCAATATTCAGTGACCGTTTGACTGGTGAAGGGTCTAATTCATCAGGGATTTTGATAGGTATACCATCAGGTCTGTTTGGGTCTTCCATCATGGTAACAATAGTTTTGATCTTCGATAATCTGAAACCTAGAGCTGTCACCCAGCGATCTGCACCGAAAACTCTATCTCCAGCTTTAACGACTGCATCCTTTAGCTGCTCCTCATAGAGCTTTTCAAGGTTTTTAAGCTCTTCTAGGGTGTTAGGTTGACCTTTTAAGCATGTATGGTCACTACAGACCTCGCAATCGCCATTTTTAACGCATGGACTTTCCGCATAGTTGTGAACGCAATAGCCTAATCCTGTGAACTGCCCGACACCTGATCTTTTAATTCCAAGTGACTTAAGAGAAACTGGTAAACCTAAATCATGCAATACGATCGCAGGGGGAGGAGACTCTGATGTGTACGGCGATAGAAACTTATTGGCTTGAGTAGCCGTCATTACACCATCACTATTTGCAACATGGCCTATGCGCTTAGTTAATCGTGATTTTTGCTCTTGAGTTCTACCATCGTATGCTTTGTTTTGTTTTACATCCGCTCTACCCGACCATTTGGCAATTAGCCAGTCTTCTTCACCAGCCAGTTTTAACTTAGTATTCAGCCAATGTCGGGGTTGGTGGGTATTCAATTTTAATCGAGTGTCATCTTCATCTGTGATTGACAATTCATCAAAGATTGATTCGATTTCCTCCTTTCCCGAAGGGCGTTCTGAACCTATAGCATCACTTAACGCGCCGTGCCCAGTCACTACCCACGAAAATGGTTTAACATTAAAGTCTTTATGAAACTCATTTTCTCGAACTAAGGTAATGCAGTCCCAAAGTTTCACATCACCATAGACGGGAAAGTCTTTTGTCGTATATTTCTGTTCAACTACAATTCGTAAGTCACTGTAACTCGGAAATTTAATAGAGTGCCCTATTGGCTCTTTTGTATGCTTATCCACAACATCATTGTCGGGTAAAATTGTAGCTCCACTACATAACTCTTTCTTCCAATCTGATACGCCATTTAATTTACTAATTAGATCACTGAGCCACTTAATGTTACTTCCATATGTAGACCAATTAATCTCCGCACCTCTTGCAGACTTACCAGTTTTGAACCCCATTGCGTTTGCAAATTGATCATATGTTAATGGTTTATCTTGCGAGAAATCAGAAGGTGTAATGCACTTTTCATGCATCATAAAGATATTGGGATTTTCAAAAGCAAATTTCGCGGCAACTCTAGCGGGAGCTGAAATATCAATGAGTCTGTCAAATGCCTGTTGTACGACATCCTCTAGTAGTTTGGGTACCCACTTTTTAACGGGATCGCCTCCTTTTGCAGGATGCCACATTAGATATAAACGCCCCTTTTCACTTCTTTGCAATGAGTTTATTGTTAAACCATTAAGTTCCGTATTTCTACTCGGCTGGCACATCAACATTACACATAGGCTGGAGAAGTATCTTTGACGCGATGTTTTAGCTTTGTGAAAGGCATCCGCCACTTGAAGCATTTGATAGTCAGAAGGACATTTGTCCGCATCTTCTTTACGGCTGTCTTTATCAAGTTTAATACTAGGATCGGATTTACGAGGGAAAGGATTTGACCACTCTTGTAGATCCAACTTGAATCGCTTGTCCTTGATGAACTGCAATACTTGTTCAAATGACAGGCTAATATTGCGTTTTGTTCCAACACCTTGTTCGCCGTTCCTAATCTGCTCCTCCACACGATTAATATCTGTGTTATTGAGGTCCATAATATCAACATCCACTCGATCATTCTGAGTCGCTCTTTCTTCTAGAGCATTGTGGATCCAAACTAGAGATGAAGCCCAAGCTGTCGAATCTTTATGATCGATTGACTGTTGATAACGCACATATGCTTTGGCAAAATCAGCAAATGGCTGTTTGAATGGTATATATTCAGAATGGTTTACACTGTTTCCAAATACGATGGTTAATTTCCTTTCTCTTGCTGTGATCCAAGACCATTTATCGCACCCCCATCCTTTCTGAGTGCCTTTCTGAGTTTTAAACTCATGATCAGCAAAAAGCGTTAAATTGTTTTTCGCGAATGCTATGAAGTCAGCATAGTTTTTCTGGAAATCTAGTTTATGCTTTGGTGTAAATATCAGTACATCAGACATTTAACGCTCCGTCTTTTTCCAGCTCTTGCTTTCTAACATGACATTTTTGTATGACAACTTCGATAGCATCAATACTGCGATTATGGCCTTGTAACACAAACTCACTTGCTCCCATCTTACGCTTACGATCACGTTCTGAAACGATACTATTCAGAACTTCTGTATGGCGTGCATTTAACCAAGGTTGAAATTTATTGCAGGTGTAACAATGAATTGTACCGTTGGCACAAAAACCAAACTTGCCGCAATTTCCGATAGGGTTCCCATCATTGCTGTTAATTCGACTACGAGGATCATTTGCTCGCATTGCGTCTTTTTCACTATCAATCAAAGTGCCGGAAAATGCCTGTGCCAATGGAGTTAAGTCTGACGCAAGCGCTTCATCAATGCTGTCAGCCATTTCTTCGTTGAACTCTGTATATACTTTCACTTGTTGGGTATCTGAATGGCCTAATTCTTCAGCTATTACATAATCGCTCGCACCTAGCATTGCCATATTGGTTGCATGAGTGTAGCGGAATCGTCTAGGGTTGATATGCAAATCACCAAACCCATCATCTAACTTAATCCGTGTTGTTTTCAGCGGACAAAGGCGAGCCAAGCGCCTTATCATTTCAGCAACTGATGGGGTTGCTCCCCTTGTCCGTAAACATAGTAAGTCAGGCGTTCTCTGTTGTAGCTCTTCAAATTCCTCAAAGCTAGCAATTTTAGCCATTTCTCGTGTATTGAGGAAGATAGGAATTTGCTTCTTCTGGCTGGATGCCAATTTAATATCAAATTGCGTTTCAACAGCCTTAATGGATTGATTTGCCTGTGTTGTTAGCACCAGCATTAAATCTTCACCAGTGTCCCTCTTAAGTTGAAAAGAGTCTCTAAAAAGTTCATCACGTTGTTTTGCGTTTGGGAGATGCAAATCAAAATGCTCGACACCTTCTTCAACCCTTGTTATTAAATCACCATAATAGAGATAGGTAATCTGAACAGGGCGGGTGCCGGTTTGTTGTAGCGCCATGATAAAGGCGTAATCGGTCAACGAGATCAGTTTTTCAGTAAAGGCATCCACGTACCAGTTTATAAAGGCTGTTTGTTCTTCAAATGAATACGCTCCGCTAAAAGGGCAGCCTAAGGCAACAGCTTTTCCTTTTTCATTACCAGAAAGTTTAAGTGACTTAAGTAACTCTACTGTCTTTTTATCGACTCCTTTGATTTCTTTGTCGTGCCAGTCCATTAAAAATGCGCGGATGTAACCTAGCTTATACTCTGTGCTTTTGGTTAGTTTTGCCTTGTAATTTATTACATGCTCTTCATTTATTTTCCCAGTAACACCAACAGCGAAAAACCAGCGACAATATCGAAACAGATTATCTGTATAAGAAGATGAAAATTCACATGCATAATCAGCTAATGCTAACCTAAAGTTTCTTTCAAGCTTGGCCTCTAAATTTAGCGAAGTGAGTAACTCAAAATTCAGCGACTTATTTGCATCTAATTCCCAAAGATCGCCATACACATCAAATTCATAGTTGGCTTTGCTGTATCGCTTATCCGACTTTGTCCTAGCTCTTACTGAGCCTTGTAATTTGTTTGCCTTAGCCGCCATGATTATGTCCTTCTACTTTGTGCTTCATCTTCGCTTGCATTTTTTGGCGTATCTTTTGCGCCTGTTTTCTTGCTGTCCGTTTGAGATAAATCTCACCTGATTTAAGAGATGAATGTCCATTTAATTCTGCTCTTATCTCCAGCTCGCGTTGCTTCGTAATCTTATTTTCATCTGCGTATTGCTTTGCAGCTTGATGCAAACCCGCCTGCTCCAATCGTATTACTTCTTGCCTGACGGCCCTTTTTACCTCATCAATCTGATCCGACAGTTGATCATTGAAATAGTGTCGATAAGAGTGAGGTGTAATAGCCCAAAAACGCTCTGGGTTCACACCTTTGATGCTATTAAATATATCATTAATTGTTTGTTGAATTAGTGGTTGTCCAGATTGATAATGCCCCTCTTTATCTTTGTGAGAAACAAAGATGAACGGGTGTGTTTTTGCGACTTTTGTTTCAGCACGCTGAACCTTGATATAGGCGTTTAGCAAGTTTCTCAGCTCTTTTGTGATAGACACAGGTCTGCCAAGGGTCTTTGCCGTGGGTTCTTTTAAGCGGGGATCATCTTTACTGTCATGTCTTCTAACAACTGACAATGTTGGATTTTCAGTATCCGTTCCGATATCGCTGATCCGAAGCGCTAATAACTCTGCACATCTAAATCCTGTCTCATACAAAACTTGAACAATTAGGTAGTTTCTAAACTTAATAACTGGATTTTTAAACGGGTTGTAATGTGAATCAGGCTTCGCCACCTCAACAAAGTCTTCAAATACATCATCTGGAATACCTGATTTATCTAACGAAACTTTCTTCGATCTTCCTTTTGGCCTACCACTCTTAAGTCGAGTTTTCATTTTATCCAGCGACTCAAAAAGTTCCGCGGCAGCTGGCTTGTGCTTGACTCTCTCTTGCCCGATAAAATGAAGGAACTCTGCAATGTGGGCTATGCGGGATATATATTGAGATTTACCAATAGTCGGTTTGTCTTGTGATTTTGATAAATGAAACTTTCCCATATCGACTACATTACTTGCTGACTTATCCCTAACCACTTTGGCCTGATATGAGCAATGCTCTTTGAGTTTATTAATATCATCAAGGTTAGGTACTTTACCGTTGTATATTTCGTCAATCAGATCCCTACCGTTAATATCCTCCCAACGTTTCAAATGTTTGATGTCTTTTAGGTATTGCTCAATTGATTTTGCCGCTTTAGTCATTCGCAGTTTTTGCGTTACAAAGTGAGTTACCCAAAAATCGGGAACCCCATCTTCTCCTAACAAAAAAACGTAGCGCTCTCCACTTTTGAACTTTTTTACAGCAATTTTCATGGACACCCAACAATAAACATTTATATTTGTTATAAAGTAATATAGCGGTGATTATTAAATTTTCAACATTAATTTTCTAAAAAATAAAAAAAAGCCGCTTGGTAGCGGCTTTCAATGTTATTTTTCAACATTTCTATTTTTGTCTTTGTCTAGAACGGAATGTCGTCATCAAAATCAAAGTCTGGCTCAGCCATTGGAGGCTGCTTAGGCTGTGACTGACCGCCACCTTGGTTAGGTGCTGGCTGTTGATAGCCGCCCTGGTTTTGACCACCTTGATTTTGGCCGCCTTGTTGCTGATAACCGCCTTGGCTTTGACCACCTTGTTGCTGGTATCCACCTTGCTGGTTATTCTGAGGGCGTTGATAACCGCCACCCGCATTACCACCGCCACCTTCACCACCGCGACCACCAAGCATTTGCATTTGGTCTACAATGATTTCTGTAGTGTAACGGTCTTGGCCTGACTGATCTTGCCACTTACGCGTTTGCAATTTACCTTCAACGTAAATTTGAGAACCCTTTTTCAGGTATTCTCCGGCAATTTCTGCTAAGCGACGGTACATAGTAAGGCGGTGCCACTCAGTGCGTTCCTGCATTTGGCCTTGCGGATCTTTCCAGCTTTCGCTGGTAGCCAAGCTTAGGTTCGCAACGGCGTTACCGTTAGGCATGTATCGTACTTCAGGATCATTACCTAGATTTCCCACAAGTATGACCTTGTTAACGCCTTTCGTTGCCATTGGTGTCTCCTGTAACGTATTTAGTGCCTTGCTGCTCTATCACTTTGTGACAACAACAAGTGCGAAAGTTTCATCGATATTAGCCGGTTAGTATATCTTATTTTGAACGGGAGAAATTAAGTTTTTTCTCTCCCGTGTGCTTTCAAATTTGAACGCTATCAAAATATTCATCGCTTGTCGGCTGAACTTTCGCATGGTTTTATCGGGCGCTTGATAGCTTAAGCGCCCAAACCATTACCATTTACTTTCTAACTCCACCGGCTCTTTATTGTCAGCAGCGCTTTACCACCAAGCGCCGTAGAAGGCGATAAGCAAACACACTACGGCGAACGCGGCAATATTAAACCCTTTCGTTGTAGCGAATTCGACCTCATCTAAATCTACCGCATTTTCATGTACACCTTTTTTCTCTGCAAGCGACACGATAATAGCCACAGAAACACAAAGTAAGAACACAATTCCAACGCGGTCGATAAACGGCAGTTCAGGCCAGAATTGACGGAATACAATACTAAGTACAAAGGAACCTAGTGCCGCACACAGTCCACCGGTTGCAGTGGTCTTCTTCCAGAACATGCCCAATACAAACAAGGCGCAAATACCTGGCGTAAAGAAGCCTGTAAACTCTTGGATATATTGAAAGGCTTGGTCGAAATTACCCAACAATGGTTTGGCCGTGATCATGGCAATAATCAGTGAGACAAAGCTCACTATACGCCCTACTTTCACATAGTGATGTTGGCTTTCATTTGGGCGTTTGTCTTTGTATAAATCCATAGTGAAAATGGTCGATACACTGTTGGTCATCGAGGCTAACGACGACACAATAGCTGCTACTAACGCGGCAAAAATAACCCCTTTCAACCCTACTGGCATCATGCTCATAAGTGATGGGTAGGCTTGATCAGGCTTTGAAAGCTCCGGCACTAATAGCACTGCCGCAATGCCTGGTAACACTACAATCAGTGGCATTAACAGTTTAAGGAATGCCGCAAACGCTATCCCTTTTTGGGCTTCTTGTAGGCTTTTCGCCGCCAATGTGCGCTGAATAATGTATTGGTTAAAGCCCCAATATGAGAGGTTCATTATCCACATACCGCCAATGAGTACGGAAATGCCCGGCAAGTCCATATAATGCGGATTATCTTTCGATAAAATCATATCGAATTTTTCAGGTAACTGGTTGCTAAGGTCGATAAAACCTTGAATGGGGCCATTACCGCCACTGATTAAATTAAGCGCGGTGTAAGACAAAAACAGGCCGCCGAATATTAACAATACCACTTGAATAATGTCGGTAAGTGCCACAGCTTTTAGCCCGCCGTATAATGAATAAGCCAGCGAGAAAGCACCTAGGAATATCATGCCGTAAACCATATCCACACCAGCAATGGTGTTAATGGCTAAAGCGCCTAACCACAATACCGCGGTTAAGTTTACAAATACGTAAACACCCAACCAAAATACTGCCATGACTTTACGCACTCGATGGTCGTAACGCTGCTCTAAGAACTGCGGCATGGTATATATTTTGTGCTTTAAAAAAATAGGTAAAAAGTATTTCCCCACAATGATAAGTGTAATAGCTGCCATCCACTCATAAGAAGCGATAGCTAAACCTAGTTGATAGCCAGAGCCTGACATACCAATAATTTGTTCTGCCGATATATTTGCTGCAATCAGCGAGGCCCCTATTGCCCACCACGGCAAGCTAGAGCCTGCTAAGAAGTAGTCGTTCGTATCTTTTTCGTGTCCCTGCTTTTCCCTTGATACCCACCATGCGATGCCGATAAGCGCCACCACATAGATCACAAACACTGTGATATCTAACGATGCTAATTTCATAGTTTTTCCCAACGATTATTTTAGTTTTGCGGTGCGAATTTTCTCGATGCAGGGTCGATGAAGGCTATTGGTTTTATTATTATTGTAAAAGTTAAAGTCCACACCATGACTTTCTTTATGACTTTGCCCAAAAGCGCATCATTAATATCACATTTCATTAACTTAGATGAACAAGAATTGTAAATTTAAGGCAAAAAAAAGCGTTGTTTTGAAATTCAAAACAACGCAAGGGGCACAATTAATTGTTAACGGGAATCTTGTGTATTACATATAATGTTTAAGCAAATGCACCTTGAGTGGCAGTGCATACATATATATCAGCTTTGTAGCCAGTCTCGTCAAAGTACTTATCAGCAACCACTTGCTTAACCGCATCGACAGAATCAGTTGGAACTAACGCCACGACGCAGCCACCAAAACCACCGCCCGTCATGCGAACGCCACCGGTTTCACCTAATACTTCACCAATAATTTCAACAAGGTAGTCAATGGGCGGTACGGTAATTTCAAAGTCGTCGCGCATAGAAACATGCGACTCTGCCATCGCCTCACTCACCGTAGTGATATCACCTACCTTCAACGCTTCACTTGCACTTAATGTACGCGCATTTTCAGTAATAATATGACGGGCCCGGCGATAAACCACTTCAGGCATATGGGGCTTAGCGGTTTCCAGCATTTCTATCGTTGCTTCACGTAACGACGGAACGCTTAATAACGACGCGCCTTGCTCACACTGTTCACGACGCAAATTGTATTCGCTGTCTACCAAACCGCGTTTTACATTTGAGTTAATGATCACAATCTGATGTGATGATGGCAGTGGAGAATGTTCAATCGCCAGTGATTGGCAATCAAGCAACATTGCACTTCCTTCGTGCCCCATTGCCGATACCAATTGATCCATAATGCCGCACGAACAACCCACAAAGGTGTTTTCAGCTTTCTGACCAAGTAAGGCCGCTTGAACACCGTCTAGCGGTAATTCATATAGTGCGCTAAGGGCTTTCAAAATAGCGATTTCAAAAGAAGCAGATGAGCTTAAACCCGCGCCTTGTGGCACGTTGCCTGTAACAACAAGATTAGCACCAGAAAAATCAGGTAAGGCATCCTTAAGCACTTTAACTACGCCACGCACATAATTCGCCCAGCCTTGATTGTCGTCATACTGAATATCGTTAAGTGAAAACTGATTTTGCTGATTTTCATAATCAAGCGCTGTCACTACAATATCGTTGTCATCACGTTTGGATGCAGCAACCCACGTACCAAAGTTAATGGCGGCTGGAAACACAAATCCTTCGTTGTAGTCGGTATGCTCACCGATTAGGTTCACTCGACCTGGCGCGTGGGCAATAAGCGTAGGCTCTGTGCCGAAACAACGTGTAAATTCTGATGAAAGTAACTGGTTATCCATTGGTGTTCTCGCGTTTCTTATAGTGCACTACAGGCAGTGCTTTTAATCGGTCTGCAGCTTGCTCGGGCGTAAGATCGCGCTGAGCTTCAGCCATCATTTCGTAGCCAACCATAAATTTACGTACACTTGCTGAGCGTAAAAGTGGCGGGAAGAAATGGGCGTGTACAGTCCATTCTGGGTGCGTTTCGTTATCGAACGGCGCACTATGCCAGCCCATTGAATAAGGGAATGATGTTTCAAATAAATTGTCGTAGCGACTGGTAATATCACCAATAATTTGCGCCAACGAGTAAGATTGCGCATCGGTTATTTTATCTAATGACTGTACGTTAAAGCGCGGAAGCAATAAGGTTTCAAAAGGCCAAGCTGCCCAGTATGGTACTACTACAACCCAGTCATCGTTTTGACAAACTACTCGCTCTTGCTTTTCCACTTCTTGTTCGGCGTAATCGAGCAACATAGGGCGTTGGTTTTCTGCATAGTATTGACCTAGTTGAACCAGCTTTTTAGCTGGGTCTGAAGGTAAATGCTGCTGCGCCCAAACTTGCCCGTGAGGATGCGGGTTTGAACACCCCATTGCAGAGCCCTTATTTTCAAAAACCTGAACCCAGGTAAACTCTTCGCCCAGTTCTTTGGTTTGTGCTTTCCAACAATTCACCACATCGGCACGTTCATCGTCGGTAAGCTCCGGCAACGTTTTGCTGTGATCGGGAGAGAAGCAGATAACACGGCTGCAACCTTGCTCGGTTTCAAACTGGAACAACCCACTTTTTTCACTGGCTTGTTCTGTATCTTTTTTCAATGCGGCAAAGTCATTTTCAAAAACGAATGTGCCCGTGTAGCTTGGGTTCACTTCACCGTTTACCCGCGTATTTCCTGGGCATAAGTAGCAAGTGGGATCGTATGAGGGCTTTTGCTCGTTCGAAGGCTCTTCAGATTGTCCTTGCCAAGGGCGCTTAGCGCGATGTGGCGACACTAAAACCCATTCACCTAGTAGTGGGTTATAACGGCGATGTGGGTCGTCAGTTGGGTCGAAGGGCTTTCCCATAATTTCTCTCACTATTTATTTGGCTTTCGTTGAAATTTTGCCACACCGTCACCAAACAAATTTTGTGTGAATGGGTGTAATCAAACCAAAAGGTTAAACGTTTACCCTCAATGATATATTAAGGGCTCGCGATTATCAATTATCGAATAAAGATAATACATTGTTAAATAAATTAACAATTAAAGTGTACTCTCTATTCGTTTAAATCAGCTTAAATTGATACCGAATTTCAGCGGTAAAAGGTTTATCGGGATAAATAATGCAATCAGGAAACTGTGGCTTATTCGGTGCATCGGGGAAGTGCTGAGGCTCTAAACATAATGCGCCAAGCTGACTGTCAGTTTGTAGACTTCCAGTGTAAAACTGAATACCCGGTAAGTCGGTATATAAATCCATTTGTAGGTGTGTATCTTCAGCAAAAACTTGGGCCTGAGGTTTTCCAGCAACCGATTCATTTAATACGAAGTTATGATCGTACCCACCCACTAGATTATACAAATCATGTGATTTCACACTGTTTTCGTTCACCCGCGTTAGTTCACTAAAGTCGAACGGCGTGTCTGTAACCTCTACAAGGCTGCCTGTTGGCAACAAGGTATTGTCTGCATCGGTAACTTTCTTTGCGTCAATTTGCACGAAGGTGCTTCCCACTGTCTTATCTTTACTTAACGTAAAATAAGCATGTTGGGTGAGACTGAAAGGGGTCGCTTTGTCTGTGGTAGCATTTAATGACAACGATAACGTATTAGCATCATCTAAGGTATAAATAGCCTCAACGTTTACGTTGCCAGGAAAACCTCCCTCGCCATCGGGGCTACTTAAGCTTAAAGACAACGAAACACTGTCAGCATGCGTTTCTGCTTTAGCCTTCCACATCTTTTTATGGAAACCAGGAATGCCGCCGTGCAAGTTATGTTCACCGCCATTTTTATCTAGATGATACTCCGTACCTTCTAACGTGAACGTTCCATGCCCAATACGGTTGGCAAAACGCCCGACTATTGCATTTCTATAACTGGGGTCGTCCACATAGCCATCAATGGTTGAATAAGACTGCACGCAAGCATGAAGCTTACCTTGGTCATCTGGCACATTTAATTCGTGAATTATGCCGCCATAATTCAAAATTTTTGCCTGCATACCCTGTGAATTACTTAACGTGTAAAGGGTGACATTCTCACCATCAACGACACCAAAATCAGACGCTTCAACTTTCATAACAATGCATTAACCTTTTTTGCAAGAAATGAAGATTACCATTTTTTAATTAACAGGCTGGCACGACCTCAACAGCAAGGAGGGTATACGTTTTCTTACTCCGTTTATAGTGCTAATTCGCACAACATTTTTATGTTTTTTTGTAAATATACTGTACGCTGTACGCCATAACAGAGGATAGTTGCAGCCAATATGGCTAAATTGAGTCGCAAAAGTGCTTACCGGCCAATCTAAACTGCGTGTCTTCACTTCTATAACCTAATAATAATTGCTAATTTTTTTGTATGGCTACGATTAAAGACATTGCTCAGGCTGCAGGTGTATCGCTTGCAACCGTTTCACGCGTTATAAATAACGGCCCTAAAGTTGGCAAAGATACTCGTCAACGGGTTAAGCTCATCATGGAAGAAATGGGTTATAGACCCAATGCTAATGCCAGAGCTTTGGTGACTAAGCGCAGTGCGTCGCTAGGCGTAGTATTAGCTGAACTTCACGACCCTTTTTTCGCTATGCTTGCCCATGGTGTTGAAACCGTTACTCGCAAGAATAACGTTCAAATCCTGTTAAGTGCGGGCTCGATAGAAAAAGAAACCGAACTGCGTGCCATCGAAATTTTGTTGGAACACCGCGTTGAAGCCATGGTGGTTCACAGTAAAGCGTTAGACGATAAAACCCTTATCGACTTTGCTAAGCAAGTACCTGGATTTGTATTAATCAACCGCTATATTCCTGAAATTGCTAATCGCTGCGTTTGGTTAGATAACGTAACCGGTGGACGCCTGATGGCTGAACACGCTATCAATCAAGGACACAAGAATTTGGCGGTCATTAGCAGCCAATACCGCATTGATGATCCTAACCACAGACTAGAAGGCATCGTAAACGCTGTCGAAGCAGCCAAGCTTTCCTTACCTGAAAGCATGATTGAGTATGCGACCCCAGATCAAGAAGGTGGTGAATTAGCCATGCAGAACTTACTCGCTACTGGCGCTGAATTTACTGCGGTGCTTGCCTATAACGATGCAATGGCCTCTGGGGCAATGACCATGTTACAAGACCATGGCATTGCCGTACCCGAGCAAGTGTCGGTGATGGGCTATGATGATGTGTTGTTAGCTAAATATTGTCGCCCTAAATTGACAACCTTACGTTACCCCATAGAAATGATGGCAGCAAAAGCGGCAGAACTTGCACTGAAATACGCTGCTGGGGCTAAACCTGAAGAAGGCCTCACCTTTAAATACACGCCCACTATCGTTAAACGTGACTCGGTTGTACGGGTCTAGCACGCTGTTTTCTTGACTTGGTATGTGGTTAGGTTCTTACCTTTATAAATAGGTAAAAATTATGAAGGTAAGACACTATCTGTTAGAAAATTTCATGGATGATAGATCTTGACAACTTACTGAGCTTGATCTGTTAGCGAAAATATTTATCCCCAATCCCCTGCTACTAGCGATCCTTACACCGCTAAAGATCTACTTATCAACCGATCTAAAATAAACTTGCTACAGCCCTTGATTTAATTGAGCTAACGTGATCTGACCAGTTAGTCTAGGAAGATCACGATCTTATAGTAGATTTATAAACTTAGGGAGTTACCAACAACTTGATCCACACTTTATCCACAGGTCTGAAAGTGTGATAAACCTTGATTCTACGGGCTTATATGGCTGATGAACCTTTGATATTCTTCTATCGCAAAGTCGTGTTTCAGCGTGGCGTTATGGGTAGCACCGGGTACCACGCTAATGTACTTTGCATCACTCGCGGCAGTCGCTAATAACTGCTTGCTGATTTCAAATGGGGTGATGACGTCTTTCTCGCCTACCAATAACCACAATGGGCCTTCGTAATGTCGCAAAATAGGCGCTATTTGCATTAAATGTACTTCAGGGTGAAGTTTCATGCTGGTTAGTGAATTAGAAAACCCAGGCACCATATTGGCAATAAGATCGGATATGTCGTTAAACGCCCCATCGAGCACTAGCCCGCCAATAGGTTTGTTTGCCGCCACATAGCTTGCGAAATAGCTGCCCACGCCTCTGCCATGCACAATAGTGGGCAGTGACTTATCGAATATACCTTCGGCGTAATCAAAAACAGTTAATGCATCGGCTTTAATCGCATTAATGCTGAGCTTTTCAGATTTCTCACTGGCACCCACACCTTGGTAATCCATCCAAAGAATATTCGCTGGAATCTTACCTAAGCGATGCAACACGCTGTTGTTTTCACTCACCGGCATACGGTTATCGGCGTAAAAAACAATATTCACCACAGGTTCAGCATACGACACCGCTACACCTCTTAAGGTGAGGCCTTGCTCATTATCAATTTCTACGCGAGTAATCCCAGCTGAAGTTTTGTCTTGCTCGATGGCGGCATGTAGCTTTGTGGTAGTCAGTGGTTTTATTTGGTTGTCTTGATGAAAAAAAGCGCTTGGGGTTACATTAATCGCGCAGGCGGCCAAGCCCAATGACATAACAGCCACAGTGAATATTTTTGAAAATGTCATATCACAATCCTTGTTGACTACGTGTTTGCTTACACCAATGAATTTACTATCTTACCGTCTTTTACCATAACACATGTCATTCCTGCATCTAACGCTGCCCGTTGACCCATTTCAGTATCTTCAAATACTACACAATCTTCTGGCGCAACATGCATTGCTTCTGCAGCCATTAGGAAGGTTTCTGGGTGGGGTTTGCCGTTTTTGACATCATCGGCGGTGACCAATACTTTCAATTGATCGATAATATTATGATGACTTAATAACCACTCAGCATGTTGTCTGTCAGAGCCGGTGCCCACAGAAATTGGATGACTTTTAATGTAATGGTTAAATACGGCGAGGGTATCTGGAATTAACATAGGGATATCGGGTAACTTTTCTGAGGCACGCTTTTTAAAACCTGCCACTTCTTCGACATCGTTTTGTATATTGTATTTAGCATTCAACATCTCGACGGTCTCGAGTGTTGGTACGCCGCCTAAACTGTGGATGTAATTGGCATCAAAAGGGTAGCCGAATACTTCACAAGTCACTTGCCACGCATTGATATGTCTGCCCATTGAATCGACTAGGGTGCCATCCATATCAAAAATAATGCCTTTAAAAGACGATAAATCTATCACGGTCGCACTCCTTACGTTCGTTATTCTAGGCAATGAAAGCCAATATGTTTTCTACTAAGCGCTATCAATTACCGCTCTAGCTTGGGTAGCATCGAAATCTCGATTTACTTTTAAATATACCGTGCCATTTTGACTATTTAAAGTCACCTCTAAAACACCTGGAACCAAAGAAATATTTTTCTCTAACGCGTTTTGCTGCTGTTCAGTAAAGCTACCGTTCATCATGACACGCTTAACGCGGCTTACTTCCTTAAGCCCCCAAATAATATACAGCCAAATCAACGTGCTTACCGCCCCAATCATATAGGCAATATCAGGTGTCCAAATATCGGTCACAAAGCCAGATAACATGCCACCTAAAAAAGCGCCGAAGAACTGGAAGCTAGCATAAATCCCCATGGCAGTGCCTTTTTGACCCGCTGGCGCGATACTGGAAACAAGAGAAGGAAAGTTCGCTTCTAAATAGTTAAACCCAGTGAAAAACAGTACAACAGCTGCTGTAGTTACCCACCAGCTATGGTCTTTCATGGCAAGGGCTGCAAACGCACTGCCCATCAGCACCACGGCGAAAAATAGAAAGGATTTCGGCGTGCGACCTCGGGCCATTCCCATCATTATGACTAGCCCCACCACAGAAATACCTAATACCGGTAAATACACGGTCCAATGGGTATCAAGGGCCATGTCGAAATGCAGTAACGTTAAGGGAAGTTGTACAAATAGCAAAGTGATAAGCATGTGCAAAATAAGCACACTGACGTTTAAACGCCAAAGCTGTGAAGAGAACACCAAGCGTTTAAGTTGACCCTTTTGGGGTAACGTATCGCCGCTACTGAGTATTTCACCGTTTGGCACAACCCATTGCACTAGAGGCATACAAACAATAGCTAACATACCGGTAATAGCGAAAATACCAGCTAAACCCCAATTGTTAGCAATTAATGGCCCTAGCAACACAGCCATATAAAAAGAAAAACCAATAGCAATACCGATGATAGCCAATACCTTTGCCCGCTGGCTTTCACGGCTAACGTCGGTGGCTAATGCCATAATCGCACCAGCGATAGCGCCTGCTCCTTGCAATATACGCCCAACGATAAGCCAGGCTATGGTATCAGCGTTAGCCGCCACGAAGCTACCGAACGCAAATACAGCCAATCCGAACAAAATAACGGGCTTGCGACCCCATTTATCAGACATCATACCCATTGGAATTTGCAAAGCAGCCTGTGTTAAACCGTATCCACCCACCGCTAACCCCACCATTAGAGGCGAGTAATCTGAATAATCCATAGCAGCGACGGCTAATACCGGCATCACCATAAATAATCCCAGCATGCGAAGTACATAAACAGATGCAAGCGCTAGCGAGGCGCGCAATTCCAAAGCGTTCAAAGCTGTACCGTTCCTCTAAATCAGTCTGACAGATAGTGTGGGCGCGAAGTGTAGCATATATTGATAAGCTGCCCACGTTCGCAATAATCGATTAATGTAATCTTAAGGTGATCTCATTGATAGCCAATCAGTATAACTTGATCATGCAATGCAATATCAATTTGCTTGACGACTATGGCATACTGATTCTTTTTTTCGCACTTAGGCTTCAATGGATAAAATCGAGATACGCGGTGCTCGCACCCACAATTTGAAAAATATCGATTTAACACTGCCCCGAGACAAGCTGGTAGTGATAACTGGGCTTTCAGGCTCAGGTAAATCGTCTTTAGCATTCGATACCCTATACGCAGAAGGCCAACGTCGTTACGTTGAGTCGTTGTCTGCGTATGCTCGTCAGTTTTTGTCTATGATGGAAAAACCTGATGTTGATCATATAGAAGGTTTGTCGCCAGCTATATCCATTGAGCAAAAATCAACGTCGCATAACCCGCGTTCTACTGTGGGTACTATTACCGAAATTTACGATTACCTTCGTTTGATGTTTGCCCGTGTTGGCACGCCACGATGCCCTGACCACGATGTGCCGCTAGACGCACAAACCGTGAGCCAGATGGTAGATAAGGTGCTGGCAATGCCAGAAGGCAGCAAGTTAATGCTGCTGGCGCCTATCGTGAAAGAACGTAAAGGTGAACATTTAAAAACCCTGCAGAATTTGTCTGCCCAAGGTTTTATTCGAGCGCGAATAGATGGCGATGTATGTGACCTGTCCGATCCACCGCCGTTAGATTTACATAAAAAGCATACTATCGAAGTGGTAGTAGACCGCTTTAAAGTGCGTGACGACCTTGCATTGCGTTTATCTGAATCATTTGAAACCGCATTAGCGTTGGCTGGTGGGAATGCGCTTGTAGCCGACATGGACAATAGCGATGCTGAAGAAATTGTATTTTCAGCTAACTTCGCCTGCCCACACTGTGGTTACAGTATTAGTGAATTAGAGCCTAGATTGTTCTCGTTCAACAACCCTGCCGGGGCGTGCCCAACCTGTGATGGTTTAGGCACAAGACAGTTTTTCGACCCAACACGTGTGGTGGGTAACGACGAGTTAAGTCTTGCAGGCGGTGCGGTTCGTGGTTGGGACAAACGTAGCTATTACTATTTCCAGATGCTGCAATCGGTTGCCGACCATTACGAATTCGACCTTACAGGCCCCTTTGGCGAGTTAGACGATAAGCACAAAGACATCGTGTTGTATGGCTCTAAAGGTAAGTCGTTAGCGTTTAAATACATTAACGAACGCGGCGATGTGATGGAGCGTAAGCACCCGTTTGAAGGCATTATTCCGAATATGGAGCGCCGCTATCGGGAAACTGAGTCTAACGCGGTGCGTGAAGAGCTTGCTAAATATCTAAGCCAGCAGCATTGCAGCAGCTGTAACGGCACACGCCTGCGTGTAGAAGCCCGTAATGTGTTTATTGAAGGCACGACTCTGCCCACCATTGCAGAAAAATCGATTGCTGATGCCTATGATTTTTTCGAAAATTTATCGCTAACAGGCCAGAAAGCGCAAATTGCAGAGAAAATTCTAAAAGAAATTCTCGACCGTTTACGCTTTTTGGTTAACGTTGGTTTGAACTACTTATCCCTTTCGCGCAGCGCCGATACTTTGTCAGGCGGTGAAGCACAGCGTATTCGCCTTGCTAGCCAAATTGGTGCTGGGCTAGTTGGCGTAATGTATGTTCTTGATGAACCCTCTATTGGGCTTCACCAAAGAGACAACGAACGCTTATTGAAAACCCTAAGACACTTGCGTGATTTAGGTAACACGGTATTGGTGGTTGAGCATGATGAAGACGCCATTCGTGAAGCCGATTATATCGTGGATATTGGCCCTGGAGCCGGTGTACATGGCGGAGAGATTATTGCCGAAGGTCAGCTTGAAGACATTCTAGCAAGTGAAGACTCACTTACTGGAAAGTACTTATCTGGCCGTGAAAAAATAGTTATACCTGAAGTTCGCACCCCCATTAAAGATGATAAATGGTTGGAATTAAAAGGCGCCACAGGTAACAACTTGAAGTCGGTAGACTTGCGAGTGCCTATGGGCGTGATGACCTGCGTAACCGGGGTTTCTGGTTCAGGTAAATCGACCCTTATTAACGATACGTTCTATAAAATCGCCCACTGCGAATTAAACAAAGCCACTACTTCTGAGCCTGCCCCTTATACCTCAATGACAGGGTTAGATCAGCTCGATAAAGTGGTCGATATTGACCAAAGCCCTATTGGCAGAACGCCCCGTTCTAACCCTGCAACTTACGCTGGAATTTTCACGCCTATTCGTGAAATATTCGCCGGAACGCAGGAAGCGCGCTCTCGCGGTTACAAGCCAGGACGCTTTAGTTTCAACGTGAAAGGCGGTCGTTGTGAAGCGTGTCAGGGCGACGGTGTGATTAAAGTAGAAATGCACTTCTTGCCTGATGTGTACGTGCCCTGCGACGTTTGTATGGGTAAACGCTACAACCGTGAAACCTTAGAAGTAAAATACAAAGACAAAAACATTCATGAAGTGCTAGAAATGACGGTAGAAGATGCTCGAGATTTCTTCGACCCCATTCCGGCCATTGCCCGCAAACTGCAAACCTTAAAAGAAGTAGGTTTGGCTTATATTCGTTTAGGGCAAGCAGCCACGACGTTATCAGGCGGTGAAGCACAGCGGGTTAAGTTAGCCAAGGAATTGTCGAAACGCGATACCGGCCAAACGCTGTATATTTTGGATGAACCCACCACTGGGCTTCACTTCCACGATATCAAACAGTTACTCGCCGTACTGCACCGACTCCGTGACCATGGCAACACAGTGGTAGTTATTGAGCACAATCTTGATGTGATTAAAACTGCCGACTGGATCATCGATTTGGGCCCAGAAGGTGGTTCAGGTGGTGGTCAAATTATTGCTGAAGGTACGCCTGAGTTGGTGGCTGAATCTACAGTGTCTCATACCGGCCGCTTCTTAAAGCCGATGCTTGAAGCACAAGCCTAAGCTTACGAGCATAAAGGCTTAGTATCAAAACAAAAAAACGCGCCATTTCGGCGCGTTTTTTATGTAGTTTCTTATGTAGTTCGGTTAAATACTTAGGTACTTAACTGACCACGCTTTAAAACTTAAATGCCTGAATAGCCAAGCCTTCGCACACCGAGTTAAACGCATCGTTCTCTAACCGAGGCAATCCGGTCAGTAGCTCTTCATACAGTGCGTCGATAATAATAGGCGATAAGCTCATACCACCGGTAACCATTACTACCTCGGGTGCCGCGCTGCTTTTCTCTAAACACTCCACCACTAACGCTTTTACCTTACTTAACCACGGCTTTAATGCGCTTTTTAGGTCTTCGGTACTAATGTTTACATCAAAATCATCTTCAATGTAATGTAGCGGTAAGGTGATCTTGTCTTTGCTAGAAAGCAGTTCTTTTGCCATTCTCACCGAGTTAACCACCCGCGCCGACAATTTGTTTTCTTGTACTAGCAGTAAACGCTCTAATTGTTCTGGGTGCTTGGTTACTGACATGGTTTGAGAAATCTCTAGGCCGTAATCATCAGAGAAGAACCGAGTAAGTGCAGGGATATTATCAACCGCACACATATCTGAATAATAAGTAGGGGGAATAGGCAGGCCATTAATCATTTTAAGCCCCATTCCCATTTCAGGCGCAACCACTTTCAGCAACAAACTCTTATCACAATCCATGCCGCCTAAGCGTCTTCCCGTTACCGATAGCACATCTTGCTTTCTATCCAGTTGGTTATTGCGTTCAGGCGAAAGATTAATACAACAGATGTCTGTGGTACCACCGCCAATATCCACAATAAGCGCGGTGGTATCGCGGGGTAATGTCTGCTCAATTTTATACGCCGCCGCAATGGGCTCATCCAAAAAGTTAATTTTACTAAAGCCGGCGTTAGATGCAGCTTCAGTCATAATCTGAATGGCTTGGGTATTGCCTACTTCACCACGGGTACCGTGAAACTTAACCGGGCGACCTATAACTACCGATGAAACAGGCTTTTCTAATTGGGTTTCGGCACACTGTTTAAAGTAGGCTAGCTGTTTGGCAATAATGCCAATAAATGCCTTTTTCTGGTCACCATCTAAAGATGCACCTAAGAAGTTTTTAGGTGAGTAAATTAGGCGGCCTTTATCAGGCATTTTTAAAAAGCGCTTAAACCCTTCTTCACCGAAGGCAAACTTACCGTGTTCTACTAGTCGCAATAATGGAATTTCTTCCAGCGACATAGCATGCATAAGTTGCTGAATGGCCTTTCGTTGCAACGCTGGTCGGTTATGGTATTCACCACGAAGCGATTCAATGCGGTTGCTATAGCGCGACTGCTCTTTAGGGTCTTTAGCGTCGTAATAGCCCTGCTTGGCTTTGTCTATTTGCTCGTTGATTAAACGCTGCAACTGCGACACTTTAGCTTCCACCATGGCATCGGGCGGAGGCGGCAGTTCATCCTCAAAGTATATAAATACAGACGAGCGAATTTTATTACCCTGTTCAAGTGACGGGTCGAGCTTTATATGTCTATGGGTAGCGCCATCAAAGTACACCACCTCAGAATTTGAGGTACCGTAATCAATCCCAATTGCAGTCATAATTATTGTTTAATCAGAAATTTGGCGCAGATTGTAATTTAAAACCACGCTGGAATCACTTTTCATCTTAATTTCGTTTCCAATGGCCGCTCAGGTTGAGCCAGATTACTGAAAAACCCAATATAGCGTGATAAAGTGAGGACACATCACGATAAAAATAAGAGGCAATATGTCAGTAGCCACTCCATCAGAAATCATTCCTATGGAAATGTCATTCGAAGTTAGGTTTTGTGAGACCGATGCCCTGCAACACGTAAGTAATACCGCATTAGTCAGCTGGTTTGAAGCGGCGCGGGATCCTATCTTCAGAATATTTACGCCGACGATGGATTTACAGAACTGGCCGCTTATTTTAGCAAGCTACAAAGTCGATTTTCTTGCGCAAATTTTTTACGGAAAAACCGTTACCGTAAAAACGTTTATCAGTCGTTTAGGGAACAGTGCGTTCGATGTGTATCAAGAGCTTTGGCAAGACGGGAATCTGTGCTCAACGGGCATTACCACTATGGTACATTTCGATTATCAGCAGCAGCGCTCGGCGCCTATCCCTGACGATATAAAAGCGACATTACAGGCACACTTTAAGGCACTACCTAATGGCTGATTTAATTGACGTTATTGATGATGTTTTATCTCCCGAATTGTGTACCCAACTCATCGCGCGCTTTGAAAAAAGCCCCAACCTCACTCAAGGTAAAACCGGCGGCGGTGTGGATTTAGATAAGAAGCGTAGTGTTGATGTATCTATTTCTCAACAGCCTGAGTTTGCTGACTTGTTTAAGCAGGTCATGCAGTTAACAGGCGAGCAATTGGTGAAGTATATAGAGAAATATTATTACGCGTTGGTAGGCCCAATAGGGTTGACCGTTCGCCATCCAAAAACCGGCGAGCCTGTTAAACTAACCGGTGAAAACTTTGAAGAAGTAGGTAAACCTAACCTTCATAACTTGGTTAATTATCTTTTTCGTATTGGCGACATTAACGCACAACGCTACAGTGCAGGTAATGGCGGTTATCCTTACTGGCATTCAGAGGTTTATCCGCAAGCACCTCATAATGAAGCTTTGCATCGCGTATTACTGTTTATGTTTTATTTGAATGATGTGGAAGATGGTGGGGAAACCGAATTTTATTATCAAGATAAAGCCGTAAAGCCTAAAGCGGGCAGAATGGTGATTGCCCCTGCTTATTTTACCCATACTCACCGTGGGCAAATACCTAAAAGCAACGACAAGTACATTCTAACCTCGTGGCTGCTGTTCAATCGCGCAGAACAGATCTATACACCACAAGGCTAGACCATATTTTTTGCCTATAAGGAGCTTCTTAGTCTATGAGGAGCTTCCCTGCCTATAAAAAGTGCTTGGGCCCGCCTAAACGCTTACGCTGGCCTAAAAAGCACTTACCGCGATACCTTTAAGTCGATACCCTACCGACGCGATATCACCTTTCCACCCTTCAGTGGTAAGTTCGCCAGTTACCCATATCGCGTCGTAAATATTATCAAGAGGAATACCCTCTTCAAACGTCACGTACACAATTTGATTCGACGCAGGCGGCGGTACATGAATACAAGCGCCAAAGTAAGGCACGAGTAAAAATTCAGTTGTGAGTTCAGGCGTGCCTTCAAGGGGCACCACAAAGCCAGGAATTTTTATCCGCTTACCATCAAATTTATCAACTACTGGGGCATCTGGCTGCAACTGTGACATTTCACCATTGTGCTGAACGGCGGGAGGCGCAAGTTCATTAAACCCTTCTGGTACCAAATCTTCCCAATACACTTCAATAGGCTCTTCGTCGCTAAACGCTGAGAACGCCGGAAGTAATATGACTAAGGCTAAACCCAATGCCTTTCCCATGACTTTCAACATAACACTCACTTAAATAAAAAGGTCGCTCTTAAAATAAAAAGGGCCGGTACTTACCAGCACCGACCCTTTTTAGCATGTCTTGTAAGCAGCGTGAATTATTCTGCTTCGAAACGCTTAACGCTTGCGACAATTTCTTCTTTCGCTGCTGCTGAGCCAGCCCAGCCGTCAATCTTAACCCACTTACCAGGTTCAAGATCTTTGTAATGAGAGAAGAAGTGCTCGATTTGCTGTAATAGCAACTCAGGTGCGTCTTCAGTTTCTTGCACTTTACGGTAAATAGTAGAAAGCTTGTCGATTGGCACTGCCAATACTTTAGCGTCTTTACCTGACTCATCAGTCATGTTCAAAACACCAATTGGACGACAACGAATTACTGAACCCGCTAATAGTGGGAACGGCGTCATTACCAATACGTCAACTGGGTCACCGTCTTCAGACAAGGTGTTAGGCACATAACCGTAGTTAGTTGGGTAGTGCATGCAAGTTGCCATGAAACGGTCAACAAACATAGCGCCTGAGTCTTTGTCTACTTCGTATTTTACCGGGTCAGCGTGTGCTGGAATTTCGATAACTACATTCACTTCTTCAGGCAAGTTCTTGCCCGCAGGAATATCATTCAAGCTCATTCTAAGGTCCTTTCAATGATGTTTTAAAAAATGTGGCGCTAAGTATACGGTGACGGCGGCAAAATAAAAACGGTTTAGCGCTAATCACACGCAAAACCGCCTTTATTTAGCAATATTTCTATTCACTTTTACCGTAATAGCTTAAACAGGTTTCAACTTCTTCTTTAGAACCAATAATACATGGTACGCGCTGATGTATTTCTTCCGGCATGACTTCAAGAATTCGCCCTGCACCGGTTTCCGCTTTACCACCGGCTTGTTCCATCAAAAAGGCCATGGGGTTTGCTTCATACAGTAAGCGCAATTTACCTGGCTTAGATGGGTCACGTTTATCGTAGGGGTACATGAAAATACCGCCGCGACATAATAAACGATGAATATCACCGACCATGGCTGCTACCCAACGCATGTTGAAATTTTTCTCACGAGGGCCATCTTTACCTGCAATTAGGTCAGCAATATAGGCTTGCATAGCCGGTTCCCAGTGACGCTGATTTGACGCGTTAATCGAGTATTCAGTGGTTTGCTCTGGCACCTGAATATTAGGGTGAGTAAGTAAGAAACCACCGTGGGTCTTATCTAATGTATAAATATGAGTGCCGCGGCCAGTGGTTAATGCAAGCATGGTAGACGGACCATAAAGTACGTAACCTGCTGCCACAATTTGTGTACCTGGCTGAAGAAATGCTGATGGATCATCAGGCTCCATCCACTGAGGGGCGTGGGTAATTGAGAAGATAGTACCAATTAAGCTGTTAATTTCGGTGTTCGATGAGCCGTCTAGTGGATCGAAGCTCACCAAATAATTACCATCTGGGTTGCACGGTACAACATCGTCTTCTTCTTCTGAAGAAATGGCTTTTACATAGCCCGACTCACGAAGCGTATCTTTAATGATGTGATTAGAAATTACATCTAACTTCTTTTGCGTTTCACCTTGTACGTTTTCTGACAAGGTAGAACCCAATACGCCAGCAAGGGCACCTTGACTCACTCGGAATGAAATTTCTTTACAGCTCGCTAACAAGGTTCTTATGAGCAGGATCAGCTCTAACGGGGCACCATCTTCTTGCAACTGGGAATTTAAACGTCTCATCTTAGTTAAGCCTTTTTTTAGTGTGTAGGGTATGACAATGGGAGGCGCACAGCTTTCCTTACCGGCTTTCTCTCACATTACCAACAAGCACTGCTTTATATGCTCGTTAATTTGATTGTAACCGTGAATGCACCGAAGTGGAATAAGCCAAGCGCAGGCAATCTACACAACATACCAGTGAAAGCAGGCATTATGCGTAAAAATGCATTATTTAACCTGCTGCTGTTCTGATAAAGTAGCCAGTATTCAATGCAGTAAAAAATGAGAATTCGCTATGCATTTACATATTCTAGGTATTTGCGGTAGCTTTATGGGTGGCATCGCAGCCATTGCGAAAGCCTTGGGCCATAAGGTCACAGGCTCAGATACCAACGTGTATCCGCCCATGAGTACCCAACTTGAAGCTCTTGGTATAGAACTTACCGAAGGCTTTAATACTGACCAATTCGATCCAACTCCAGATATGGTCATTATTGGAAATGCGATGTCTCGTGGCAACTCGGCGGTTGAGTACGTGCTAAACAGAAACTTGCCATATACCAGTGGCCCGCAATGGTTGCTTGATAACTTATTAAAAGATAGATGGGTCATTGGTGTATCAGGAACCCACGGCAAAACCACGACCAGCAGCATGGTGGCGTGGATTTTAGAGTACAGCGAATTAAACCCCGGCTACCTTATTGGTGGTGTGCCTGAAAACTTTGGTGTGTCTGCCCGTATTGGAGAAAGCCCGTTTTTTGTCATTGAAGCAGACGAATACGACAGCGCCTTTTTCGATAAGCGCTCTAAGTTTGTGCATTACCGACCTAAAACGCTGGTGATTAATAACTTAGAGTTTGATCATGCTGACATCTTCGCCGACTTAGCCGCCATTCAAACCCAGTTTCACCACCTTGTGCGCATGGTGCCAGAAAATGGCCTGATTCTTACGCCCAACCACACGCCCGCTATTGAGGAAACCCTTAAAAAAGGTTGTTGGACGCCACGCCAATGTCTAGGCAAAGAATGGTCCGCAGAACTTATCAATAAAGATGGTAGCCAGTTTAACGTGCTATTTAACAATGAGATTGTTGGCGCAGTACAGTGGGAACTGCTTGGCCAGCACAATGTGGATAACGCACTCATGGCCATTGCTGCGGCTCATCATGCCGGTGTTACCCTCCACGATGCCATTGCCGCGCTATCAAGTTTTAAAAATGTTAAGCGCCGCATGGAAATAAAAGGCGTAGTGACACTCGCAGCTGAAGGTAAACCCGTGACGGTTTATGATGATTTTGCTCATCACCCCACCGCCATTGCCACCACTATTGATGGACTTCGCAAGAAAGTAGGTAATGCCCGCATACTGGCTGTGCTGGAGCCTCGTTCGAACACCATGAAAATGGGGGTGCATAAGAATACCCTTGCTCACTCTTGGCAGGCCGCCGATGCAGTTTATGTGTATGAACCTCAAGGGCTAGACTGGTCGCTAAAGGAAGCAGCAGCTGCTAGCCCAGCGCCCACCACCGTATTCAATGATGTTGAAAACATTGTAAAAGTATTGCAAAGCGAAGTGCGCCCTGGCGATCATATTCTTATTATGAGTAATGGTGGTTTTGAAGGCATCCACAACCGTGTTTTACGCGTACTTACCCCGTCAATCGAGGTAGAAAAATGAAACATGATAAGCAAATTACCCTAGCTATTACGGGTGCTTCCGGCACACCATACGCACTATCACTATTAACGTCGTTAGTTAAAGCTGACTACCAAGTGTATGTGCTTATTTCTTCTGCCGCTAAAGTGGTGATGGCTACAGAAGAAAATATAAAAATTCCCGCGAGGCCTGAAGACGCCAGTGCTTTTTTCATTGAGCACTGCGGCGGCAAGCCTGGTCAAGTGCAAGTATTTGGAAAAGAAGAGTGGTTTTCACCTGTTGCATCAGGTTCAGCAGCACCGGCCAAAATGGTAGTATGCCCTTGCTCTACGGGCACCCTTTCGTCTATCGCCGTTGGTGCTAGCGACAATTTGATAGAACGGGCAGCCGATGTAGTATTAAAAGAAAGAGGACAGCTTATTCTGGTACCACGAGAAATGCCCCTTTCCTCAATCCATTTGGAAAATATGCTTAAATTGTCACAAATGGGTGCGACAATAATGCCAGCGGCACCTGGTTTTTACCATAATCCTAAGACCATCGAAGATTTGGTCGACTTTGTTGTGGCGCGTATTCTTGATCATCTCGGCGTTGAACAATCTTTAGTGGCACGCTGGGGTTATGAAACCGCTAAACATAGTGGTAACGCTTAGCTAATAGTACATTGCTAATAGAAACAGCCGCTAGAAATAGCGATTTGCAAAATTTAAAAATAGAACAAAGGAAAATTAATGACAGCGTTGAGAAATAGGACTTTCGCCGTTGCGCTAAGCTCACTTATTACGTTATTTGTTTCGTCGCCAGCGTTTGGCTGGGGCCAAACAGGCCATCGGGTTACTGGCGCTATTGCGCAGCAGTATTTAAGCCCCTTGTCTCAAGCTGCTGTAGCAGAACTATTACCAAACAGTTCGCTAGCAGAAGCATCAACTTATGCAGATGAAATGCGCTCAAACCCAAGTGAGTTTTGGCAAAAGATGTCTACCCATTGGCACTATGTAACAGTGCCTCAAGGGAAAAACTATGCTGAAGTTGGTGCGCCTAGACAAGGTGATGCCGTTACCGCACTTGAAGCCTATACAAAAACCTTAAAAAGCGATTCGGCCACTATTGAAGAAAAACGCTTAGCGCTACGTTTTATAGTGCACATTATTGGTGATTTGCACCAACCGCTGCATGCGGGTGATGGCAGCGATCGCGGCGGTAACGATGTAAAAGTAAATTTCTTTTGGCAGAACTCTAATTTACATCGGGTGTGGGACTCTCAAATGCTAGAGCAACGTAAGCTGTCTTATACAGAATGGACAACATGGCTTACAGAACACATTACACCGGATGACATTCGTAGCTGGGCAACCACAGATCCGTTAGTGTGGATTGAAGAAAGCACTAAACTCCGTGATGAAGTCTACCCTGAAGATGCCAACAACATGAGTTATGACTACTTATATCAGCATCTTCCAACGGCTAATCAGCGTTTACAAATGGCTGGTATTCGACTTGCCATGTACTTAAACGAAACGTTTGATAAGTAATTACCAATACATACCGCAGAGGGTTCTGCTAGCGGCTATTGGTAGTTGCTGAATCCTGAGCACAAAAAAGCGGAGGCACTTTATTCAGCTGTCTCCGCTTTTTGTTGTCTTAAACCTGCGTATTTAAGCAATAATTCTCAAACGTCGCTAAGAAGCTAGTATCAAAGCTTAGTCGATATCGAGAGGTTCAGGTGAAAGAATAACACCCGTGCTATCAGCATAAAGGTGATCTTCTGGCAGAAAGGTAACGCCACCAAAATTAACCGGTACGTCAACATCGCCAATGCTTTCACATTCAGCGTTAACAGGTATTGCCGCCACCGCTAATACGCCAATATCCATTTCGGCCAAGTTATCCACTTCACGTACACTGCCGTAGCACACAATGCCTTCCCAGTCGTTATCTATTGCTACTTGAGCAAGGGCTGCATCGAATAAGGCACGACGTGTAGAACCACCACCATCAATTAGCAGTACTTTACCTGCACCAGGTTGAGCCAATACACGGTCAATAAGACCACGGTCTTCGAAACACTTAATCGTGGTGATTTCGCCACCAAAAGAATAACGGCCGCCAAAGCTTGCAAAGATAGGGTCAACTACGTCGACGCTGTCTGCAAATAAATCGCACAATTCAGAAGTGTTGTAATCCATTGCTCTACCTTACTTTAATTGAGAGTAGTAGGTTATTTACCTTGTTCTAGCATAGCATTAATTTAGTCGTTGAAAACGCCTGATTTATGAAGTTTCAGGGAAACAGCAACAACCTTTCCACTAAATAGACTGCCACTCTTATTAGCAAAGACATTTTCACCTACTTAGCACGTAACTTGCTTACCTTTTTATAAAAGACTAACTCGCTAGCACACCGCACCTAATAGAAGTTAATACGTGCAGAACAGCCTGACCAACGAACCTTTTCATCTGTCATAAAGGTTTCTTTTTTCTGTCACTGGTTGGTCACAGAATGCTTTTAAATTGTTCAATAATCAATCGAAAGGGGGCAAGGCTAATGCTTCTTAAATCCTTGACCAAATACGATACAAATTTGTTCTATCGCTTATACAGTCTTACCGTAAAACGAGATTGTCGCAGTATCATCTGGTTATCAAAAACCGGAGATGGATACCTTTACTTGTTCATTGGCGCCTTATTATGGGCTTTTGAACCCGAGCATGGCGAACTTTTCCTCTACACAGCGCTGATGGCATATGCGCTGGAATTACCTATCTATGTGCTGCTTAAGAAAATGTTCAAGCGCCCGCGCCCTTGTGATTTTCTATTGGATTTAACAGCACATGTTACGCCATCCGATAAATTCTCTCTGCCCTCTGGGCATACTGCTGCGGCTTGCTTAATGGCAAGTATTGTAGCGCATTACTATCCACCATTCGCGGTACTGGCATACAGTTGGGCAGCCCTTATTGGCCTGTCTCGCGTCTTGCTAGGCGTGCACTACCCATCAGATGTAGTCGCAGGTATGTTACTTGGTATCACTATCGCATCGTTGAGTATTTCCATCCTGGGGTAACATGAAATTATTGTATGGCGTGCAAGGCACCGGAAACGGGCACATTGCTCGTGCACGAATTATGGCGGCAGCACTAGCCAAGCGTTCAGATGTTGAAGTAGATTTTGTTTTCACAGGTCGTGAACCCGATAAATATTTTGATATGGATGTATTTGGCGACTATCGCACCTTCACTGGCTTAAGCTTTATCACTAAAAGTGGCCGCGTAGACCGGTGGCAAACCATTAAAGAAGCTAATATCAGTCAATTTCTAAAAGACGTGAAACGTTTTGATGCAAGCGGATACGATCTTCTCGTTAACGACTTTGAGCCTGTCACAGCGTGGGCGGCAAAGCGTCAGCATATTCCGTCAATTTCAATTAGCCACCAAGCCGCATTTTCTTATGATGTGCCAAAATCTGGCGACACCATTATTGATCGGCTGCTAATGAAAAAATTCGCCCCTACCGACCTTCAATTAGGTGTCCATTGGTTTCACTTTAATCAACCGATCATTCCGCCTTTTGTGGCAGAGAAACCGCTATCAGTACCGGGTAAGGGTCATGTGTTGGTTTACTTACCATTTGAAGATGTTAGCGACGTTCAACAAATGCTGGAGCCTTTAAGCGACCAAAAATTTCAGTGCTTCCACCCCGATATTAGCGAAATTAAAGACGCGGGACACATTCAGTGGAACCCTACGTCAAAACAGCATTTCCAGCGTGCGCTACAGCATTGTAATGGCGTTATTGCGAACGGAGGTTTTGAACTTTCAAGCGAAGCCTTACAGCTAGGCAAGAAGCTACTTATCAAGCCTCTTCATGGCCAATTTGAGCAGCTATCAAATGTACTCACCCTTAATAAGCTTGACCTTTGCCACACCCTATTTCAACTGGATACGGATATTGTTGAAGAGTGGCTAGAAACAGCAGACATAGAAGCTATTCAATTCCCCGACGACCCTAATACATTAATTGATTGGCTGAAAAAAGGTGACTTGCAAGACACGCAAAGCCTATGTAATTCGCTGTGGAAAGAGGTTCGCTACGGCGATAAAACACAAGAACGCTTATTGTCTCTTGCATTTTAATCACGCAATGCGATGATAACGGCATTTATTGTCGTATTCGCGGGATTTTTCGTGCTTAAGAAGTGGGTTTTAGTTACATTCACAGCCATTCTACTTAGTGGTTGTGGTTATAAAGGGGCGCTGTATATTCCACAAGCGCCAGAACAAACGACGCCTACTGAAAAGCCAGACGAAACAGCGTCTTCACCAAACACGCAAAGCCAACCCGCCTCCACACCAGGAGAATCTCACTAGTGGATTTTTTCGCTTATAAAAACGGCCAGCTTTTCGCTGAAGATGTAGCCGTTGCAGATATTGCTGCACAGTACCAAACCCCTGTTTATGTATATTCACGGGCAACTTTAGAACGTCATTGGCATGCCTTTAATGATGCTATTGGTGAGCACCCTCACCTTATCTGTTATGCAGTAAAGGCCAATTCAAATCTAGGTGTACTCAGTACACTAGCCAAAATTGGCTCTGGTTTTGACATTGTTTCTGGTGGTGAATTAGCACGTGTTATTGAAGCCGGTGGCGATGCCAGCAAAGTGGTATTTTCAGGTGTAGGTAAAAAAGCAGACGAAATACGTTATGCGTTAGAGCAAGGCATTATGTGCTTTAACGTAGAGTCTGAGCCTGAATTGCATCGCATTAACGCGGTAGCAGAATCCCTTGGCAAAAAGGCGCCTATTTCGCTTCGCATCAACCCTGACGTAGATGCAAAAACGCACCCCTATATTTCAACAGGATTGAAGGCAAACAAATTTGGTATCGCCCGTGAACGCGCGTTGCAAACCTACGAGCTAGCCGCATCACTTCCTTACTTGAACGTAGTGGGTATGGACTGCCACATTGGTTCGCAATTGACTGAAATTGGCCCCTTTGTCGATGCACTAGAGCGTTTGTTGCTGCTTATTGATGAATTAGCCGAGCGCGGTATAACCATTGATCACTTAGATGTTGGTGGTGGCTTAGGTGTGACTTATAACGACGAAGAACCGCCGCATCCAAAAGCTTACGCTGCAGCGATGGCAGAAAAAATGGTGGGTCGAGAGAACCTTAAACTCATTTTAGAGCCAGGCCGCGCTATTGCCGCAAACGCGGGTATTTTAGTCACTGAGGTTGAGTTTATCAAAGAAGGTGAAGAGAAAAGCTTCGCTATTGTTGATGCCGCTATGAATGACCTGCTTCGACCTGCACTTTACTCTGCATGGCAGAATATCATCCCAGTAAAACAAGAAAGTACTGCTACAGCACGCAATTACGATGTGGTAGGCCCGGTATGTGAAACCGGTGATTTCATCGGTAAAGACCGTGAACTTGCTATCGAACCAACTGACCTACTAGCAGTGCGAAGCGCCGGTGCGTATGGCTTTGCAATGGCATCAAACTACAATAGCCGCTGCCGTCCAGCAGAGATTATGGTAGATGGTGATGCAACAATTGTGGTGCGTGAAAGAGAAATTCTAAAAGATCTCTGGAAAGGTGAGCACAAACTTACGTAAACTAGGGTTAAACTCAAAATAAAGATGCGCGGTTAATGCAGGTTCAGTTTTCAAAAATGCACGGTCTGGGAAATGACTTCATGGTGATTGATAATGTCACCCAGAACGTCTTTTTCTCGAAGGACAAAATACAGCAGTTAGCAAATCGAAACTTCGGTATAGGGTTCGATCAATTGCTTATGGTTGAACCGCCTTACGATCCTGAACAAGATTTTCACTATCGCATATTTAACGCTGACGGCTCTGAAGTTGAACAATGTGGTAATGGTGCTCGTTGCTTTGCGCGCTTCGTAAAGCAAAAAGGGCTAATTAACCGCAATAAAATTGTGGTGAGTACTAAAGCTGGGAAAATGGTGTTGTACTTGGAGAAAGATGGCCAAGTTACCGTGAATATGGGCAAGCCCGAATTCGAGCCAGCTAAAATTCCACTGAAAGCGAACAAACAAGAAAATACCTATATATTGCGCGTAAACGATAAAACCTTGTTTTACGGTGCCGTATCTATGGGTAACCCGCATTGCGTCATGGAAGTGGAAGATGTAGATACCGCGCCTGTTAAAGAAATAGGGCCCCTCGTTGAACGCAACGAACGGTTCCCAGAAGGCGTGAATGTGGGCTTTATGCAGATTATTAATGAATCGCACATTCGATTGCGTGTATTTGAACGTGGCTCGGGTGAAACCTTGGCATGCGGCAGCGGTGCATGCGCAGCAGTTGCAATTGGTCAGATTCAAGGTAAATTAAGCAAAGATGTTCGGGTAGATTTGCCCGGCGGCAGTTTACGGATCCGTTGGCCAGGCCCAGATAATGTATTAAAAATGACAGGGCCCGCCGACCATGTGTACGACGGACATATAAATTTATGAGTGAATTATCAGGACAAGCTAGCGCATCAGCGGTAGTAGACGTGTTTTCAGGCGACAGCGATGTTTCCTCAGAACAGGTTCGCACTTTTTTGTTAGAAAACCCTGATTTTTTTGCTCAATACCCAGAACTACTCGAAAAACTTAAAATTCCCCATTCGCATAAAGGCAGCGTCTCGCTGGTTGAAATTCAAAGTGAGCAATTGCGCAAAAAAGTTCGCCAGTTGAATTATAAACTTACGCAACTGGTGAGTATTGCCAAGCAAAACGAAAAAATTTACCGCGTATACACCGACCTAAACGTACAATTACTGCGTTGCGAAAGTGTGGCAGAAGTTCAGTTTACCCTTGAAGATGTGTTGCAAGAGCGTTTGCAGTTGTCTTCTGCGGTGATAAAAAGCTTCAAGGGCCCTCATGCTATTCCCGAGTTACAACGCAGGTTATTTACCGAAAAGCGCTTTAAAACGTCGAACTTTTTTTTCGGACGATTATCGCAGCACGAACGCCAGTTATTGTTTGCTGATAGTAGCGCAGAATCTGTTGCCCTAATGCTATTAGACGACAACCAAGAAATTGGTATTTTAGGTATTAGCAGCAGTGATCCAAGCCATTTCACCCCTGATATGGACACCTTGTTGCTACAACAGCTACAACAAGTGCTTAATATTATTTTGCCTGAGATGATGGGGTATTAGTTTTCGTGACAACGGAAACTGTACTGAGCGAACCTTGCCACCTTTGGCTTGAAAAGTTTCTTCTCCACCTACAAGTTGAACGCGGTTTATCGCCGCTTACTATCAGTAACTACCGCAGACAACTTACCAGCATAGCCATTACTTTGGGGCTTTACGAGTGGTCAGGTATGACGCCCTCTGATGTAAAGCGCGTGATGGCGGCAGCAAAAATGGACGGGCATAAACCCCGTAGCATAGCATTGCGGTTGTCAGCTCTTCGTACCTTCTGCCAATACCTTATTGATAACGAACAGCTGTTCAGCAACCCCGTGGAGGGTATTCAAGCGCCCAAACAAGGCAAACCATTACCTAAACAGCTTAGCGTTGATGAAATGCAGCAGTTGTTGGCAAATGAACAAGCCGCCAGCGGCGATACCGACGAAGGCATTATTTGCCGCGACGTAGCCATGTTTGAATTACTCTATGGCTGCGGACTTCGATTAAGCGAACTAACGGGCTTAAACTTAAGTGACTACCCGAAAGACGGTACCATTAAAGTGACCGGTAAGGGCAGTAAGCAGCGTATATTGCCCTTAGGCCGACAAGCGCAAAAGGCGCTACATGCTTGGCTTAAAGTGCGCCCTGCTTATGCTTCACCCTATGAACCCGCTATTTTTGTTAGCAAGCGTAAAACCCGCATTTCAAATCGCCAAGTGGCTAACCGGCTTAACCAAATGGCAGAGTTGCAAAGCCTTAGTCAGAAAGTAAGCCCACATAAACTGCGCCATTCTTTTGCCACGCACGTATTAGAGTCGAGCGGCGATTTACGGGCGGTGCAAGAATTATTAGGCCATGCCAATCTATCTACCACGCAAGTGTATACTCATTTAGATTTTCAGCATTTAGCCAAGGTTTATGATGCCGCGCACCCTAGAGCACATAAAAAATAATCCTCTTTTGAAAATAGGCCTTTAACTATTATGCAGTTCTTCAGAGCCATAAATTCCGTGAAGGCTATGACCTTCGACCTTGATGACACCTTATATAATAACGAACCTATTATTCGCCAAGCCGAAGCAGCATTGAATACGCATTTAAAGCAGTATCACCCCAAAGCAGCAGCATTAACTCCTACACACTGGCAACAGCTAAAGCGGGATGCTATTACGGCCAATCCTACTTATTCATCTGATATGGGAAAACTTCGCTTAGCGGTGTTAAATGCGGCTTTGATACATGATATTCCACCCCAAGACACCCACACGTTAGATGCTGCCGTGCAAGCCTGTTTCGACTGTTTTTATCATGCCAGAAGCGAGTTTGATTTGGCTGATGATGTGCATAAAACCTTATCAATTTTAAGTGAAAATATGACACTGGTAGGTATTACTAACGGCAATGTAAACGCTGACCAAATAGGTATTACGCCTTATTTCGATACCATTTTACATGCCAGCACTAGCCGACCTATGAAACCTTCACGAGCTATGTTCGATGAAGCAGCAAGCTTTATAGGAGATGCGCCGGAAAATATATTGCACGTGGGCGATAACATTATTAAAGATGTGTATGGGGCGATAAATGCGGGGTTTCAGTCTGCTTGGTTTGCATGCAACCGAGAAATGCATTTACCCCGTGAGAGAGCATCTGTACTCCCTCACGTGGCATTAGATTCGTTTAACGAGTTAGCTTACTTCTTGTAAGTAAATCAGTAAGTAGCGCTTTCTCTTAAGGTACTGGCGCGTTTAAGGCTTTTGCGAATAAGGCTGGTTGTCTTCTAACACGTTTTGGCGCATAGAATCGCAAGGGCGCTGGCATACCGGGCGTCCAACCACTTTAGCCGGCACACCGACTACTGTAACGTGCGGCGGTACATTGTCTAACACAACACTACCCGCTCCCACTTTAGAGCCTTCGCCAATTTCGATATTGCCAAGAATTTTAGCACCCGCGCCTACTAACACGCCTTGGCGAATTTTAGGGTGACGGTCACCCGACTCGTTCCCAGTTCCGCCAAGCGTTACGCTTTGCAAAATAGACACGTTGTCTTCTATAACTGCGGTTTCGCCCACCACTATACCGGTGGCGTGATCGAACATCACGCCTTTACCTATTTTAGCGGCAGGGTGAATATCTACGCCGAAGGTAGCCGAATTACGGCTTTGTAAGAACAAAGCAAGTTGATGTCTACCATGCAACCACAAGTAATGCGCCATGCGGTGAACTTGCACTGCGTGGAACCCTTTGAAGTGCAGCAATGGCACTAAGAAATCATCTACTGCGGCGTCTCGGGCACGAATAGCATTAATATCTGCCATTGCCGACTCACTAATTGACGGCTCTAACAAATAGGCTTCATCGAACACTTCACGAATGGCAATAGCCGGCATCACTTCATCAGCCATTTTGCTTGATAATATAAAGCTTAACGACGATTCAAAATTGTGATGTGCTGAAATACAGGCGTGAACATAGCTTGCTAGTAGCGGCTCGCTTTCTGCCACAGTTTGCGCTTCTTTTTTTAACGATAACCAAAAGTCAGTCGATGGAGAGAGTGCGTGCATGAGGCAGTTCCTGTAAAAATAAAGTTCAGAGCCCACTTAAATGCGGGTAAAAGGCCTACATTGTAGTAGGCAACATAATGGCTCGAAGTGTACATGAGCCACAGTTAAAACAACACCTACAGACTACGCTTCAAGCGTGAAAATTGTTCAACTTATCGATAACCTGCCCGTGAATACCGCTGGTATCGTCTAAACAAGGCTAAGTTCATCGCTAAAAATTCCCCTTAGCCGCTAAGCTTCATCAAACAGGCCTGTATAAATTCACAGTCAGCTGGCATAATGTTGCAGCATTGAAACTAGACAAATTAGGTTGACCATATTATGGATGTATCCCGACTGCTTGACGAGCTTAACGATAAACAACGTGAAGCGGTAGCAGCCCCTCTTTCTAACGCCCTCATATTAGCTGGCGCGGGAAGCGGTAAAACTCGGGTGTTGGTGCATCGCATAGCATGGTTAATGGAAGTGGAAAATATTGCCCCGTTTTCCATTCTGGCCGTAACCTTTACTAACAAAGCCGCGAAAGAAATGCGTGGCCGAATAGAGTCGTTGATGGGTCGTGGTCTGAATAATATGTGGATTGGTACTTTCCACGGATTAGCCCACAGGCTGCTTCGTGCCCACCATGCAGAAGCTAATTTACCAGAAAATTTCCAAATTCTTGACTCAGACGACCAATACCGTTTGATTAAACGTATTTTAAAAGCCATGAATTTAGACGAAAAGCACTGGGTGCCTCGCCAAATTCAATGGTACATCAACGGTAATAAAGACGAAGGCCTGCGCCCTCAACATATTGAAACCCACAATGACCAAACCCAACAAAAGATGCGTGAAATTTATGCCGCGTATCAAGACGCGTGTGACCGCTCAGGGCTTGTGGATTTTGCCGAGTTGTTGTTACGTGCTCACGAACTTTGGGCTAAAAACCCAGAAGTACTCGCCAATTACCAACGACGTTTCCGCGCCGTATTAGTTGACGAATTCCAAGATACCAACAACATTCAATACGCATGGCTACGCATGCTGTGTAGCGGCAATCAAAACAACATCATGATTGTGGGCGATGACGACCAATCTATTTACGGCTGGCGTGGCGCGAATGTTGATAATATTCAGCACTTCTTGAAAGATTTCAATAATCCCACAACCATTCGATTAGAACAAAACTACCGTTCTACCGGCACCATCTTGAAAGCCGCCAATACGGTTATTGATAACAACACAGGGCGGTTAGGTAAAGAGCTTTGGACCGACGGCAACGATGGCGAGCTCATTTCTGTTTATGCGGGGTTTAATGAGTTAGATGAAGCCCGCTTTATTGTGTCGAAAATTAAAGATTGGTTGAACCAAGGCAATGCGTTAAAAGACACTGCCATTTTATATCGCAATAACGCCCAGTCGCGGGTATTAGAAGAAGCCTTACTGCACCAAGGTACACCGTATCGCATTTATGGCGGCCTTCGATTCTTCGAACGCCAAGAAATTAAAGATGCACTTGGCTACCTTCGCATGATGAATCATCCTCATGACGATGCCGCCTTTGAACGTGTAGTGAACACGCCTACTCGCGGTATGGGTGAAAAAACCCTCTCACAGGTACGAGAAGCCGCCAGAACACATAACTGCTCAATGTGGCAGGCTAGCCAACTACTCATTAACGAAAACGCGCTCAAAGGCCGTGCACTTAATGCCCTTCAAAGTTTTGTGCTGTTAGTTACCGAGCTTGAACAAGCTACTGTAGACGAGCCATTAGAGAAACACGCCGACGTGGCCATTAGGCAGTCAGGCTTATACGCCATGTATCAAGCCGAACGCGGCGAAAAAGCCCAAGCGCGATTAGAAAACTTAGAAGAATTGGTTACCGCGTGTAAGCAATTTACCGTACCTGATGAAGCAGAAGAAATGACGCCGCTTTCTGCCTTTCTTGCTCACGCCTCGTTAGAAGCGGGCGAAACCCAGGCGGGTACAGACCAAGATGCCGTGCAGATGATGACAATTCACACCGCAAAGGGGCTCGAATTCCCTATGGTATTTATGGCCGGTGTCGAAGAAGGCATGTTTCCAAGCCAGATGACCAATGATGAACCAGGCAGAATGGAAGAAGAACGACGCCTGTGTTACGTGGGCATGACTCGCGCCATGGAAAAACTATATATTACTTATGCGGAAAGCCGTCGTTTATACGGGCAAGACAAATATCACACTGCATCTCGCTTTATTCGTGAAATTCCAGCTAACTGTGTTGAAGAAGTAAGACTCAAGTCTACAATTTCTCGACCGATACATAACCGATTCAGCCAAGCGACTTCACACGCCTCATTTGAAGAAACTGGCTTTCAGTTGGGCCAAAAAGTTGTTCACCGTAAATTCGGTGAAGGGATAGTACTAAACTACGAGGGCAGTGGTGAACACGCTAGGGTACAAGTTAATTTTGACGAATTTGGTACAAAATGGCTCGTTCTCGCCTATGCTAAATTGGAAAAAGCATAGCAATCTGGCAAGAAGCCTGAACCCAAGTAGAGAAATATGCCGCAAAATGTGCTGGTGATAGAAAACAGCGATAAAAATTTAGACGTTGTATCAAAACTTGTCAGAAAAGCAGGGCTAACCCCTGTTGGCGCTCACTCGTTAACGGAAGCGGGCGCACGTTTTGCGCTTATGATGCCTGAAAGTTTCTTGTGCGCCATTGTTGCTCATAACTTACCTGATGCGCCGAATGGCGAAGCCATCGACTTCGCTATTGATGCCTTTATTCCAGCCATAGTCACTACCGATACGCTAGAAGCAAAAACCCGAGACAAGGTCTTAGAAAAAGACGTCGTTGATTACATTCCCAAAGAAAACGCGCAAAATTACGATTATTTAAGCCGTTTACTGTTTAGGTTAGAGAAGAACAAATCTACCGGTGTTGTGGTTGTTAGTACACACCGCTCATCTAGACGAAAAATGCTGTCACTGCTTTATCGACACAACTTTGTGGTTTATGACTGCCCTACTGCCAGCGATGCTATGAGCATATTGGCTGAGCATGCGCATATCAGGTTGGTTATCACCGACAACGCGCTTCCAGATATGACGGGCACGCAATTTATTTCAGGCCTGCGTAAAGCCTTTTCAAAAGAGCAGTTAGCCATTATTGGGCTAGCAAGCGACCAACGCCCGCTTATGTCTGCGCATTTCATAAAAAGCGGCGCGAACGACTTTTTGCATTTACCTTACTGTCATGAAGAGTTTTTATGCCGCGTGATGCAGAATATTGAATATATCGAAAGCGTAGAAGCCATTCGACGTGCGGCCAATACCGATTACTTAACTGGGTTGCCTAACCGCCGTCATTTCTTTTATACCGTTACCGTGCAGTACAAAAAGCTTCCTGAGCAGCATGCTTTAGCGCTTATCGACCTGGATCATTTTAAACGTATTAACGATACCTACGGGCATGATGCGGGCGATCATGTGCTCAAAGCAGTAGCTAACCTATTGCAAGTGCATTTTAACGATACGCTGGTTGCACGTTTTGGTGGGGAAGAATTTTGCGTTTACTTGCCTAAAATCGACCTTAATAACGCACAAGAGCGGCTAAATAGATTCAGAATAGCGTTAGAGAAAATGCCAATTCAATTAGGCGAAGAAAGCGTGAAAGTAACCTGCAGTATTGGGCTTTGTAATACACCTACGCAAAATATTGAAACCTTGCTAAGTAGCGCAGATAAGCTTTTATACAAAGCAAAACATGCTGGGCGTAACCAAGTTTACCTAAACAGTGAAACTCAAGAAGTTTGAGTTTCACTGGTTACCTTAGCCGACTGCACCGATGCCTTTAGGGCTTTTCGCTTTTTTTTGTAGGCAATAAGAGAGTCGACACTAAATACTGCAAGTGCTAGCCACACAAAACCAAAGGTGATTAGCCTAGCCTCATCTAACGGCTCATCGTACAAGTAAACCGCCAGCACGAACATGAGTGTTGGCCCTATGTATTGCAAAAAACCTAAGGTTGAATACATGATACGCCGTGCTGCTGCGGTAAAGCATAACAAGGGCGCAGTGGTCACAATACCGGCGGCTAAAATAAGCATGTTTAAGCTAGCGTCGTTATTAAAAAGGTTGCTGTATTCTGAACCAAATAGCAGCCAATACCCTAAAGCTAAGGGTGATAACATTAACGTTTCGATAAAAAGGCCCGGCAAAGAATCTACCGCTACCTGCTTGCGTAAAATACCATAAATACTAAAACTGCCCGCCAATACAAGTGCAATCCAAGGCACATGACCGTAAGAGAAAATCAAAATAGCCACGCCCACGATGGCTAATACCACCGCCACTCGCTGAAACGTTCTTAGCCTTTCGCCTAGAAAAAGCCGCCCAAGAAAAACGTTAATAAGCGGGTTGATGTAGTAACCTAAGCTAGCATCCAATATGTGATCGTTATTTACTGCCCAGATGAACAGTAGCCAGTTGGCGCCTAGCAAAATGCCAGCGACCAATAACACCTGCATCACCTTTTTGTTGCGAAAGGCAGCCATGACCTTGGTCCACTGATTTAACGCCACAATTAACCCTACAAGCACCAATACCGACCAAATTATACGGTGCATTAGAATTTCTGCTGCCGGCAGTACAGTAAGTTGTTTAAAGTAGATTGGCGCTATGCCCCACATGGTGTAAGCCGCAATGGCACACATTATTCCGACTTGGGCAGCACTGGCTTGCTGAACGCGCATAGTTAGCTATCACTTTTTTAGGGCTAGAAAAAGGCGCCTAGTGTTCATTACCTTACTTAAGAAAGCAAGCCTATCACGCCCAGAATGGGGTATTTACAGACAAAGTTAGTCTAGTGGAGATGACAACTTATAGTTCCAGCTATACCAGAAATAACGTTCCCAAACCTAAAAAGGCAACAAAGCCAACAATGTCAGTCACGGTGGTAAGAATAACTGATCCAGACAACGCGGGATCTATCTTAAGTCTGTCCAAAATAAACGGCACAAACACACCGGCAAGAGCAGCCGCCACAATATTAAAGAGAATGGCTAGGCAAATCACCATGCCAAGTAGCGCATCGGCAAACCAGAAATAGGCCACTATGCCTATCACCAACGCCCATATCACGCCATTTAGCCCCCCAACTTTGAGTTCTTTCATCATAAGTGCACGTAAGTTGGCTGGCGTTACTTGCCCAAGTGCCAACCCGCGCACAATCAGTGTAAGCGTTTGGCTACCTGCTATACCGCCCATACTGGCGACCACTGGCATGAGTACCGCAAGGGCAACCACCTGCTGCAAGGTAGCTTCAAACAGCCCGATAAACCAAGACGCTAAAAACGCGGTAAGCAAGTTGATACCTAGCCACAATGCACGGTTTCGCGCACTTTTTGCCACAGGTGAGAATAAATCTTCGTCTTCATCCATACCTGCAGAGGCCATGACTTGCCGCTCGTAAAACTCGTTCATTAACTCACTGGCCGAAGCGATATCTAAACGACCAATAAGTTTGTTCGATTCATCTACCACGGGTAACGACGATAGCCCCGAGCGCTGCACCTGTAATGACGCGGCGGTAGACTCATCAGTGCCCACTAGCATAGTGACATTTTCTTCGGCCATGCTAATCAGTGAACTGTGTTCTTGCGCCGCAAAAAGACGATGAATTTTCACCAGTGCGGTAAATTGACCAGAACGGTTCACCAAATAAATACTATCGCAGTGCTGAGGTATGTCTCGTCGTAATAGGCGTAAGCCTTCTTTCACTTTTGCATTGGCCGGTAGTACTAGCAACTCATGACTGACCCAGTGACCCACTTGTTCGTCGGGAAACTGCGTCGCTTCGCGGAAATACTTACGTTCTTGGCTATCAAGGGCTTCGTATGCGACATCAACTAACCGCGTGGGTAATGAGTCGAGGAGTTCAAGTAAGTCTTCTGCGTCAATATCAGCAAAGATAGACGCCCACTCGTTATGCGGCGTGGCGTCGATAAGAATTTCACGGGGATCGCTTCGCATTTCCACCAGCACGCTAAGCTTGCGATCACGTGGAATGCCATCCCAAACGACGAGACGTCGCTCTAGGGGTAACGATTCTAATAAGGAGGCAATGTAGACAGTATCCTGCCCACTTAATGCGGTAAGAATAGACGCTGGGTCATCACCCATACCATCTGTTACAAACTCTTCGATAAGATCGGGTAATGGCTCCGCCACTCGACACCTCCAAAATGCATTATATACCGGCTACCCCAACATATAGGTACCCGTACCAAAGGCAATATGATCGCCTTTTTCGTTGTGAAGCTCCATCCTACAAACCGCCAACTTAGCGCCGCCGCGAATAACTTTTGCCGTAGCAATAAACCGCTCTCCACGACCCGGTCGCAAATAGTCAACGCGCATATCTACGGTACCCATTCTCGGTAGACGGGTTTGCAAGCTTGCTAGGTCAGCATCGTTAGTTCGTTTAATCGCTTCGATAATAGCGACCAAGCCGCCTATGGTATCTAGCATAGTGGCTGTCACGCCGCCATGAAGAATTTTTTGCAGTGGATTTCCGGTTAAGGCTTCACGCCAAGAAACATGAAGTTCTATGCTGTCACTTTCTACCCCTTCATTCGGGCGAACAAACTCTAACCCTAATAACTGGTTAAACGGCATAGTATCACGAAATAAACTAATAACATGTGCAATCATATCGTTGCGGCTAGGCATATTTTTATTGTCTGAAGTGCGCATATTGCATCCTTTCTTATGAGTAGCATTACATCGACGTTAGCCTACTTTTAAGGGATGCACTGTTTTAATTTATTATACCTTTTCATATGACTTCTGAATTTTAGTCCAGTTTTTGCGTTTGTTTCGTGAAGAACGATAGAAAAACGCGTAAAATCCCCCGCCATGACTACTGTAATTGCCGACACCACTATTAGTTCTCCCGTTCCCGATGCGCTAACCCCTGAAAACGTTTTAAAAAATGTGTTTGGGTACGATGAATTTCGCGAGGGACAAGGAGACGTCATCCACCATGTATGCCACGGTGGAGATGCACTTGTATTGCTACCTACCGGTGGTGGAAAATCTATGTGCTATCAAATTCCAGCGCTTATCCGCGCAGGTACTGGCATTGTAGTGTCGCCACTTATCTCGTTAATGCAAGATCAAGTAGAACAGTTAAAAGCCTTGGGTGTGAAAGCCGCTTACCTAAATTCAACACTTAGTCAGGAAGACCAAGCCAGTATTTCAGAGCAAATGGTGTCTAACCAGTTAGACTTATTGTATGTCTCTCCTGAACGATTGCTTCAATTTGGCTTTCAGCAAACGCTTCGTACTACAGAGGTAGCCTTATTTGCTATCGATGAAGCCCACTGCGTCTCCCATTGGGGGCACGATTTCAGGCACGACTACCGGGCCCTCGGCCAGATTAAAGCCCGCTTTCCTGATATCCCTGTTATTGGGTTAACGGCTACCGCAGACATCGCTACCCAAAGCGATATTCTCACCCAACTGCAACTTAATGACCCCCTAGTTTATAAAGGCAGTTTCGATAGACCGAATATTCGTTATCGGGTGATGTCGAAGTACAAAGCCTTCGAACAGGTTGTTACTTACGTTAAGCAACAAGAAGGCAGCGGGATTATTTATTGTAATAGTCGCGCCAAAGTAGACGACTTACATGCCAAGCTATTCAAGCAAGGTTTTCGCTGCGCGGCGTATCATGCGGGTATGGATGCCGACGAACGAGAATTAGTTCAGCGCCAGTTTTTGAACGATAAAATTGATATTGTTGTAGCCACGGTCGCCTTCGGTATGGGGATTAATAAATCGAACGTGCGTTACGTGGTGCATCACGATGTACCTCGCAGTGTTGAAAGTTACTACCAGGAAACAGGCCGCGCAGGACGAGACGGCCTTGAATCTGAAGCCATGCTGCTGTTCGATGAAAAAGATGCGGCTCGGGTACGTCAGTGGATTGAGCAAGGTGAGCAGGCCGATAGAAATGCCATCGAACTTCAAAAGTTTGCGGCCATGGAGGCCTTTTCTGAAGCGCAAACCTGCCGCCGACAGGTGCTGCTTAACTACTTTTCTCAATTTAGTGACAGTGCCTGCGGCAACTGTGATATTTGTCTAGATCCACCCACCATGATTGACGGCTTGGTCATTAGCCAAAAAGTACTGTCTTGTATTCTTCGGCTTTCACAGCAAGCCTCTACCCAATACCTTATTGATGTACTGCGCGGCAAACAGCTAAAGCGCTTGCAAGAAGCTGGGCACCACCAGCTTTCAACCTATGGTATTGGCAAAGACAAATCTGACAGCTATTGGCACAACATGATTAATCAGCTTATCCATAAGGGGTTAATACGGGTTGATATTACCGCCAACGCTGCGCTTCGCTTAACCGAAGCTGCCCGCCCTGTATTAAAAGGCGAAGTGGCCGTACAGCTAGCGGTACCTAGGTTAGAATTCAAGCCAGATAAAAAGGCGAAACAAGCGCCGGCTAACTACGACCGCACCTTATTTATGCGCTTAAAGCACTTACGCAAAGTGCTGGCAGAAGAAAACGAAGTGCCGCCTTATGTGGTATTCAGTGATGCTACGCTGGTAGACATGGCCGCTAAGCTCCCGACCACCCGCGATACTATGTTAGATGTAAGCGGCGTAGGGCAAACCAAGCTATCGCGCTACGGCGACGCCTTTATGCAGTTGATAAACGATTACATTCATCGTGAACAATAGCGGCAGTATTTAGTTAGCATATGGGTTTAGCTAAATCCTATTCCTCGCCAGAGCCTATACCCACAAAGGCCTGCATCTAAACAGGCCTATATTTAAATAAACCTACATCTAAACAAAGAAGGGCTCAACATTGGGTATTAGGCGTATGCGTACTCACCGCCTTTTTCTAGCGCTTGCTTATACGCAGGCCTTGCATGTACCCGTTTCACGTATTCCCGAATGGCAGGAAAATCTTTGGCATTCCCACTTGCCACTAATGACTCTAATGGAAATATCATTTGTACATCAGCTCCGGTGGGTTGTTCACCGGCAAACCACGTGTGATGGGCAAGGTAAGACTCTACATAACGCAAGCTTTGGGCTAAATTGGGCCCATAATAGGCATTTAAAATTCCATCGATTAACTTATTCGTAATAGGTTTGATAAAGAAAGGTTTAGACCCTTTTTGACGGGCCTTTTCAAGCACCAACCTAGCTACCAAGGGTGGCATTAGCGAGCCTTCGGCAAAGTGTAACCAAAATAAATACTGCTGCAGATTTTCACCGCTCTCAGGAGAGGTAAAATTTGTTTGTCCATGCTGGCGAACTAAGTACTCGACAATGGCGCCCGACTCAGCAATTGCCCCTTCAGGGGTAGTCAGTACAGGCGAACGACCCAGTGGATGTACTGCACGTAACGATTCCGGCGCAAGATTAGTGATGCTATCTCGCTGATAGTGTTCAATATTATAATCAACGCCTAGCTCTTCCAATAGCCATAAAATACGTTGAGATCGAGAATTATTTAAGTGATGTAACGTGAGCATAATGCTTCCTTTAGGCCCTAATAAGGCCGTTTTTTATTATTGCTAGCTTATGTCTTTTATACACGTTTTATAGAGGGGAAGTTTAATTTTAATCTGTGATAAGTTGCACTGTGTCTCACTGATGTAAATGGCGCTTTTATTAGCCTTCACATTTTGCTACTTTCCGCCCTATAGATTGTGACACGCCATCGGGAAACGACTAACTAATGGGTTTATTAAATCGCTATGCAGAAACCCTATCGGAACTGGGTAGCTTTGTACTTCCAGCACCGCTTAAAGACATGCGAGTAGGCTTGTTTAACACCACCCTAGCCAACGAGCTTGCACTTCCTGAACACTTGCTGCAGCCTCAAACTATGCTTGATTGGCTACACTCTCCTGTTACGCCCCTTACACAACAGGCATTTGCACAAAAATACGGTGGCCACCAGTTTGGTCAATGGAACCCTGAATTAGGCGATGGCCGTGGACTGCTTTTAGCAGAAGTTATCGATTCAAACGCGCAGCCCCACGATCTCCATTTAAAAGGCGCCGGCCCTACCCCCTACTCTAGGCACGCTGATGGGCGTGCCGTACTACGTTCTACATTAAGGGAGTATATTGGCGCTGAGGCACAGCATTATTTAGGTATTCCCTCTAGCCGTTCGCTGTGTCTTTTTACTAGTGAAGATACCGTGTACCGAGAGCGCCCTGAAACCGGTGCCATGATGATAAGAACCGCCCCTAGCCATATCCGCTTCGGTCACTTTGAATATTATTTTTATGCCAGTCAAAAAGATAAATTACAGCGGTTACTCGACTTCACCATTGAGCATCATTTTGCCGAATGCAAAGCGGCAACAAATCCTTATGCTGCTTTACTAGGCGCAGTAGTAACGCGTACTGCTAGATTAGTCGCGTTGTGGCAAACCCACGGTTTTGTGCATGGCGTAATGAACACAGACAATATGTCTATTCATGGCATTACCTTTGATTATGGGCCGTTTGCCTTTTTGGATAATTACGAGCCTGGCGCGGTCTTTAATCACTCTGACCATCAAGGCCGCTATGCCTTTAATCAACAGCCGGGTATTGCCCTTTGGAACTTAAATGCCCTTGCCCATGCCTTTTCAGGACATTGCTCTGTTGATGAAATAAAAGCCGCTTTATCTACCTTCGAGCCAACTTTCATTTCCCAATATCAACACTTGATGCTATCTCGTATGGGCATTGAGACTAATGAGAAAGAGCAAAGCCTTGCTGTCATGCAGTCTTGGCTACAAATACTTGAGACCAAGAATCTAGATTACACGTATTGCTTCCGTCAGTTGGCGTTGGCAGATATAAACAAGGCTCAGTGTCCTTTTCACGATATCTTCGTTAGTCAGGAAAACAGGTTCAAACAAGTAACACTTGTTGATCAAGAAAAAGCAGATGCATGGTGGGAAAGCTACCGTAAGCTGCGTTTAGCAAGAGAAGAAGAAACTGAGCTCTTGTCGCTAAACCCTGCGGTCATTCCTCGTACACATTTACTTCAACAGGCGATTGAATTAGCCGAAAAGGGTGACTTCTCACTCTCTGATTCTTTGTTAGAAGCTACTAGCACACCATATGATGCTAGATGGGATACGCATCCCTTTTCAAAGCCACCTTCATCATCAACGAACACGAGTTTGTCATGCAGCAGTTAACCATTCAAAACCTCAAAGCCTTGTCGAAAATAAACGGCCACGCTTTGTTTATCGATACCCCACTTCCCAGTACACCGTTAAAAACTCAGCAATGGGAGCAAACCTTCTGTACGCTTTTTAATTTAACCGCGACAAATCAAGAGTGGGGAGCCGACCGCTATCAAGTTACGTTAAGTAACGGCAGCTTCAGCTGTATGTTGTTTATCGAATGGCTTTGCGAAGCCATTTGGCTTGAGCCAATAGGAAGTAATGAAAATGCGCAGGACCTGTATGACTATCTATTTGATGAAACGTGAATGACTTTTCATCATTCTTTTCATTATTTCTTTCCCCAAAAACAGGATCTTCCGTTACTATTAGTTTACTGATCTTTGAGAATTTACGTTAATAAGGTAGCTATGCCATTCAAAAGAAAAGGAATGTTGGCATTCTTCATTGCTTGTATCACCTTATCTACTTGGGCGTTAAGCGACGCCATCCAAAATTCGGCTGTTGCATCAGAGCTTACCATTGACCAATCTTTTCGTGTCGCCACCATTAACGAAAGCAGTTCGTTTTTTGTCGCGCATAAATCCATGACGTACTTAGATGTCCTTCATCCTTCTAGCCCCTTAACCAGCAGTATTCCGCTTGATAGAAATAATAGTCGACTCTGGATTTCTAATGAATTAAGGAACGAGGGATTTAGCACTATTCCCCTAGTGCTAAATATAGACAGGCTTAATATTAACGACCTTCAAATTTATTTGCTTGATGGCAATGCTCGAATCATTAAGTCTTATCGTTACCAAGCGGGTAAAGGGGATTTTTCACTAAAGAAACCTTTCTCTGCCATCCGCTTAAGCTTTTCACTAACGCCACAAGAAAATGTTCGGCTGGTTATTGGCGTATATGATGATGGTCTTCGCTATTTCCCAATTTCGCTATGGGAAAAACAGGCGATTGAACAATACGATGAAACCTTGCTTATTCTACTTGGCATCGTACTGGGTATGCTCACGGTATTAACTGGCTATTTCCTGCTGTCTTACTTATATCAGCGCACCCCAGCCCGTTTCTGGTTGGCGGTAACCAACTTTGTATTGTTTGCGCTGTTTTTTATGGCGCAAGGCGGGCTTGCGACATGGCCTTCTTTAACTAATGCGAGCGAAATAACCTTTGCGGTACTCATTAGCCTTAGCTTTGTGACACTCGCAAAAGTGACCCACAGTTTGTTTTCCCCTATTCCATTAGTGCTAAGAATACTTACCTTTGCACTCCCTATTGGTATGGCTATCGCGGCAGTATCAACGAGCGCGTACGATGCAACCCGCATCCTTTTTGCCGCCAGCCCGTTTATTGCTGCTTATCATATTGGCTTAGCATTTATTTTTAAGGATAAACAAAATCTTGCATCAAGCCGATTGTTCGCCTTCGCCTGGGTGTTCGTATTCATGCTTTATGCGGTATTCGTAAAAATCGCCTTCGACAATGCCTTTTACACCGCCCCCATTGTCATGATTATTCTAACCCTGCTGACCTTGTCCCTTCTTTGCATCGGGTTTGCCGTTGAATTAAAAGAGCAGAACGTGAGCCGGTTACGATTGTCTGAAAGTGAAGCTACGATCAGCAGCCTTCATCACTTTTACGATTTGTTTAGAAATTCCAGTGAAGGCCTTTACACCTCTACCCTAGACGGGGAATTAAAGACAGTTAACCCTGCCATGTGCGCCCTGTTTGGCTATACCGATGAAGCGAAAATGTTAGCAGAAGTAAAAAACACCAAGCAGTTTTACGCTAATGCGGAAGACCGCGACGTACTGGTAGGAGAACTACTTCATAGCGGGCAGGTAGCGGCGCGGGAAATTAAAGGAATGCGCGCCAACGGTAGTGCATTTTGGTTTTCCATATCTTGTCAGGTACGAGAAAATGAAAGTGGTAGTTTTTTATATGGCTCTATTATCGATGTTACGGAGAAAAAGCAGTCAGACTCTAGTCTACAATTTATGGCGACACACGACTCGCTAACTGGAGTTTATAATAGGCGTCAGTTTGAAACTACTCTGACCGCTAGACTAAGCGAGAAGTCACCCATTCCACCGTGCGTGCTGTATCTCGATTTAGATCGCTTTAAAATTGTTAACGACACCTCTGGTCATAAGGCAGGCGATGCCCTTATTAAAGATATTGCTCACTTGCTAGAAAAATCACTTCCTAATGAGGCAATGCTAGCGCGGATAAGCGGCGATGAATTTGGTGTTATTTTTGAAAACCAGCCTGAAGAACAAGCTTACTTACAGGCAACCGCATTATTAAATGCCGTTCAGGATTACCGCTTTTCATGGGAAAACCGCATATTTAGCTTGGGGGTTAGCATTGGCATGGTAGTGTGCACCGACCCCGACGCCAGTGCAGAGCAATATATCTGCATGGCAGATGCCGCGTGTTATTATGCCAAAGAGCAGGGGCGTAATCAAATTCATAAGTACAGCAAAGACGATGAAAGCATGCTGCGCTACCAAAATGAGCTGGATTGGGTAAACAGCATTCAATCGGCATTATCAGAAGACAGATTCTTACTTTACTACCAGCCGCTTAGACCATTAAGTCGACCCAATGACGGCCATTATTATGAAGTGCTTCTGCGCATGAAAGAAACTGATGGTCGCATTGTAGAGCCCGCCGCATTTCTGCCTACCGCTGAACGCTTCGAGATGAACGTGAAAATAGATAAGTGGGTTATTGTTAATACCTTTAATTGGCTAAGTGAGCATCCCGAGCATTTGGCTGAACTCAAGCGCTGTAGTATTAATTTAAACTGCCATTCCTTAGCCGACAGAGACTTCAAACTTTTCGTGTTAAACGCGTTTGAGCGTTATAAAATACCTTACGATAAAATTTGCTTCGAGATGATTGAGTCTGTCGCCATTATCAAGATGGAATACACTATCGACTTCATGCGTACTTTCCATCGTTTAGGCTGTTCATTTGCGTTAGATGATTTTGGCAGAGGGTTTGCGTCATATGGTTATCTAAAACACCTGCCTGTCGATATTGTCAAAATTGACGGTACCTTCATTAAAGACATGCGAGCAGATCCTGTTGATGTCGCTATGGTGTCTTCCATTAAAGATGTCGCCAAAGCCCTAGGAATGCAGACTGTAGGTGAGTTTGTAGAGTCTGATGCCACTATGACACAGCTAGGTAATATGGGCATCGATTTCGCCCAAGGTTACGGTGTAGCTGAGCCCGCGTTGCTTGACGACTTCAAACCGTTATAACCTAAAACCGATTAGGCTATGGTATTGCTACACTTTAAAAGGGGTATATTGTAACATTCGCGAATTAATGAATGGGGAGCTGTACCTGTCTCAAGCCCTTGTAAAAGGCAAGAACACCCCCACATAACGCTTATGATCCAGGTGTAGAAGTAACATGAGCAGCAAACAACCTAAATACGAATATGTCAGTTCCGCAAAATTACCCACTCGTCATGGTAATTTTAAAATCCATGGTTTCGTTGAAACCAGTGGACAGGAGCACGTGGCGCTTTCCTATGGTGAATGGAAAGAAAACGATGTAGTGCCGATCCGCATTCATTCTGAGTGTCTAACGGGAGATGCACTTTTCAGCACCCGTTGCGACTGTGGTTTTCAGTTAGAAAAAGCCATGCAAAACATTGCCGAAAATGGTTTTGGTGTGTTGCTTTACCTTCGTCAGGAAGGTCGTGGTATTGGGTTGCTGAATAAAATTCGCGCTTATAATTTACAAGATAGCGGCATGGATACGGTTGAAGCCAACGAACATTTAGGTTTTGATGCCGACTTACGTAGCTATGATATTTGTAAGCTAATGCTTGATACCTTGGGTGTACAGCGCGTTGAGTTGATGACCAATAATCCCAAGAAGCTAGCGGCGTTAAAATCGTTAGGCATTGATGTAGTGGCACGTAAACCTATCGATCATGGTATTACAAAAGACAATAAGAACTACATCAAAACCAAGACTGAAAAACTTGGACATGCATTCGACCCCCACTCTTTTAAGTAAGTCACTTTTCCATTCAATCTATTCCAACCTGAATAACATTAATTCAGGTTGGTTCAGGTTACGTTAATACCAGAAGCGTTATAACACATACAGACTTTGTGACATTGCCTGTAAAAAGTGCTTAGTTTAAGCATTTCCATGCAGAGTAATGTAAGGAGAACGTATGAAAAAACTGACTTTAGCTTTACTCGTAGCCATGGGAACCCTATCTACTTCATTCCCCATGCTGGCTTCAGCATCAGTTGAGCCAGAAACTAAGGTAGATAACTACCAGTATTCAGACGCTGAGCTAGATAGCTTACTTGCGCCTATTGCACTTTACCCTGACACCTTGCTTACTCATATTATGATTGCGGCCACCTACCCTCTTGATGTAGTGGCAGCAGACAGGTGGCGTCAAAGCAATTTGCACCTTACCCCTGAACAAGTAGAGCAAGCGCTAGACCCGGTTACTTGGGATCCGAGTGTAAAAGCCTTGGCTGCATTTACCGATATTCTGCACACCATGGCCGAAGATCTTAATTGGTTACAGCAACTTGGTGATAACGTGCTAATTAGTGAAGCCCGTGTACTGGATAGAGTGCAGTTGCTTCGCCAACACGCCCTTAACACCGGTAACTTACAATCGAATGATTATCTTGAAGTCGAACGTGAGATAGAACAAGAGCGCAGCGTGATTGTTATCGCACCTCGCCATAGAGATGTGGTTTACGTGCCTTACTACGACCCGCTTATTGTGTTTGGGCTTTGGTCTCATGCCATAGCGCCTGTGCACTGGCATCATAGGGTTAGCTACCGTCATCGCGGGAATTTTTTCTGGGCACCGCAAGTTAGGCTTTCAAGCTTCTTCTATTTTGGTGGTATTCGTTGGAGCAATCGCCATGTAGTGATCCACAGAGAACCAGTGCGCCATTATTACAGAGGCACCCCCAATAAACGCGTTTATAGCAAAGGTTATCAGCGCTGGCAGCATAATGCTGACCACCGCAGAGCCCGCTACTCTAACCGCGTAGTACATAGTGCGCCTAAACGATATAGCGCCAATCGTTCAGTGAAAGTAAGAAGCAACGAGCGTGGTAACACTAGGGTTATCAACGCTAAGTCTTCAAGGCACACGCAGACAAGCATTTCTCAAAATAATCATCGAAACATACAACACAATAACCAACTTAAAGGGCAAACTTCGCGCAATGTAAATGTGGCAAACAAGCAGTTAAAAACACCACGAACAGTCACGACTACTAAGACCATGAAGCGTGAGAGTAATAAGGCTTCAGGGCAGAAGTACCAGCAAGGCGCTTCTACTCATGTAAAGCGGGCGCAAACTAGCGCTAGAAATACGCAAACTAGGGATACTCGTACAGCGTCTAACCGTTCGTCAATGTCGCAACAACGTGCTACACGAAATGTTGATCGCAGCACTAGTCGTGACAGAAGCGTAAGTCGAGAGAGAAGCGTAAGCAGGCAAAGCAACGTTAACCGTAACAGAAGCGGGCAAAGCAAATCTCATTCACAGAAGTAGGTTGAGACTAAACCGGTTGAGGCAAACACGCCACCAACGTAAAAACCAAACGCGCCTTGTTCATACAGGCGCGTTTGTTTTTAGATGGCAAGCGGCTTTATCTCTGCGTAGTATGAGGTAACTTTTTCTGATGGTAATGGTTCATATGCACGCAGCCTCAACTCCTCAAGCCTTATTATGGGCTTATTTACTATCTCCCAATGGTGAAACTAAAACCATTGAAGCGAAAGCCATTCCCGACGCCTTAGCACAATGTTCGTTCAGCGATGAATACCTTTGGTTGCATGTCCAATCAGATGCTGAAGACGCTGGCACCTTATTGCAATCTAGTGGCTTACACCAAACGGTTATAGACAGCTTACTTGCTTTAGAGACAAGGCCAAGAGCCATGACCCTACATCAGGGAACCTTGGTGTATTTGCGAGGCATCAATAAAAACCCTGATGCCGACCCAGAAGATATGGTGTCGCTACGTACGTGGTACAACAAAAATATTATTGTAAGTGCTCGGCGTAAAAACAGGCGATTAGCCTCCATTCAAAACCTTCGAGATGAAATAGCTTCGGCACAGGTACCTATAAGCCCATCAGCACTATTGCTGAACATGATCACAAAAGTCGCTGACACCATTTTGGACACGGTAGATGAAATGGACGAGAGCCTAGTAGGGTTTGAAACCCGTGAACAACTTCGAAAGGAAGATAGGCAAAATTTATCTATTGTAAGACGCCAAGCCGCATCTATCAGGCGCTACCTTGCGCCACAACGTGATGCGTTAGATGCCCTACTTCGTTTACCCGATGCGTTATCGCAAAATCAGAGTTTTGAACTGCGTGAGCAAACCGACCGCATGAGCCGGTATGTAGAAGATATGGACTTATTGCGAGAAAGAGCAATTGTACTTCAAGACGAATTGCGAAACCGAATAGCGGAACAACAAGGCGTGCGCATGTACGTATTGTCGATGGTAACGGCGATTTTCTTGCCCTTGTCGTTTTTAACGGGTGTGTTCGGCATGAACGTAGGCGGATTACCGGGTACCGAATCTGCCAATGCTTTTTTATATTTAATGCTTGGAATGGGAGCGCTAAGCATCTGCATGTTGGTAGCGATGCTGTGGAAGCGCTGGCTGTAGCTAGCGTTTAACCAACCATTAAAATTCATTAAAAATAATTAACATTCAACGCATTAGTACAAAGGCTAATAGATTTTAATTTTTTTAATCGTATGATTGGTCAAAATAGCGCGCTTTGCATTTCTTGCCTACACTTAGGCAAACTGCTTTAGTGGAGAGAAAACAATATGCAGTACCCTTGGATACTAGAAGGACACAAGATCTTTCGAGTGGTAATACTGATCCAACTAGTCATTTCTTTTGTTATTGGCTTCGTGACAGGCGATATCTTCACTGCCGTGGTGCTTGGCATTCCTATCGCTGCTCTACCTCTTTACTTCAGCTTTCAACAGCCCCAGTCGGTTATTAGCCGTCGTGCGGTTGCCATTGGCATACAATTACTCACAGCGCTGCATATTCATCAAACCTTCGGGCTTATTGAAATGCACTTTGAAATATTCGTGACACTGGCGTTTCTTTCTTATTTCAGAGACTGGAAGGTTATTGCAACCGCCACTGCCGTGGTTGCGGTACATCACATCAGCTTTTATATTCTTGCTACGCAAGGTGCTCCTGTATTTATCTTTCAAGAGGGAGACCTAACGTTCCCTATATTATTAATGCACGCGGCTTTTGCAGTAGCGGAAGGTGGCCTTTTGATGTACATGACCAAACAAGCCCATCAAGAAGGTGCTGGCGCCGCAGAGTTACGTATCGCTATAGAGAATATGCAGAAATCTGAAGGGCAAATAGATTTATCTGTATCCTTTGAGAGAGAAAACGAAATACTTCGTCCATTTGGCGAACTTATTGACCAAGTTAAAGACTTGGTTGCTTTAGCGTCTTCATTAATGAATGAAGTCGTTAAAGGTTGTGAGAAAATGGAAACGGCGGCTAGCAATATGTTTGAGATTAGCCGCAATACCGACCAAGAAATTGCCATGGTGTCTGCTTCGTCTGAAGAAATTGCGCAAACCATGCAAATGTCTGCCGAACAGACAACCCGCGCTAGTGACAAAGCGTCTGCGGCAGAGGCCTCTTCAGGTTCAACTCGCGACTCTATCGTGTCCACCAGTCGAACCATAGATTCGCTGCGTAGTACGCTAAATGATGCCGCAAAAACTAACACTGCACTTAACGAACAATGTTCACACATTTCAGAAGCCATGCGTGCCATAACGTCAGTAGCAGAGCAGACTAACCTACTGGCGCTAAACGCGGCCATCGAGTCGGCGCGTGCTGGTGAGCACGGTAGAGGGTTTGCAGTGGTTGCTGATGAAGTGCGTACCTTGGCCATTCGTTCAAAAGAAAGTGCTGATCAAATCACCTCGGTAACCGAGCAATTAGTAAGTCAAACGGCAAGTTCGGTAGACCAGATGCAAACCTGTATTCAGCTTGTTGATGAAGCTGTACTGTCGGCTGATACTGCTACCCAAGCAATGTCTGAAATCACCACGCAAATTCAGTTTGCCAGTGAAAGCATGACTGAAATTGCGACCTCTGCCGTTGAGCAAGAAACCGCATCGGCTTCCATCGCACAAAGTACAGCTCGGTTAAGTGAACTGACTTCTGAAGAGCTCGCTACGGCGGAATCGTTGTCAGCAGAAGTGGAAATTTTGTCTCAAATTTCACAACAAATGCGCGGTGCTATAGGTCGCTTTAAGCTGTAATGTCGAAAAAGGGAAGTTGGACGCTGTTGCTGGTATGGGCAATTAGTTTACTAAGTGCTGTTTTGTTTTATAGCCAGCGTCAAATTTCTGAGTTCGACCCTAAAGGCACCTTGCTGCATCAATCAACAAGCGTCACCTTTGACGCTTCGTTGATATCTCTGCTTAAAGACTATGATGTGCCTGCTGGCAGTATTGTTCATGTGGGTACGCAGGAAAAGTGTTATTGCGACACCCTTACCGATTCTCATCAAACTCAGCTGATCAACAACCTAGGTCAATTAGGCTACAGCGGCTTGACGCTAGACATTGAAGATGTGCCAGAACTCGCCTCTATATTGCCTTCGGTACCTACCCTTATTGTTGTAGACACCCAGTATAACCTTCGCTATTTAGGGCCTTACGCTACGGGGTACGGTTGTTTTACCGGTAAAAATTTAGTGGATGAAATTAGCGGGTATGCAACAAGTTCGTCTTACATCAATGCCGTGGTGAAAACCGAAGCTGATGGGTGTTTTTGCAGCCCGCACGGTTAGGGGTGAGATAGCCCTTTCAAATGTGCCACCACACTGCGCCCAAGCGCACTTAAGTCATACCCCCCCTCAAGCGTACTCACAACACGGCCATTACAGCATATATCAGCAACTCGCCTGATGCGCTGGCTCACCCAAAAATAGTCATCTTCGGTAAGGCGAAGATGCGCCATAGGGTCTTCAGCATGGCCATCAAATCCTGCCGATATAAAGATAAGCTCGGGATGAAAATTCTCTAGCGCATTAAACCAATGGGATACTTTTTCTCGAAATACTTCGCCGGTAGAACCCGCTTCTATAGGCACAGATAAAATATTGCTTGCTGACACAGGCGCACCGCTATGAGGATAAAACGGGTGCTGAAAACTAGAACACATCATGATGCGTTGATCCCCTGCGATAATATTTTCAGTGCCATTACCGTGATGAACATCGAAATCGATAATTGCCACACGAGAAAGCTGATAGTTTTGTAGAGCATAGCGTGCAGCTATGGCTACATTATTAAATAGGCAAAAGCCCATTGAGCCATCGTAGGTAGCATGATGCCCAGGCGGACGCGCTAAACAAAAGGCCTGCCTATCATCGCCCTGCATGGCCCAATCTACGGCATTACAACCTGCCCCTGCCGATTCTAATGCGGCGGGCAAAGTATATTCCATCATGCCGGTATCATCATCTAACCAAGTGACTGGGTTGTTGTCTTTATGATTTGCATCAGGGTGTGCTTTTGCTGATGCAGACAGATGCTGCGCCCGGGCAAATACACTTTGCACGTACTCTGGGCTATGCGCCAAGGTAAGGTAAGCCTCAGCGATAGGCTTTGCATCCGCGTGTTCACACACCATTTCTAAACCCGATGCTAATAGCTGGTCGTCTATTGCATATAACCTATCTGGCGACTCAGGATGCTCTGAGCCTAAGTCATGTTTAACGCCATGTTTAGTGCGATAAATTCGAATGGTCATGGTAACTCACTCACGTTTAATACCAATTCAACGTCACTGGGGTCACCGGTAAAAAGCCGTTTAAACTGCATTTGTTCAAAGATTGTGATCATGGGGGTATTTTCTCCCCTGACATAGGCCACCATTTGATTTATTTCACGCGCTTTCGCTATACGAATGAGTTCGTTCAACAGCCGACTTGCCATGCCTTTACCCTGCTGTGTTTCTCGGGTAACAAACGCCACTTCACAGGAGTTATTGCTGGCGTTGTAATAAAACCGGCCCACGGCATGAATGGTAATTCGAGACCCTTCTTGGCGCACTATGCACAAGGCCACGTCAGAGGTTTGATCTACACTCACCAAGTTACACGACTTCTCTCTCGACATTTGTTTGGGGTCGTAGTTGTAGCGAAGTCGCAGGGTTTCTTTGGTGTGCGAATAAAAAAACTCTTGAAGGCGGCGTTCATCAGCGGGATTCAGCGGGCGCATATAAAATTTTTCGCCTTGAATATTTAGCCGTTTAAGCTGAATAGCGCCTAGCTCGGGAATATCTGTCGGGTACTTTTCTTGGTAATGCGGTACCCAATAATGCTGCCTGACTTCTTCCAATAGCTGAGATCTGAACTTAGGGTGCGCTACTCGAATAAGCTCTAGCGCTCGCTCACGAATACTTTTACCTTTAAGAGACGCAATACCGTACTCGGTAACAACATATTGCACGTTGCCCCGCGAGGTTACTACCCCAGCCCCTTCAGCAAGACGTGGCGTAATGCGAGATATGGTTTCATTTTTTGCCGTTGATGGCAGCGCAATAATGGCTTTCCCCCCTTTGCTAATAGATGCGCCTGTTACAAAATCGACCTGCCCCCCAATACCACTATAAAAATCATATCCTAGCGAGTCGGCAACCACCTGCCCCGTTAAATCGACTTCCAACGCACTATTAATCGCCACCATATTGTCGTTCTTGGCAACATTGGTGGGTTTATTCACATAACTGCTAGGGTAAAATTCAATATGCGGGTTGTTATCGATTAAATCGTAGAGCTTACGGGTACCAATAGCGAAACTGGTTACCACCTTGCCTGGGTGGAAGGTTTTTTTCTTATTAGTAACCGCACCTGATGCTAACAACTCAATAATACTGTCGGTAAGCATTTCGCTGTGAATACCTAAATCTTTGTGATGGCACAGGTATTTAAGGGTGGCACTTGGAATTTTACCAATACCAAATTGCAAGGTAGCGCCATCATCAACCAACATGGAAACGTACTGCCCAATACGTTCGGCCACGCTATCAATAGGTGGCGGCATAACTTCAACTAAGGGTTCGTTCGCTTCAATACATGCGGTAATTTCACTGACGTGAATATAGGAATGACCAGCCGTTCGGGGAACTTGCGGGTTAATTTGTGCAATCACATATTTACTTTGACGCACTGCCGACATGGCAATATCAACCGCCGCACCTAAGGAGCAATAGCCGAATTCATCAGGAGGACTTACATTTACCAGCGCGGCGTCTAAAGACAGCGTGCCATCACTAAACAAACTTGAAATTTCAGAGAGAAAAACTGGGGTGTAATCGGCTCGGCCTTCATCAACAGCTTGCCGCATCGCTTGACCACCAATAAAGAAGGTATTGGCTTTAAATAGATTTTTGTACTCATCATTGACCCAGCGCGTATCGCCAAGTGCAAGCATGTGTACTAGTTCAATATCGCTAAAGCCATCGCTATTATCAATTAGGTGCTGAATCAGTGCGTAAGGTACTGATGCATTACCACCCACAAATAATCGACAACCCGACTTTATCAGCGCTTTCCAATCTGGTTCAGACGGTAAACCTATTGCCATACCCTCGGCCTTATTCCCGCTAATCTGTACCGCTATAATGACACATTTTTCCTGTTGTGCGTTACCAAGCTGGTAAGACAACAGGAAAAACGTTACAGCAGCAAAGCTTCCGTTAGTTCAGTGTAAACGGATGCAACCAATTGCGAAAGAAAGGCGATATCGCAAACATGCTTTTCGACAGTCTGTGACCGTCTTCTAGCAGTAACAACTGAGAATTACGCAACTTCGCATAATCTATACTGTGGCTAACAGGAATGACATCATCATTCCAGCCGTGGATTACACTCGTTTTTCCGGTGTAGTTATATTCTTGCACTTCGTAGCTTGGCATATACAGCGCCGGCGCTAGTAAAAATAAACCCCGTGCAGACACACGCTCAGCGGCCACCAAAGACACGTAACCGCCCATACTAGATCCTACCAGTATAACTTCATTGCCTTGCGCTTCTACCGTATCAACCAATCGGGTGATGCGATCTTCTGGCGAAGGTAAATCCTGATAATCCACACTAATAACATCAAAGCCAACATCGCTAGCTACGTTAGACAATGTAGTGATCTTACTGCCCCAAGGGCCACTTTCTTTTCCATGAGAAAAAATGACAGTAGTCATCGTAAAACCTCAACGTCTAAGTTATTTATCTTGTTTATGAAACAGCTTTTCAACCATCACGTAGAACATAGGTACAAAGAAAATGGCTAAGAAGGTGGCAGCAAACATGCCCCCCATCACCGCAATACCTATCGCGTTTTGGCTTGCTGAACCTGCACCGCTAGCCATTGCCAGCGGTGTTACACCGAGTATAAAGGCCATAGATGTCATTAATATGGGGCGAAAACGCTGAGAAGCCGCATTTGATACCGCCGTCATTAAATCAATGCCTTCTTCGTATTGCTCTTTCGCGAACTCAACAATAAGAATGGCATTTTTCGCCGCCAGACCCACTGTGGTCAAAAACGCAACTTGTAGGTAAACATCGTTTGGTAAATTGAATAAGAACGCAGCCGTTACCGACCCTAATATACCCAAAGGTACCACTAGCATTACTGCAAAGGGCACAGACCAACTCTCATACAATGCCGCTAGACATAAAAATACAATGAGAATAGAAATAGCATACAGCATAGGCGCTTGCGAGCCTGCTTGTTGTTCTTCAAAAGATAGGCCGGACCATTCAATGGCATAACCATCAGGCAATTGAGCGACTAGCTTCTCCATCTCCTCCATGGCTTCACCAGATGAAATACCTTCAGCGGGGCTACCTTGAATGTTGACCGATGATATACCGTTAAAACGCTCTAATTTCGGCGAGCCATACACCCACTCAGTAGACGCGAAGGTACTGAAGGCCACCATGTCTCCGTCGGCGTTACGCACAAACCACTTGTCTAAATCGTCTGGCGACATGCGATATTTTGCATCCGCTTGCATATAAACGCGTTTTATACGGCCTTTATCAATAAAGTCGTTTACGTAACTTGAGCCCCACGCAATTTGCAGTGCACTGTTTATTTCACTTAGGTTTAACCCCAACGCAGATGCTTTTTCACTGTCTATATTCACCTTAAACTGAGGCACGTCGCTTAATCCATTGGGGCGAACACCAGCTAGTTTAGGGTTTTGCGCAGCCATGCCTAACAATTGATTGCGGGCATTCATCAAGGCCACATGACCATTACTTCCACGATCCACAAGCTGCATATCAAAGCCTGTGGCGTTACCTAATTCCATAATGGGCGGTGGCACAATAGGAAATGCAGAAGCATCTTCAATTTGACTAAATGCGCCAAAGGCGCGACCTACCAGCGCAAATGCTGAGTCACTTTCATCTCGTACACTCCAGTCATTCAAGTTTACAAAACCCATACCGGCATTTTGAGCTTGGCCAGCAAAACTAAAACCGACAACCGTAAATAATCCGTTAACCGCACTTTGCTCTTGGTCTAAGAAAAAGTCTTCTGCCTTTTTAACCGACTCTAAGGTACGCCCAGCAGTTGCACCAGGAGGCGTACTTATTAGCACCATTAGGCGGCCTTGATCTTCATCGGGTAAGAATGCACCAGGTAATTGGGCAAAGATATATGCCATTCCGGCGACTAAAATACCGTATACCGCAAAGTAACGCTTAGCACGTTTCGCCATGTGGGTAGTGGTACGCTGATAGCGGTCGCGGCCTTTGTTGAATGTGCGGTTAAACCAACCAAAGAAGCCTTTGTCTTTGTCATGTTCAGGATCGTGTTGTTTTAGCAGCGTGGCACACAATGAAGGCGACAATATAATTGCCACCAAAACCGAAAAGCCCATGGCAGACACGATAGTAATTGAGAACTGGCGATAAATAGCCCCAGCAGAACCACTGAAAAAGGCCATAGGAATAAATACCGTCGATAACACCGCGGCAATACCTACTAGCGCACCGGTAATTTGTGTCATGGATTTTTTAGTGGCTTCAGCGGGCGGTAAGCCCTCTTCTTCCATAATACGTTCAACGTTTTCAACCACGACAATAGCGTCATCCACTAGCAAACCAATGGCTAGCACCATGGCAAACATAGTTAATACGTTAATGCTGTAACCAAATGCCAGTAGTACTGCAAAGGTACCTAGCAATACCACCGGAACCGCGATAGTAGGAATAAGGGTAGCGCGCCAATTCTGCAAAAATAGCAGCATGACGAAGAATACCAAAACCACAGCTTCAATCAGCGTGTGTACCACTGACTCAATCGACAATTCGATAAAGGGTGAAGCATCTACCGGATAAACCACTTTTACGCTGTCTGGTAGGTTGACTCGTAGCTCTTCAACTCGTTGCTTTACCGCATTGATAGTATCTAGCGCGTTCGCACCTGACGCTAAGCTAATCGCCATACCTGAGGCAGGGTGACGGTCGTATCGAACGATTACATCGTAGCTTTCTGCACCTAGTTCAACCCGTGCAACATCGCGAACTCGAACTTGAGAACCATCGGTATTTACCCGCAGCACGATGCTTTCAAAATCATCGACGGTTTGTAAGCGTGACTGAGCTTGAATAGTCGCATTAATTTGCTGGCCTTGAATGGCAGGTAAGCCCCCGAGTTGCCCCGCAGATACATCGGTGTTTTGCACTTCTACAGCAGCTTGTACATCTACCGGCGTTAAGTTGTAGCTGTACAGTTTGTCTGGATCTAACCAGATTCGCATTGAACGCTGGGCACCAAATACCCGCACGCTTCCCACGCCGTTAACACGGGAGACTGAATCGCGAAATTGAGATACCAATAAATCACTTAAGTCGTACTGACTCATTTGCCCCGTTTCGTCATAAAAACCAATGGCTAACGAAAACGCTGAGTTTGACTTTGCAACCGTGACACCTTGTTGCTGCACCTGTGTCGGCAGCAATGGCAGTGCCGCTTGCACTTTATTTTGAGTTTGAACTTGCGCAATATCTGGGTCAGTTCCCGGCTCAAAAGTAAGGCTAATAGACATACTGCTATTTGAGCTACTGGCAGAGAAATAACGTAAGTTATCGATGCCTGATAAGTTTTGCTCAACCACCTGCGTGACCGAGTTCTCAACAGTTTCTGCTGAAGCCCCTGGGTAAGTTGCAGTAATCGTCACCGTGGGTGGCGCAACTTTAGGGTATTGCTCAATTGGCAGGGTATAAATGGCAAGTACACCTGCCATCATCGTAATAATTGCAAGTACCCACGCAAAGACGGGTCTGTCGATAAAAAAGCGAGCCATAGTAAACTAATCCTATCTTAACGTGAGCCGCGTGACGATGACTGCCACTCGCTGGTGTTTACTTTACTGCCAGGTTTCACTTTTTGGTAACCAGAAACAATAAGTCTATCGCCCTCTTTGATACCCGAGGTGGCAATATATTGGTCTTTGTAGATGTCGCTAGTTTTTAGTGCACGCGCTTCTACCACGTCATTACTGTTCACCACATAGACTGACAATGAACCGTCTTGTTGACGCATCGTAGCGCGCTGCGGTACTAGTAGAGCCTGTTCTGTACCGGTAATAACGTGGCCTTTCACGAATAAGCCTGGTAACAACAACCCGTCTGGATTTGGCATTTCGGCGCGAAGGGCGACTGAACCGGTACTTTCATCCACGGTAACTTCCGAAAACTTCACGCTACCTATGTGTTCGTATTTCTTACCCGTGGCCTCGTCCACAGTCAATTCCACAGGCATCGAGCCTTGTTCTTGCATGGCTTGGCGAAGGGTCAGTATGGCTCGACCCGACTCCTGCATATCGATGAAGATAGGGTTTAACTGCGTAATAGTGGCAAGTTGCTGCGTTTGGTTTGTGGTCGCGAGTGTACCTTCTGTCACAAACGAGCGACTGATACGGCCGCTAATTGGCGCATACACCTTGGTATAGCCTAAGTTAACTCGTGCTAAATCTACCGCCGCTTGAGCAACACTAATCGCTGCCTGTGCTTGTTCCTTTTGCGCAATAACATCGTCGTATTCTTGGCGACTGATGGCATTTTGTTTAATTAGGTCATCGTAGCGGCGAGCTTTCGCTTCTAAGGTTTTTAAATTCGCTTGTGCACTTTTAACGTCAGCAATGGTGCTGTTTAATTGAGCACGATAACGCGCATCATCAATTTGATAAAGTTGCTGGCCTTTTTCAACCTGCGCACCTTCTTCAAATAAACGCTCTGTAATCACTCCATCAACCTGAGGGCGAACCTGAGACTGACGAGATGGCGTAACCCTTCCTGGCAGAATCATTTCATGGGTTACCGCTTGGCGTGCAATAGTAAGCACCGATACAGACTGTGGCGGCATGGCTTGCTGCCCTGCGCCCGCCTGTTCAGACTCAGACGAACACCCAATCGCACCTACCAACAAAGCTAGGGTAGTGATGACATAAAAAACGCGTTTCATAATAATTTCTCGAATTTAAAAACTAACGATTACCGGCAAACGAGAACGTTTAACCGGTAAACTTAAATTTTGGGCCTGTATTAACGTAGGTAACTTCCATGCGCCGAGTTATAAATACATTGGCATTACTCAGCCCGATCACATCAACTGGACTAATGAGATCGTATGCTTCAAATGCGGCGCGACATCGCAGTAACGCACAACGTATCAATTTACTGTGACGAAAGGGTTACTCATCGGCCAGTATGAATAATGGGACACCCTATTCATGACATATCTGACACAAGCTTTACATTGTGCGCGCTTATACTAAAGATTAAAAGTAAAGGGAGTTAAAGGTGCTGATCTTATCGGTCAGTTGCAGTATTTTTATACTGTAGCGGTACCCTAAGGTTGTAAAACACGCTTTTCATTCAACTTTTAGTATTAGAGCCCGTAATACCGCAATAAGGTTTGGTACGCCGAAATAACATTTTGCGCTGCTTCGTGGCTACCTCCTTTGTCTGGGTGCACTGTTGCCAACTGCTTCTTGTAATGCCTCTTAAGCGTCGGTAACGTGATTGACACAGACTCCTCTAAGTTGAGTAAAGTGTGACATTGCACAATACTTTCTTTTGAATCGAAAGCGGGCTCAGCCCCCATCATTCGCTGCCAAAAGCCATTCAATAAAGCCTCTACATCAGCTTCACCAGTGCTGGCCAAGTTTTGCCAGTTCAGGTAGTACTCTGCAAGCGGATCGCTTTTATCTAATGTAGTGGCGTTTCTCACAGAGGCGCTTTGACTACTCGCTTTCAAGGGCAATAGAATGATGCGTGTAGTATGAATATCTAGCTCACCCACCGAGGCATCACGCCAGAGATTTCTAAGCAAATATAGGGTATGAAACAAGATGAAGTGGGTATTAAACAATGCTAGGGAATCGCGCAGCGCGTTGTCATTGAACAACTGATAGGGTGGCGACTTAAGTTGCGAAATTAGCGCATACTCTGTCATCCCTTCTTCAAACTCTGCTTTTTTTGTGGAAAGTATGTCTAACAGCACTTCCACTTTCTGTGCATTCGTCGCATTAAAAGAAGGGATCTCTTGGGCATTCCCCATAGTAAACCTCATGTTTGTATCAGCATATAGCATAGCAGAAGTTACTCTATTCCCCTTATGTAAACGCCACTAGTGCTTCTGACTCCTTCGTCCTTTCACTGCTTGCAAAGGTTTTTGCGACGGATCAAGCGCTTTACTCGCAAATTTAGTGGAAAATTTGAACCAAAAGCGCCCAATGACTGTTAAAGTTATGTTATACAAAGCAACAATAATAATTAGGAGCTCACTTGAAAGCACTCATTGCACTGACCAGCATTATTGGATTTTTAATGGTGGTATTACCAGGCCCGCTATATCAGTACGCAGGCGTTGATTTAGGCACCGCATTTACCTCTCTGCGCTATGGCGTATATGTGGGTGGCGCAGCCATTATACTTATCATTCTACAAGTACTAATAAAACGTAAAAGCGTCAGCTGGGGCAGTACGTTTGTTTTCGCTATATTAGCGTTAATTGCTGTCGCCATGCCTGTTAGCATGATGGGCAAAGCCAGTACCGTACCGCCTATTCACGATATCACTACCGATGTGACCAACCCTCCGGCGTTTGTGGCTATTGCGCCGCTACGTGAAAATGCACCTAACCCTATTACTTACGAGGGTGGTGAGGTAACACGTCAGCAAATCGATGCTTACCCTGAAATTAGAACCCAATTATTGGCGCAAAGCATTGATGAAGTCTTTGCAGCTAGTGAACAAACTATTGACGTATTAGGCTGGGAGCGTGTGTCCGATGGCGCATTGCCCTATACATTAGAAGCGACTGACACCACCCAGTGGTTTGGATTCAAAGATGATGTGGTTATTCGCCTAAAAGCAAAAGACGATAACACCCTTGTAGATATTCGCAGTAAATCTCGGGTTGGAAAAAGCGATTTAGGTAAAAACGCCGAACGCATCGACACCTTTTTAACTGCACTTCGCGCCCAGCTAAACCCTAACTAGACGCTAACTAATCGCTACTGTTAGCCGCACACAAAAAAGCTCAGGTATTCCCTGAGCTTTTTTAAACGCCACATTCTTTTAGTGGGGTTAGTGGGCTAATTTCAATACCACTACGCCCGCCACGATAAGTGCTGCGCCAAAGTAGCGCGCGACAGAAGTCGGATCGCCATAAAATACAACCCCAACTAGAAACGTACCCGCCGCACCTATGCCAGTCCACACCGCGTAAGCAGTACCTATCGGAATATTTTTTTGCGCCATCCATAAACAAAAACCACTGGCCGCCATAAAACCTACGGCTAACAGTATCCCCAGCACGCGGGTTTCAGCTTCTTGAGATAGCTTTAACCCCACCGGCCAACCTATTTCTAATAAGCCAGCCACAATCAAATAAATCCAGCTCATATGCCTCTCCTTCTTGCGATTGGCTGCTTACCGAAAAGCTTTCACTAATATTTTTATACTACAAGCTAGCCAATTGAATGCTTACCGCCCCTAGTACCGCTGCGTTTAAGCGGTTAAACCAACGCCAAAATGACGGGCGCTGCATATGGTGCGCAAATTTAGCGGTGAGGGTACTTAGCCCAACAAACCATACGATAGATGCCCAAACTGCACCGAGGACAAACCACCATTTATTTAGCTGCCACTGGCTGGCCAAGTTACCCATTAATAGCAGCGTATCTAAGTAAAAATGAGGATTCAACCACGTCACCGCCATAGCAATCAGAAACGCACGCTTAAATGACGTTTGCTTCTTCGACATTTCAAGTACCAACGCATCATCAGCCATAGAGGCTTTGAGTTTGTTAAACGCGAACCACAAAAGAAAGATAACGCCCGCCCACTTAGTGACTGATACCAACAAAGGATATTCTTGTAACAGCAACCCGAATCCCATTGCTCCTAAGCTGATAGAAATGGCATCGCTCACTATAAACAGCAGTACGAACAACCCGGTCCATTGACGCTTCAAAGACTGTTCGATTAAAAAACTATTTTGCGCACCGACGGCGATTATTAGGGTGCCGCCCATCACAAAACCACTCAACGCTGCCGCAAACATGAACTAAACCTCAAAAATTGAATGAATAAAAAATAGGCGTTGATTTTAGCTACTCTTTCAAACTAAATTAAATTAATAATTTTTCTTTGCTATTAAATTAATTAATAATACTGGGAATACCTATTTAAATAAGAGTGCTTGCTTTCATCATGCTTGATTATGCTGCCCTACACAGTTTTCGCGAAGTGCTACGCTACGGCAGTTTTGAGCGCGGCGCTCAAGCGCTCAACCTGACTCAGTCGGCAGTTTCACAAAAGATAAAGCGATTAGAGCAACAAGTGGGCGGGCCGGTTTTAGTGCGCATGAAACCGCTTAAAGCCACGCCACTTGGCGAACAACTCTTGTCTCACGTGCAAAAAGTGAGTGTGTTAGAAGAGCAGCTAACCACACGCAGCGGGGCGGCTGACCATGCTTCGCCACTGAGTGTTGCAGTAAACAACGATGTGCTGGCGACCTGGTTTACTGAGGTGATGGCAAGATTTAGTGAAATGCGTTCTAACCCCGTACATATTTATAATGCTGATCAAACCCAAACCCGCACCTTATTGCAGCAAGGTAAAGTCATGGCCTGCATTAGCCAAACTGGCACTCCCATTACCGGCGGGCAATCAGCAAGGCTTGGTACTATGAATTATCAACTCTATGCTTCGCCTGGATTTATACAGCGTTACCTTCAAAATGACATAAACCCTGAACGAGTAATGGGCACACCGGGGTTACTTTATGACGAATTTGATGTCACCCTACTCACCGACTATCAGCGAGAATGTTTAGACTTTCCGCCGTCGCTAACCACATGTCATTGGTATCCGTCATCTCATGGGTTTGCAAAAATGGCCGTAGAAGGCGTAGCGTGGGCGTTATTGCCAACCTTACAAGTTAAACAAGAAGTGGCATCGGGTCAGCTCATCTCGCTATTTCCTAGCAAACAATTAGGTGTGCCTTTGTTTTGGCATTGGACAGAACAGGCATCACATGCCCTTGGCGATTTTAGCCAAGTGGTTAAACACATTTCAAAAGAACAGCTAACACCATGAAGTACAATAAACACATCGCGTATTACCACCAGCACGCTTCAAAGCTTGCTTCACAATACACTAGTGTTGCATTTGAGGATGTACATGGCGATTGGTTGTCACATATACCGTCGCTAACCCATACCACTATCTTAGACATAGGTGCAGGAGCAGGCAGAGACGCGAAAGCGCTGGCCGATTTGGGAAATCACGTAACCGCTATTGAGCCTGCAACCGCGCTAATGCAATCAGGCATTGCCTTTACGGGAGAGTCAGTAACGTGGATTAAAGATACCCTGCCCTTACTCACATCACAGAAAAAGCAACACTACGGGTTAATTTTGATTAGCGCGGTATGGATGCACTTAACCCACGTTCAGCAACAACAAAGCTTGCAACGATGTAGCCAATTGCTTTTAACCGAAGGGCTCCTAGTCATTACTTTGCGACACGGGAAATTTGATGACGAACGGGTGGCTAATCCGGTTAATGCAAGGGACACCATCGAGTTCGCAAAATCCTGTGGCTTAACCTTAATTCATAACACAGACTCTAGCGACAAACTGCACCGCCAAGGTGTCAGTTGGCAAACTTTAGTCTTTACAAAATAAGCAAAAATGTCGCTTCACTCCGAACACTTTTCATACTAACCTAGTGCCAGATTGCAGGTTAATTAAGCAAGTTTGTAGCCATTCGGAGGGCTTTTTTTGGCTGTAGTACATAGACGCATCTGTTTTTTGATGCTTTTCGCCATTTGGGGGGTGCTGGTTAGCCTTTCTTTTCCTGTGTCTGCAACTCTTGATACCGCACCTACAGCAGTACCTGTTTCTGACACTATGCCAGGCACAATTAGTGAAAATGCATTACACGACTTTGAAAATGCTATTTTTCTATACCCTCAGCAAACCTACCGAAAATTAGTCACACTTGCGCAGTCAAATGACTTCAGTGATGACGGCAAAGTTTGGCTGTTGTTACGAAAAGCCCAAACCGAGAGTGTATTAACCTTATACAAAGAAATGGATGCCACCCTTGCCACTGTCGCAATATTCACCAATGTGATGACCAACGAACAAAATGCACTATGGCTTTATTTAAAAGGGAGCCGGATGCATCAAACAGGCAATATTTCTGGCGCTATCGACACGCTGAAGTATGCAGTTGAAGTCGCTAAAGAAGAGCCTAACAGTACTATTTACGTGCTTGCTATTAGAGAGTTAGGTTACGGATTTGCACTTTCCGGAGACTACTACCGGGCCACCCTAATACTGCAAGATGCTTATAAAAATCTCGTCATTTTAAACAACCCCTTTTTTAATGGATTGTTAGAAGAGAGCTTAGGCGACACCTATAACTATTTAGGTAATTACACAAAAGCCATTGAGTATTACGAAGGTGCGCTTACCTTCTTCGAGTCCATTGGCTACCAACCCCATGTTGCCAGTACCTTATTGGGCCTAGCTATGGTGAACCGAAAGCTGGAGAATTGGAATGATGCACTTTCTTACTTTGACCGTTACGAAATAGCGCTGAATTTTACCAACAATCACAGCGAAAATTTCTATTTGCATTATGGCCGCGCTATGACAATGGCAGAAAGAGGAGAGTGTAACCTTGCCATTGATGCTATCGATGATGCGCTGGGCTTATCGGGCCCCATTGATTACAACGCAGAACTTTACAAAAAACGCGCCCTATGCAATTTAACCCTTGATAACTTGGCTGAGGCTAAACAAGATTTATCGAAAGCACGCACTATTTTTAACGGCATAGAAGCATTGCACAATACGCAGTGGCACTTAGAGCTTGATTACATTGCAGGCTTAGTGGCATTTAAAGATAATCGCTTTGAGCAGGCTTTTGAATTTATTCATAGGTATTACAAAGACTTCCTTGAGTTGCAGCGTTTAAACAATTCAGAATATGTCACCCAAGTACAAGCCACAATGGAAGCCGAGCGTAAAGACAAAGAAATTGCCCTCCTAAAACAACAAACACAACTTCAAGCGGCTACGGCCAGGGAGCAATCGCTGAAAGTACGGCAGAAAAATATGATGCTGGTAGGCGTAGTAGTCATCTTTGCACTGTTACTTATTTTTGTGGTTTTCCAATATAAAAACTCAAGAAAGCTATTGGCCCTTTCTATTCGAGACGATCTTACTGGCTTACACAATCGGCGTTACTTCTTTGATTATTTCGAGCACAACCTAGTTAAGCTGAACCCCAGTCACGTAGGCTTGGCACTCATCTCTTTCGACATAGATAACTTCAAACACATTAATGACAACCTTGGTCATCACGTAGGCGACGAAGTCATTAAAACCGTGGCACACACAGCGGCAAATACACTACGTACTAATGACGTTATTGCACGTATTGGGGGAGACGAATTTATAATTGCCCTTCCCCGCACCACACTGCTACAAGCTAAAGAAATAGCCAAGCGAATCCTTGAAAATATCAGGAGTCACCGGTTTACCACTAAAGAAGGCGCAGATTTTAGTGTAACCGCGAGCTTGGGCGTGGCTTATCATCATCAAAACAAGCTTATTGCCTTAGATGTGAAATCGATGATGGAGTCTGCCGACACAGCGCTATACCAGTCTAAGCGGGCTGGCAAAAATCGCTTCACGGTTGCAGCTTAGGAAAAGCACGAGTAAGGCTTTATTTCTGACAAAACTTACCTATTATTTAGGTAAGCTTCAAGAAAGGGAATTTATGATTAAAGCAACATTTTTTTGCCTAGGCTTTTGTTTAATTTCATTTTTCAGCAGTGCAAACACGGGCTCTCGCCTAACTGCAACGGGCGGCGTTACTGGATTTGAAGGCACCGCTGGTGGCGGTATCACGCCTTGGGCCTTTATTAGCGGCTATGGCAGTAAAGAAGAAATTAACGGTACCGCGAATGTTCAATACCTTCATTTAAACGACTACACCTTAACCACCTTTGGTGCCAGCCTTGGCATTTACGATCGCGTTGAATTAAGCGTACAACGACAAACTCTAGATATTTCATCTGGCATTACCAGCAATGTTTTCAGCTTACTTACCGATGGGGCAATTAGCGCCGCACAATCTACCCGTATCGACATAGATATTGTGTCTGCAAAAGTGAAAATATTGGGTGATGGCGTTTTTAACCAACGCACTTGGGTACCCCAAGTGGCTATTGGCGCACAATATAAAAAACACCGAGATTTTGATACCACGCTTCTATTGCCCGATGGCACCGGCCCGCTTCCTAATCAAGGTGTAGCGCGCATACTTGGGGCTAAAGATGATAGCGGTACTGATGTTTTTGTTTCTGCAACCAAGCTTTATTTAGGCCATATTAACGGTTTCAACCTATTGACCAATCTGACCGCCCGCTATACCAAAGCAAACACCTTTGGGTTACTTGGTTTTGCTAGTGAAAATGACGATAGTTATAAACTGGAATGGGAAGGTTCTTTGGCGCTACTAACCAGCCCGTCAACCGTGGTCGGCGTTGAGTTTAGAACGCAAACCAATCGCCTAGGCGGGCTAGCAGAAGAAGATACGGTAACCGACGCCTTCATTGCTTACTTTCCCAATAAGTCATTTTCCCTCACCGCAGCTTATGTAGATTTAGGCAACTTGCTTATGCAGCCTAGCTCGACAGGCTTCTATCTAACTGTCACTGCTAATTTTTAAGTTGGTGATGATGAGTACCTATTTACACAAAACAAGCATAACGACAGCCGTAATCACGCTACTTTTTACTCTGTTAGGCGGCATCAACGGGTGTTCTAGCACGCACACTGCCAAGCAAAACGCTACCAGCCTGTACGATGAAATTGGTGGCAGTAAAACTCTTAACACTGTGTTTGGTGTTGCCATTAATCGCATCTATAAAGACCCTGTTATAGGGCATTACTTTAATGGTGTTCCAAAAAGCCATTTACGCAAACAACTGGTATCACAAACGTGCGAGCTTATTGGCGGCCCTTGTGTCTACGAAGGCAAGGCCATGCTAGAGACCCACAAAGACTTAAATATTAAAGAGCGAGAATTTTATATTTTAGTGGAGTATGTGCAAGGCGCGATGCGTGATGTTGGCTTAACCTATCAACAAGAGAATCAAATTCTGCAAAAACTAGCACCAATCAAATACGAAACGATTTACCTGTAGTTTGTGGGGGGCATCTAGTGGTATCGATGCAGTATGTTTAAAAAAGCTAGGCATAAGTGAAAATGTCCTCTTTTTACCTGAATATTGATTAACTTAGCGTTCATTTTTCGTTCATCTCACATCCCCTATTCTTCTTATTAGTTCCCCAACCTAATAAGGATATTCAATGTATAAACTTCTTATCGCTCCAACCTGTTTTTTAGCAGCAAGTGCTGTATTTGCGGCTGACAAACCCATTATTAATGCTCCTTCATACGACTTTGCACAGGTTTCATTGGTGCAAACGGAATTCGCCGATTTAGATATGTTTACTCCGAAAGGCTTTGAGTTTAAGGCAAGTAAAGTACTTGGAATGAACGTTTTTGGTGAAGCCACATACTTTATGGCTGATGACAAAACCCAAGGGGTAAACATGGATGTCGACCGCTGGAAAGTGGCAGTTGGCTATATTCACCATTTTTCAAATCGCACAGTACTGGACGGTAAAGTCGGCTATGGTGAAATTGATATTAAAATAAACGACAGTGACAATGCCGTTTCAGCCGGAACCGAGTACTTTACCGGTGAAGCCAATATTCGACATATGATAACAAGCAATGTGGAAGTCTATGGCGGATTAGAATGGCAAAAATGGGATGAAGGTTCTGATCAAAAAGCCTATAAGTTAGGCACACAATACCGTTGGGATTCGATAGCAGTTGGCGGTGAATATACTAAATTCTCCGATTCCGAGGTGTTTGCTGCCTTTGTTCGCTACACCTTTTAAAAACGTTTAATTATCTGATTAATCAAAATAAAGTAGTGAAATCCTTGTGTATTTCGCTGCTTTATTTTCACAGCTTCATACTATTGATGAATACCTTTAATGTGGTTTATGGCCTATAACATAGCGGCTTGAAGCACCCTTACGAATCATTAAAGAATAATCAATCGTTATGAGGAATTTGAGCATGGAAGAATTTATTGCATCACTTGATGTTGATCAGTATCTCCCTGGCGCACTAGCGTGGGCCACCAATATACTACTTGCGTTACTTATATTAATTATAGGCATGTGGGTAGCAGGTAAAGCATACAAAGGCATGGTTGCACTAGCCGGTCGATACCCCCAATTAGACGACACCCTATTTAAGTTTTTTGGTAGCGTAATACGCTACACCATCTTAGCTTTCGTGGGCATAGCAGTACTTAACCGTTTTGGTGTACAAACCGCATCTATCATTGCATTGCTGGGTGCCGCAGGGCTTGCCGTAGGCTTAGCACTGCAAGGCACACTGTCTAATTTAGCCGCTGGCGTTATGCTACTTATCTTCCGCCCTTACAAAGTAGATGACTTTGTAGAAGCAGCAGGCAAGTTTGGTAAAGTCACCGAAATAGATATGTTCACTACCATTTTGCAAACCTTCGATAACCAACACATTATCATTCCAAATAGCCAAATTTGGGGCGAGCAAATTACCAACCACTCACACCATGAAATTCGCGGTGTAGATATGACCTTTGGTGTTGCTTATGGTGAAAGTATTGATGCTGCACGCGCCGTTATCGACAAAGTGCTCGCTGAACACCCCCATGTACTTAAAGAGCCTGCGCCGTTTGTTGAAGTAGAAACCTTAAACAACAGCTCGGTAGACTTCATTGTACGTCCGTTCTGTGAAGGTCAGCACTACTTCGATATTCGTTACTCAGTGCCTGAGCAAATTAAGAAAGGGCTTGATGAAGCGAACATTGAAATTCCATTCCCACATCGTAAAGTTATTTTGGTTAATGAGACCAATTAGACATTGATTCTGATATGAGAAGGGCGAACTAAGAAGCCTACAAATACATTGGATTCATGGCTAAACAACAACTAAGGCCTGATTTCGATATTTTATCGAACTCAGGCCTTTTTAGCGTCAAACTAAAATACTGCCAATTTTTTATATAAAAAATTAAGAATCACTTGCTCTACAACTATCTGATAACGCTTCTTGTATTACGTTCGTCAGTTCGGTGTTTCGAGGTTGCTCCGAAACACTAACTTGATGTGGAACCTGATGGAAGCTCGGCACTATTCGACCGGAAGTTTGGGAAATAGCTTCTCTTGGTCTTATGTGGTTCACTGTTAGGTACTCAACTTTTTGCTCACCTTCCAACTCTCGAACTAGAACATAAGCCTTCTTCCCTTTTTCAGTTAAGCTATATTCTTTTGTTTTCCCATCAGTGGCACTTAGTCGTTCTGAAATAGTCCCCATTCTTTTGAGTTCTGTTGTAATTCTAGAAACTCTCTGTTTAGGTGTTATACCTAATTGGTTGGTTATATCTTGAACTGTGCAAGGCTCATTGTAAGCTAAACGAATAATACCTCTATGCTGGCTTCGCTTTGATAAAAAAACTATCTCATCTTTAAATAATTTTTGTTTTACGAGAACATTAAAAATATGCTTATATGTCCGCCAAGCAATATTTTTATCGTATGTCAGATCGGTATCTACTGCTCTCAAAATTAACTGTGATGCTGCGAATGTTGCATCTACATTAAGAATTTGTTGAGGAGTCAGTTGATCAGTAGATGCTGATTCAATAAGCCTATCAAAAAAGCTTTCAATAAATGGAATAAATGAATCTGTAATAAATTCTGGGATCGTCTTAACAAAACCTCTTAACTTTAAAATAGCATCAGGAAGTTCTTCGATACGATCAATACCAGTATTTTTAAACGAAGATAATAGTTCTACTGCTTCCAACTCTTCTTTCGAAGATGGAGCGTTTGGCGTAACCATGATGTCACCTATGTTAGAAAGTGAAATAACTATAGTTTGGTTAGTAAACAATTACAATGTTTACTACGTAACATCTTTACCAAAAGATTCATAGCCAAGACGAGAGATTGTACTTTTTTTTCCTATTTCCCCCCTCAAGAAGCCATGATAAATAGAACTAGCCCCATTGTCGGTAGGATCACCGAGTTCTTGGTTAACTAAAGCCACTACGGGCCCAGCCATTCTGTAGATTGCCTTAACGCGCGTTTCATGGAGTTTCATAGTGCTTTCACCTCCCATTGTGGGCACGAAGAAATAATCTACCCCAGATTGATGAGCAAAATCGTGCATTCTCATGTTGTCGTCACAGAAGTCTTTGCATATTAGGGTAACTCCTCTGCCAAATGGGAGTTCAATAATTGCCAAGGAACGCCCTGTAGAAGTTTTTTCTACCCCATACTTTTCGTCACCTGTAAATCGAGTCATCTTGTCATGAGTAAAAGCGATTGAGCCGGTATGATCCAATGCAGTACACGTATTAAAATACGCATCTTTCTTACGGTTATATTTGTGGAAGCTTCCTGCGATCACTAGGCTTATCCCATGACCTTTTGAATTTTCTCTATTTCTATTGGTATTTAACCAGCAGGCTATCTCGTCAACTATATTATTGGGAATAGTTAGCTCAGGAAATATAACAATGTCACAATCATTTTCGACGGCGTAGTGCAAGACTTTCTCAGCTTCAGCAAAGCGATCTACACTTGGATGAATATCTTTAGCTAAAAAGCTTACGTCAGTCTCACCTCTGTCAATTTCAAACTCAACACCTGCACTTTCAAAACTACATACGCATATCTTGGGTGTTTCTCGATTTTTACTATGAAAATTTGTCCATGCTGACTCTGGTAACGCTTTAAAATCAAATGCAAAGCTAAAAGAGTTTGTCAGAATATGATTCCAATGCATTACCCTAATTGGGTTGTCTCGTTGTTTTCTTGTCGTTATAAAGTCGTTATGAGATATATCGCTTTGCAATAGGTGAACAGTATGACGAATATCGTCGTAAATAATGTCAATGGTCTCATGAGACTTTCTGGAGTTTTCATGCAAAAATTCATCCATCAACACGAAAACTGATAGTAGGTTCGCTGTTTCAAAGTACTTGTTTATTTCCTTGAACCCGCCTTCTTCAATTTTCCGAAAAGAGGACATAAGACCTGATTCGTTTAAAAAGTCTGAACGCTCTGTGGGGGTAAAGACTGAGTAATCTCCATATTCATCACTAGATAGCTCATTGGCATACTGACTAAAGTACCCCCCTATCTCTAAATGCAAGTACAATAAACAATAGGCGTCAGATACATGTTCATGAAATTTTTTTGCTAATAACCTTCTGAACTGCATGTCTTTCATCGCTCTTGACCGTCCCTGTTGTCTTGAGGTTAGATAATGTATCGACAGAGGAATAGTAAAATATTTTCGATATCAAAACCCTCTTCCTGAAAAACTATTGCTTTGACTCAAGCGCATAGCTAACCATTTAATCTACTTGCTCTGACTAATCATTGTCAACTACACCACCTGCCCGGCTGCCCAGCCGCTGCTCCAAGCCCACTGGAAATTAAAGCCCCCTAACCAACCGGTTACATCTACCACTTCGCCTATAAAATAAAGGCCTTCTACGTTTTTAGCCATCATGGTTTTAGACGATAGCTCATTGGTGTTTACACCACCAATAGTAACTTCGGCGGTTCTGTAACCCTCGGTGCCGTTTGGTTTTATTTGCCAGTTTTCTAGCGTGTTAGCAATAGCCTCGCATTCGCTGTGGCTCAGCTGCTTCACCGGTACATTGCGCCATTGATGATATTCAATAAAGCTTTGTACCATGCGTTTGGGGAACACTTTGTTTAAACAGGTTGCCAGTAGGGCATCTGGCGTGTCGGTGCGCGCCGTATTAATAAGCGCCTGCGCATCTTCAGTTGGGAGCGTATTAATACTTAACGCATCGCCAGCTTCCCAATAGCTTGAGATTTGTAGCATGGCTGGGCCACTTAGGCCGCGATGTGTAAACAGCATAGCTTCACGGAATGAGGTGTCGTTGCATTGTGCATTTACGTCTATGGCAATGCCGCTGAGTTCGGCTAATACGTCTTTGTCTTTATCTTGCAGGGTGAAAGGTACTAGAGCTGCGCGAGTGGGTAGCACATTTAAGCCGAACTGCTCTGCCACTTTGTAACCAAATGGTGTTGCGCCTAGCTTCGGCATGCTTAAGCCGCCGGTGGCAATAACGAGTGACTCACATTGGTATTCACCCAAAGAAGTGTTAAGCGTGTAACCTGATTCGGTTTTTTCAACGCTTACAATGTCGCAGCGTGTGGTAATAGTTACCCCCGCTTTATCACACTCTTTTAGCAGGAGCTCTACAATATCTTTCGCGCTGTCGTCGCAAAATAGCTGGCCGAGTGTTTTTTCGTGATAGGCAATACCGTGCTCTGCTACCAATCCAATAAAATCCCATTGGGTGTAGCGGCTTAATGCCGACTTACAAAAGTGTGGGTTTTGCGATAGAAAGTTTTCAGGGCCAGCGTACATATTGGTGAAGTTACAGCGTCCGCCTCCAGACATAAGGATTTTACGACCTACTTTTTTGGCGTGATCGAGCACTTCTACACTGCGCCCACGGGCACCGGCTTGCGCTGCACAAAACAGCCCTGCTGCACCAGCACCAATCACAATTACATCACGCTGTTTCACACTACTCACCTTTAATTGCTGTACCTGACTTGGAATATCGTTCTAATTACCCTAACTGTCTAATAATAAGGCATAGGGCAAAAACGAGCTGAATTATACGTAAATGCTGGGGGGCTACAATGTGTGCCAGCAGTTTAATTTTAAACCACTGGTGTAGTGTATTGGTAGATAGGGGTTTTTAGTCTTCGAGTGCGAAAGTTTATGCTCGCGAAAACACCGCTAAAGGATGCGTAGTGATGAGTGCCATGTGTGCTCGCGCACCCGGTTTCATGGCGTTTTCGTGGCTTACACGTACCTTTAACTGGCTGCCGCTGTCTAGGGTTACGGCATAAAGGCGGCTTTCCCCCTCGTAACGTACCCAATCTACAGTGCCATTGGGGCATTCATGGTCTGCACGTAAACTTAAATCGTCAGGGCGCACTAACAAGTCTACCTTGCCGTTAGCACCATCTACTGATGTGCCAGGCACAGTGCCAATGTCAGTGGTAACGATGCCGTTATCGAAGGTACCTGGAATAAAGCTAGCTTCACCCATAAATCGAGCCACAAAACGGCTGGCGGGCTCTGAGTAACATGCTTCTGGGGTTGCAAGTTGCTCTAGTACGCCTTTATTTAATATCCCTACCCTGTCACCTACGCTTAAGGCTTCTTCTTGGTCGTGAGTTACCCAAATAGCAGGCACGCCTGCAGCTTTAAGGGCATCGCGAATTTCCCAACGAAGGCTGTCTTTTAAGGCAGCGTCTAGGTTTGATAGGGGTTCATCTAATAAAACAAATGCCGGCCCGTGTGCCAAGGTACGGGCTAGTGCAACACGTTGCTTTTGACCACCCGATAAACGAGCAGGCTTAGCATCACGAAAATCTTCAAGGCCAAGAAGCTTTAGCCAATGATCGGCAAGCTTAGTATCTTTTAAACGGAAGCAAACATTTTGCTGAACGGTCAAATGAGGGAACAGTGCGAAATCTTGAAACACCATGCCTACATTGCGTTTTTCAGGAGGCACCGTTTTCTTCGGCGTGGCGGTCCAGTTGCCAAGGGTCATTTGCCCTTCTGAAATAGGGATAAGGCCTGCTAATGCCTGTAAGATAGTGGTTTTACCGCAGCCTGTTGGGCCCACCAGCATGAGAATTTCGTCTGAACCTAATTCTAGGTTGAGCTTATTCACTACACGGGTAGCACCATAATTAACTGACAACTCACTCACTTTAAGCATTAACTACGATCATCCTCGGAAACGGTAAACTGGGCCCGGCGTTCGCCAGAAAGCATTAATATTAATCCAAAGCCCGATAACAATACCAGCAATAACCCCGGTACAGCAGCACGGCCGAAGTAACCTGCTTCGTACACACGCCACATGTAGGTGGCTAAGGTTTCAAACCCCGTTGGCCCCAACATTAGGGTGGCAGGTAATTCTCGCATGGCTTCTAAAAACACCAAAGCGGCACCGGCTATCATGCCCCTTAAGGTAAGTGGCAACGTAATGCGCATAAATGCTTCGCGAGGGCTAGCCCCTAACACTCGTGCTGCTTTCACTAATCCGGTATCTAAATTCTCTGCGGTACTACGCACACTGCCTACGGCAAGGGGTATAAAGCGTAGAACATACGCCATCACCAATAAACCCAAGGTTTGATACAAATAAGGTAATTGAAGGCCAACGTAAACCAATGCAGTACCCATCACGATGCCAGGTACGCCAAAACCAAAATAAGTAATGCGTTCCATTAAACGTCCAGCTTTGCCTGCAATAGCCGCGTGGGCAACGGGTATAGCCAAAATAACAGCCACAATAGCAGCTAGGAAAGACGCATAAGCCGAATTCCACGCATAACTAAATTCAAACCCACCGGTACCTTCCCGTATTAGCCACAGAGTGAATACCGCAAGAGGCAATACAATAGCCAGCAACAATATAGGCATTGCCGCTAATAACATAAGGTTACGTTGCCAACGGGCTGGCCATAAACTTAAATGCCTGCCGGGGCGTTCTTTGGCGCCGCCAATACGACTTTCAATGAATAAGATCAACCCTACAATCACCATTAACTGCAAGCTCAGCATGGCAGCTTGGCTTAAGCCAAAGGCATTGTATTCGACAAAAATAACGCGGGTGAAGGTGTCTAATCCCATGATGGCAGGCGTACCAAAGTCAGACAGTGCATAAAGTGCGGCTAATAAAGCACCGGCTGCAATACTGGTGGCTACACGAGGTAATACCACGCGCCACAAACTTTTATACAAAGATACACCAAGGGTGCGGGCCGCATTGATTAGGCTGGCATCAAGGCTAAGTAACGACGCCCGTGTGGTCATCATCACAAAGGGGTAGGTGTACAACGACATCACCAAGGCCGAGCCCCACAAACCATCAATACTGGGGGTGGTAATTCCTAATACGTTTTCTATTTCGCCGCCACGGCCAAAAGAAAAGTACATGGCGAACGCACCGATATAGCTGGGTAAGGCTAAGGGCGCAGCTAAAAGAATTAGCCAAAATCGTTTGAACGGCATTTGCACGTAAGCAGTAAAGAGCGCTAGAGGCACACCTATAAGTACCGAGCCAATAATAGTCAGCACCATAAGTGATACGGTGTTGCCGAGTACGCGCAAGTTGTGGGTGTCGAAAATTTCTGCGCTATCTGATGCTAACGAAAATAAAACGCCTACTGGCAACAATGCCATTAACGCGATAATTAGAGCCAGCGGGTACGACTTTGGCCAGTTGCTCACAGCACCCCGACTTTTCGCATAAGGTTAAGCGTGGGGCGTAAATCTGCTAGTTTTCTGAGATCCATATCGGGTGGCGATATTTCAGATAATGCAGGTAAGCCTTGCGGCGGTGTAACACCTTGTACCAACGGAATTTCGTACGCTTCGCTTGCCAAATACCCTTGTACTTCGCGGCTCAGTAAATAGCGGATAAAGTTAACAGGTAAATCACCTTCGCTTAATGCCACAATACCCGAAGCATTGACTAAACAGCCTGCATCGTTTTGCGTATAGGCAAGGGCAACATTAGCGTTTGGCTTACCGGCTTTTAAGCGCAACGTGTAGTAATGGTTAGCAAAGCCCATATCCACTTCGCCCCGTTCAACGCCCATGACTACGCCAAGTTCGCCTGCGTATTTTTTCGCTTTGCTATTAACGCCTTTAAGCCAATCGGCCGTGGCCTTTTCACCTTCTAAAATGCGCATAGCGGTAACGAATGACTGGAATGAGGCATAAGCCGGAGCCCAACCCAACGCTAAATCACTATCAGCTAAGGCCATTACGCTATCTGGGATTTGATCGGGGGTTACCCGCTCTGTGTTATACGGCAATGTACGAATACGGCCGGTAACGGGTGTCCAGCTAGGATATTGGAAACCGTCTTTCAATTGCGTGGTTAAGTCGGTAGGTAACGGCTTCGCTAAACCTGAATCGGTTACCATGCCAATACTGCCGGTATCTACCGCCCAAAATAAATCGGCGCGCTTCACCCCTGCTTTTGCTTCTGCAGCAAGGGTATTGGCTAACGCGGCTGAAGCGCCGCGTCTAATTTTTAGGTTAAGCTGTGGATTACGTTTTTTAATGGCATCGAGCACATTTTCATACAAACCACCTTCGCCACGCCCTAAATAAAGGGTGAGATCACCTTCCAACTTAGGAAGGGATTCTACCGACACACTTGCAATGGTGTTGGCAAAGCTCAAACTGCTGATAGGTAAACTACCTAACGCACCTGCGGCGGCTAAACCTTGTAAAAATGTTCTACGTTGCATTTGAAAAAACTATTCCTTAGAAAACGTCTTTACGACTTTTTTCTGCTTCTACTAACAAGGAACGAGCGCGATCTAATTTCGTTTGCATAGTTTCCACTACACCACGAACCGCCTCTACGCCTTTACCGCCAGTAATTGCTTGTGGAAGGGTTACGTTAAAGTCTTTTTCTAAGTCTTCAACTAGGTCGGCGTCTAATTCAATTAGCGCCCCTTCTACCCCTTCAAAGCGTTGTAAGTAAGTATCGTGAACCAAGGTGGTGGCAACTTCAGTCAGTTGCTCTGCCGATTTAGCCACTACGCGATCTAAACGCTTTTTAATATCGTCAATAACTTCAGGCGCGGTGGTTGGTTCAACTTCAGTGGTTTGTACTTTGGCAACCAAACCCTGCTTTTGATATTGTGACGCAAGTTTAACTGCGCCTAACGCTTGCCACAAGGCTTGATTAAGTTTGGTTTGCTCTGCGCGAACGTCTTCTACAGATTTGCCGTTTTCGATACCCATTTTAATGCCATAGATACCCTGCCATATAGACGCATAAACAGGTACGTACTGAGTTTCAATCGCAGAATGAAAATCGACTTCTTCCCAATATTCAATTAACACGTCTGTGTCCACGTTTTTGCTGTCTTTTTCGTACGCATCAACAACACTGCCGAATTTTTCTTCTAACCAGTGCACTTCTTCTGTGTACTCACCAATATGAGCTTGAAGATTGTTTACATGTTCGCTGATTACACCATTTGCAAAGGCGCTGCTTGTGCCCAATGATAAGGTCACTGCTAATACTAATACCGAGGCACTTAGCTTCTTGATTGTTGTTGTCATCACTTTTCCTAGTACGCTTTTAATTATGCAAATGATACTTATTATCATTAATTAAGTAAAGGTAACTCGACGTATGATTATGACATACTTTCGCATTACCAAATTGACATTGAAGTCAGTAACTACGGTGTTTGCACCGAAAGTTGCGTTTAGCAATTCATCGTATAACCGCTATTCACTGGCTGTTTGCGACATAGTTATATTACATTTTAACGACACTATGCGATCAACTTTATTCAGGCTAGGCAATCGTAAAAATCTATCTATAATTTTATGACGTTTACAAACTTAGGCTTGCTAACTGGGTTTGGGTGGTAATTTTTACGATCAAAAAAAAGCCTGAGCATTACGTCACAGTATGCTCAGGCCTTTCAATAGGTTTAGTGCTTAGTATTGAATTTGCTGTTACAAGCTTTTTAGCATGCTCTCGGCATCACTGACTTCAAAGCGACCAGGATCTTCTACACTGATTTTTTTCACTACGCAGTCTTCAACTAACATGGCGTAACGCATTGAGCGCAAGCCACCAAAGTCGCTGGTATTCATGTCTAAACCAATTTGCTTAGTGAAATGACCGTTGCCGTCTGCCAGCATCATAATCTCTTCAGCGTTATTCGCTTTTCCCCATGCGTCCATCACGAACGCATCGTTAACCGATAAGCAAATAACCGTATCTACGCCTTTAGCTTTAATTTTATCTGCCAATGCTACATAGCCCGGTAGATGTGCTTGAGAACAGGTTGGCGTAAACGCGCCAGGCACTGCAAACACTACTACACGCTTGTCGTTAAAAAGCTCGGCAGTGCCGGGGTTTGTCATCTCACCGTTTACTAAAAGGCTGAAATCCACCTCGGGCAAGGTGCTACCAACTTCTATCATGCTGCTCTCCTAGGATTTTTGACGTAAATACACATCGAATCTATGTTTTTTACTTTCTATTGCCATTGATGGATTATTTCCCGCTAACACTTCTGCACTATTAGGGCGTTTTACCACTACTCTAGACGACGCTAATGCCAACGCAGGCGCGAGTAACGCGTCGGCGTCGGGGTCGTGTCCAAGCAATTGTTGAAACAATCGCATTTCCTTCTTCACCAAGGCTGATTTCTTTTTGTGCGGAAACATAGGGTCTAAGTAAATCGCATCTACGTTTTCACCATTCCAGTATTGCATTACATCGCCACTATTTCCATGTTGTAGTGCTAATCGATCTGCAAGCTCTGGGTAGGCAGTTTTTAAACGTCGAATACCATCTTCAAGCAACGCCGCTACAATTGGCGAACGCTCAATCATAGTGACCTTGCAGCCTACGCTTATCAACACAAAAGCATCTCTTCCTAAACCCGGCGTAGCGTCTACTACATGCCATGGCCCTGTACTTTTAAGATCAGTATTTTTAAAATCAGCACTTTTGAGCGTATTGCCTTTAAACCCGATGGCTTTCACGATAGGTTCTTTTCTGCCACCGCCATGGGCTTTGCGATATAAACTGGCAGGAGAAGCAAAATCTACCACAACAGGCAGGGTTTTCTTTTCATTTGCATCTGCAAGCCCAAGTACATTGTCGTTAACCTGCAAGTAAAAACCCTCAACAGGTTTTTCATCAATAGGAAAACCCCAGTTTCCACTGATAGTTAGGGCGAGGGCTTTGTCGCTTTCAAAATTCGCATCAATTTCGGTGCTAGCAATCACTAGAGGCAGAGTACTAAGCATGGCCATATTGCTCCTTATGCCCTATCCAGCGGTTGATAATGGCTTGTGCATGGGAAGGATATTGCTCCCATAAGGTATAGGCAATTTCTTGTACTTTGGGAATAAGCGCGGCGTCTCGCACTAAATCAGCAATTTTAAGCTCTGTCATGCCGGTTTGACGAGTACCCATAAACTCCCCTGGGCCACGAATTTCCAAGTCTCGCTGCGCAATATAAAACCCATCATTAGACTCACGCAGTACGCTTAATCGCTGAGTTGCCGTTTTAGATAAGGGGCTTTGGTACATGAGTACACATTGGCTTTCTACTGCGCCACGCCCTACTCGCCCGCGAAGTTGGTGTAGCTGAGCTAAACCTAATCGTTCGGGGTTTTCAATAATCATAATACTGGCATTGGGTACATCTACCCCAACCTCAATAACGGTTGTAGCCACCAGTAAATCGAGCTCACCGGCTTTAAAATCAGCCATTACTTGTAGTTTTTCAGCTGGCTTTAGGCGCCCGTGCACTAAACCTACGTTAAGTTCAGGTAGTGCTGTGCGAAGGATAACCGCAGCATCTTCAGCGGCTTGGCATTCCAACACTTCCGATTCATCAATAAGGGTACAAACCCAATAGGCTTGCCTACCGTTTTCTTTGCAGGCTGTGCGAACACGCTCAATAACATCCCCTCGCCTGCTATCCGGCAATACCACTGTGGTCACAGGGGTTCTTCCCGGAGGTAATTCATCGATTACTGAGGTATCTAGGTCGGCATAGGCAGTCATGGCCAGCGTTCGAGGTATAGGGGTGGCCGTCATAATTAACTGGTGCGGGTATCGCCCCTGCTGTTCGCCTTTATCTCGAAGCGCAAGGCGTTGATGTACACCAAATCTGTGCTGCTCATCCACAATCACTAACGCGAGTTGTTGGTAGTTTACGCTTTCTTGAAAAATCGCGTGGGTGCCCACCAACATTTGTACATCGCCACTTTCAAGCCGCGCTAACACTTCGGTGCGGGCTTTTCCTTTAAGCTTACCGGCTAGCCACCCTATTTCTATCCCCAACGGTGCGAACCATTCTCTAAAATTATTCGCATGTTGTTCGGCAAGTAATTCGGTGGGTGCCATAAGCGCAACCTGATGCCCAGCCCCAATAGCAGATAGCGCTGCAAGGGCGGCCACTAAGGTTTTCCCTGAGCCTACATCACCCTGTACTAAGCGCATCATGGGCCTGGGGTGTTGCATATCTTGCTGAATATCGGCTACTACCCGCTGCTGTGCCCCTGTGGGAGAAAACGGTAATTGGGCCAACATTTTTTCAATAAGAGGCTTGTCGACCTTAATGCTAATGCCTGGCTGCGCATCTGAAAGCTTACGTACTTTTAATACACTTAAATGGTGTGACAAAAGCTCTTCTAAAATTAATCGATACTGAGCAGGATGAAGCCCTTCTTCCATTTCATGCACATCGGTATCGGGGGCTGGCCGATGTACCGCATGCAATGCTTCGTTTAGGCTTATCTGGTCGCTGTACATACCTTCAGGCAGTAAGTCGGCCAGTGCGCCTTTATCTAACATTTTAAGCGCTTGGTCGGTTAAGTTTCGCAGGGTGAGTTGCTTTACCCCTTCGGTAGTGGGGTAAACAGGTGTTAAGGATTCTGCTTCTAGCGGTGCATCTTCATCAATTAATTTGAATTCGGGATGCATCATTTCAATGCCCCACTTGCCAGTGCGAACCTCACCAAAACATCGTATTAGATTGCCCGGTGTCATCATCGTGCGCTGCACTGCGCCAAAGTGAAAAAAGCGTAAAGTAATAGTGCCTGTACCATCGCTTAGCTTCACCACTAACATGCGTTTTTTGCCGTATTGGATGTCGGCGCTTTTCACTTCGCCCTGCACACTAACATGAGTAAACGGACGGCACTCTGCCACACTGTAAACCCGTGTTCTGTCTTCATAACGCAGCGGCAAGTGAAACAGCACGTCTTGTAAGGTAAATAAGCCAATTTTAGCCAGCTTTTCGGCCACTTTAGCGCCTACCCCTTTTAGGGCGGTGATGGGCGTGGTGGCAAGAGTTTGCATTTGACCGACATTCCTTAAAACAAGCGTATGATTTCATTAGGGTAATGAAAGCAATCATTTATTAGAAACGAAGTGTAATAGATTGCGAGAAGCTTGGCGAGTACGGTTTAAGGCCAGTATGACAGGTACTATAAGTATGAGCAGGCTAGGCGCGCGTAGACACTGCCTCGTCATTGTCAGATAGGGCGTGTAACGCTTCAGGCGTTAGCTGCATTTGCTTCCACCAACTTGCTGGTGCATCAATGCGGCCAATGTCGTCAATCGCAGGATATGGAACCCCTTTCGTCTTACTTAGAGCGCACAGTCTGGGGTAACCTCTTTCGAACAAGAGTTTTTGGCATTCTTCTTCGGGTAAGTGTTCAACATCGTACATGCCGGCTAGTTCCCGCTGACGCTGTGCTTCATAAAGCACTAACGCTGCCGCAACCGACACATTCAACGACTGCACCATGCCCGCCATAGGAATGATGATATCTTGATCGGCCATAGCAATGGCTTCATCGGTAGCGCCGTAGCGTTCTTGACCAAAAATAATCGCGGTAGGTTTGGTGTAATCCACCTCACGAAAGCCCACGGCAGTATCAGACAAATGAGTGACTAACACTTGCATACCCTGCTGCTTCAGTGCGCCTATAGCGTTTCCTAAACTGTCGTGATTAGTTTGGCGAACCCATTGCTGGCTGCCCATGGCGGTGTCGCCACGAAACTGATATTTCTCTTCCCACACGGTATGCACGCGGTGAATGCCAATGGCATCACAAGTACGGACTACCGCCGATACATTGTGGGGTTTGTGTACATTTTCGAGGCAAACCGTAAGGTCAGTTTGCCTTTTTGCCAACGCACTACGAATGCGAAGGTAGCGCTCTGGCGACATGGCTTACTCCGGCAATTCCATCACGCCGTCGATTTCAATTTGTGCGCCTTTAGGCAATGCAGAAACTTGTACTGCAGCACGAGCCGGGTATGGCTTGTTGAAGTAACGGCTCATAATTTCATTAACCGTAGCAAAGTGACCTAAATCGATAAGAAAGATGTTCACTTTTACCAAGTCGTTGGTGGTGCCACCAGCGGCATCACACACGGCTTTTAAGTTTTCAAAAACCTGTACCGCTTGTTCAGCGAAGTCTTCTGACACCATTTCCATGGTTTCTGCAACCAAAGGAATTTGGCCTGAAAGATAGACCGTAGTGCCAGCCTTAACTGCTTGACTGTAAGTACCAATAGCGGCAGGTGCCTTATCGGTCTGAATAATAGACTTAGACATAATGGATCCTAAAAATTTTTAAAAAGTTAGTGTCTGGACTGACTATGACGTGACACTTTCTGAACCTCTGGCATGGTGCGGATTTTTTTCATCACTCTTGCCAAATGTACGCGATTTTGCGTGGTAATTTCGATGTCGATAAAGTAGATATTACTCTCTTTTTCTTCTGTTTGCAGTCCAATAATATTGGAATCGCAACCAGAAATTGTGTTCGTTAGGGTAGCAAGGGTACCCTGATGATTAAACAACTCAATCCGAAGCGAGGCTTTAAATTCACCTTGAGGCTCTTCATCCCAACGCATAGGTAATACACGCTGAGGCTCTTCTCTTGATAGCTTACGAATATTGTTACAACCAATCTGGTGAATCGTCATACCACGGCCAGGGCTTAATACCGCCACAATTTCATCGTCAGGAATAGGGTGACAACAACGGGCATAATGCACCAATAGGCCTTCGGTACCACGAATAGCTACGTTACCTTTCTTCTCTGGTAAGTCTGTGTTTTCACCTAGCAATCTGCGGGCAACAATAGCGCTTAGCTCGTTACCCAAGCCTATATCGATAAGTAAAGAATCAAAGTCGTCGTGCTTAGTTTCAGCCACTACCCGTTCAATATCGGCCTCTGGAATATCGTCCAGCTTCACTTCACCTAATGCATGGCGCAGTAAGCGGTTACCCATGTTCACAGCTTCTTGCGAATGCTGTTTACGCAAATATTGGCGAATGCGGGTGCGTGCGCGAGCACTTACTACGAAGTTCAGCCAATTAGCATTGGGCTTAGCTTTAGGTGAGGTAATAATCTCTACGGTTTGGCCATTTTGTAGTGGCTTACTTAAGCTGTAGTTTCTACGCTCTACTCGAACACCAACGCAGGTGTTACCAATATCTGAATGCACCGCGTAGGCGAAATCTACGGCTGTAGCGCCCATAGGCAGTTCAATAATGCGGCCATCTGGAGTAAATACGTAAATTTCTTCTGGGAATAAATCTGTTTTAACCGATTCAATAAATTCGAAGGATGAACTGGCAGACTGTTGAAGCTCAAGTAACGATTGCATCCACTTACGCGCTCTTAATTGCGCAGTAGTGCCGTTGTCGCCAGGCTCTTTATAAAGCCAGTGCGCAGCAACCCCTTTATCTGCCATCTGATCCATTTCTTGGGTACGAATTTGAATTTCTACCGGAATACCATGGGGGCCAATAAGCGAGGTGTGCAATGATTGATAGCCATTGGTACGTGGAATGGCAATATAATCTTTAAAACGGTTTTCAATCGGCTTATACAAGCTATGCATAGCCCCTAACGAGCGGTAACAATTATCTACCGAGTCGACCACAATACGAAACGCATAAATGTCCATCACTTCGTTGAACATTAGCTCTTTGTTACGCATTTTACGGTAAATAGAGTACAGGTGCTTTTCGCGGCCAAGTACGTCCGACTCAATTTTATAAGCCGCTAAACGAGTGCTGAGTTCTTCACGAATATTTTCGATAATTTCTTTACGATTACCACGGGCTTGGCGAACCGCCGATTTAAGCGCGCGGTGACGCATGGGATACATGGCAAGAAAACCTAGGTCTTCTAGCTCATTTTTAATATCGTGAATACCTAAACGATGGGCAATAGGTGCATAAATTTCAAGGGTTTCAAGAGCAATGCGACGGCGTTTGTCAGGGCGAAGCGAACCGAGTGTACGCATATTGTGGGTACGGTCAGCTAGCTTAATCAGAATAACCCGGATGTCTTGCACCATGGCCATCATCATTTTACGGAAGTTTTCAGCCTGTGCTTCTTGCTTACTGCTAAAAGCAATTTTATCTAGCTTACTTACCCCTTCCACCAGCTCAGCAACGGTTTCACCGAAAGCTTCAGCAAGATCTTCTTGGCTGTAAGGGGTGTCTTCAATCACGTCGTGTAGCAAAGCTGCCATGAGAGTTTCATGGTCTAAATGCATGTCGGCAAGAATACTGGCAACAGCAACAGGGTGCGTAATATAAGGGTCGCCACTTGAGCGCATTTGGCCATCGTGAGCTTCTTGAGCCAACACAAATGCCTCTTGTACCAGCTGAACTCGGTCAGAGGGTAAGTACTTTATTACTTTCTGTTTTAAGCCTTCAAACAAATACACGGACTAGTGCGACTCCTGATTAACGTTACAACCTTTAGAATACGTAGAATTGAGCCTTTAGCCAATACCCAAAAAGCAAAGCGCCAGTGCTTTTTTCAAAGCACTGGCGCTTAAACATACAATAGTTACCTATACGACGTAACTATTGATCAGAAAGAATGTTAGCAACTGATGAAAATTCAGCGTGTTCTTGTTGTTCTTGATCACGCAAATCGTCTTGTTCAAGTGTGCTAGCAGTTACCAAACCTTGTTCGATTTCACGAAGTGCAGTTACGGTAGGCTTATCGTTTTGCACATCAACCATTGGAGTTTTACCTTCGGTGGCAATTTGGCGTGCACGACGAGCCGCTACTAAAACTAAATCAAAGCGGTTACCAATTTTATCTACGGCATCTTCAACTGTTACGCGGGCCATGTATTTCTCCGAAAATTAGGTTGATCAAGTAATTCAAAAAACGGCCGCGCAGTATACACTCTTGTACTGCGCGATCCTAGCGGTTTGTGCGAATTTAAATCAATATAAATATTAAGCAGATCCGAGCAATTCGTCCAATAAAGGCTGATAACGCATTTGTTGTTTCATTGTTCGTAAACGCTGTGAAATCACAATCGCTTCTAAATCGTTAAGCGCGGTCGCAAAATCATCATTAACAATAACGTGGCTGAACTCACTAAAATGGGACATTTCTGCCACGGCCTCTTTCATTCTACCGGCAATCACTTCATCGCTATCTTGACCACGATTGGTTAAACGTTGCTCTAGCACCTCGATTGAAGGAGGCAAAATGAAAATACCGCATGTATCAGGCATCAGTTTCTGCACCTGGCGTGCGCCTTGCCAATCAATATCTAGAAATACATCTATACCACGGTGCAAGGTTTGTTCAATGGTTACCCGTGATGTGCCGTAGTAATTACCGAACACTTCAGCCCATTCAAAGAAAACGCCTTGTTCAATTAGCGCTTCAAATTGTTCACGGCTGACGAAGTGATAATGCTGCCCATCCACTTCCCCCGGACGAGGTTTACGGGTAGTGTGGGACACTGACACTTCCATTGCATTATCGCTATTAGACGCGTACTTTTCCATTAACGCCTTTATAAGGCTGGATTTTCCTGCGCCGGAAGGCGCTGCAAGTATAAATAAGTTTCCGAGTAAAGATGCCATGAAAGTATTAAATATATCTTAAAATATGGTGATTTCGTGGAGCAATGATAGCATATTGAACCGTTAAGCCGTAGTAGCAATCGTTTCGAACACATACTCACATTGCCTACGCGTGTACCTTTAACAAAGCAATGCATTTACCGTTAGCTTAAATTCGGCGCTGTTTTAGGGAAAGACAAAAAGTACGACACATAAACATGGAGCAACAACTTTGCCTTACGTTGAACACAACCCCAGCTCTACGCCAAATGCCTGTGTGATTTGGCTTCATGGTTTAGGCGACTCGGGTCATGGCTTTGCGCCTATCGTCCCTGAGTTAAAGCTACCCGATAGTATGTCGGTAAAATTTATTTTTCCTCATGCTCCAGAGCGCCCCGTTACCATTAATGGTGGTATGCGGATGCGTGCTTGGTATGACATAAAGTCACTCGATTTTAATAGCCGTGCAGACTTAAGTGGTGTGCTTGAGTCCGCCGCTCATGTAGAAACACTTATCCAAGAGCAAGTCGACAAAGGCATTCCTACCGATAGGATTGTATTAGCAGGCTTCTCACAAGGGGGGGTTATTGCACTTCACCTTGCGCCTCGCTTTAAGCATAAGTTGGCTGGTGTTATGGCACTTTCCACTTATATGTGTGAACCAAGTTTGTTGGCACAAGAAGCTACCGACGTAAATCGAGACATTCCCATCATGATGGCTCATGGCGAACAAGATGAAGTGGTGCCTATTTTTATGGGTAACGCGGCTTATAAAACGTTAACTGAGAATGGTTTTAATGCCACTTGGCAAACCTATACCATGCAGCACAACGTCTGTATGCAAGAAATAAGTGATATTTCAGTGTGGCTTCAAAAGGTACTAGCTTAGGCTTTTTGGGTTAGGTTCTTTTACTAAGCGCCTTAGGCTATATCGTCTCGCTAATACAGCGCTACTAAATAGCACTTTTATTCGCTCAGTGAGTTAGCACTACATAACACGGTTTCTGCCAGCACCTTTCGCTTCGTAAAGGTGCTCGTCGGCCAGTTTAATCGCAGCATTGATGTTGATGTCAGTGAGTGCTGTCGCCACCCCAAAACTGGCTGTGATCGGATGGTGAATATTGCCTTCTATGAAAGGTGACTTTTCAATCTCCACACGAATTTTTTCAGCCAACTTCACTGCCACACTCAAGCTTGTTTTGGGGTAAAGAATTAAAAATTCCTCCCCCCCTGTACGTGATACAACATCGGTGGATCTAATCGCTTTTTTCATTAGTGTAGCAAGCTTAATTAGTACCCTGTCTCCTACATCATGACCGTAGTTATCGTTTATTTTTTTAAAATAATCGATATCCACCACCACAACACTTAAAGGAAAGTAATCCGCTGGGTTTTTAATTGCGCGTTCAAAATAAACCGATTCCAGAAAACGCCGGTTTGGTACTTTCGTTAACGGGTCAGAGTTAGCTTGGCGAAGCTTCTCTAAATTATCGGTCATCATCTCTTTTCTGCTTTTGTGCCAAAAGTATTCAGAAATAAACGCAACCACAATGAAACAGCCAAGCGCTATTAAGAAGCGAGAGACATCCTCACCACGATAGTTCGCGGGAATGGATTCTTGGTTGTAAACGATAAAGGCTAATACGACTACTGTACCCGTGACGTAAAAAATAGCAGCTCTAAAACGCACAATAATAATTTGAATCAAAATGATCGGGTACACGAAGTGCAGCCCAGTGTTATTGTAGCCGCCGGTAATGGTGAGCACAGCCACCATTACCGCAACGACAAACCCCGCTATATAGTAAAAAATATTACTGTTTTTAAAAATATGCGACAACGCGGCATTAACAAAAACTGAAAACGAAAAAAAACCTAACCAAAACGCAAGATAGTGATCACCCCGCGCTAAATTTTGAACCGCAAGCGCGGCCATAATAAAACCGCCAATATACGAAATAAAATACAGCGTTAATCGGCGTCGTTTCGCTTCGGCATTATTTAAGTGTGTATTTTCGAGAAATTCACGTAATGAAGCACTGTCCATATAACAGAGGGCTTATCGTTATATTATGATTGCATTAGTCATAGTCACTCTACGTACAATTTCGCAACTGTAAACCTGTGCGCAAGTTAAAGATTTAAGTACAATGTATTTATAGTCGAACAAAAGCCTCAAGCAAAAGCCGTCAGGTTGCTTTAGGTTCTATGCCTTAATCAAGGCCCTAGACAGGATATTAATGATGCAAGCAGCCCCCAAGAGAACAATTCGTATCGCCACTCGCAAAAGCGCGCTGGCGCTGTGGCAAGCAGAATACGTGAAAGCGAAACTGTTAGAGCATCACGATGGGATAGCGGTTGAGTTGGTGCCTATGAGCACTCAGGGCGATAGAATACTTGATACGCCGCTGGCGAAAATTGGTGGTAAAGGCTTGTTTATAAAAGAGCTTGAAGTCGCCATGTTAGAAGGCAGAGCCGATATTGCCGTGCATTCAATGAAAGATGTACCGGTTGAATTCCCAGAAGGCTTTGGCCTTCACGCTATTTGCGAACGCGAAAACCCATTTGATGCCTTTGTTTCAAATCACTTCGATAATTTAGACGCGTTACCAGAAGGTGCTGTGGTGGGTACCTCGAGCCTTCGCCGCCAATGCCAAATTCGTAAGCATCGCCCAGATCTGAAAATTAAAGACTTACGCGGCAATGTGAATACCCGCCTCGCCAAACTAGATGCGGGCGAATACGATGCCATCATTCTTGCCTCGGCGGGCCTCATACGTTTGGGCATGGAAGAGCGCATTAAAACGGGCTTACCGGCTTCGGTATCACTTCCTGCCGTTGGGCAAGGTGCTGTAGGTATTGAGTGTCGCAATGACGATGCCGAGCTTATTGCGTTACTTCAAGCGCTGAACCATGGTGAAACTCAAACCCGAGTGAGCGCAGAGCGTGCTATGAATGAACGCTTAGAAGGCGGTTGCCAAGTACCTATTGGTAGTTTTGCTACCCTTGACGGAGACAGCATAACCTTAACCGGCATGGTGGGACAGCCAGATGGCTCAACCTTATTGTTCGCTTCTGCTACAGGCCCTACAAAAAATGCGAAGAGTATTGGCGTAGAAGTCGCCGAGGCATTGCTTGAACAAGGTGCAGGGGAAATTCTTAGCGCATTGTATGACTAATGTATGTTAACGCTAACATATGCGGTTGCTGACTTATGCTATTAATTACCCGCCCGCTTCCTAAGTTACAGGCAAGTGCAGATGCTTTCGAACAGGCGGGTATTGATGCAATAGGCGTTGCTACATCAGATATTCAAAGCATCCCTAGTAAGGCAGGCAAGCTACAACAGTTTTTGTTGGGCTCCCCCAGCATTAATATTATTATTGTTACTAGCATTTATGCCGTGCCAGCAGCACTTCACGCACTTAATCAAGCCTCTTTTTTATCTGCGTCCCCTACGTTAATAGCGGTTGGCGATGCCACGGCTAACGCCTTACACAGCGCTAATTTACCTTTAAAAATCGTCACCCCTTCGCTACATACGTCCGAAGGTATACTGGTCATGCAGCAACTTAATGAGGCAAACTGTACACAAGTCGTTATTATTAAGGGCGAAGGTGGTAGAGATACGCTTTCTCACGTTTTGGGCGAGAGAGGCATATCGGTTACCGAGTTTTGTGTTTATAAAAGAGAACCACTTACAAACCCAATTTACACAAAGCGCTGGAAAATTGGCGATGTTAGCGGCATTATCGCTACAAGCGAGAATTTAGCAAAGCAACTTATTTCTACTCAGAGTAAACAAATATTAGCGTTGCCCTGGTTAACGGTAAGTGAACGAGTTGCAACGAGTTTACGTAATCTTGGGATAGCACGCGTTTCGGTGTGCAACCGCGCCACCGATCAGGCATTAATTGCCTGGGTAAAGGAAAATTGGGAGTATTAAATGTCTGACAAGAATGAGAAGGACCCTCAAAACGGGGAATTGGTAAGCGTGGAATCATCATCAAGTACGACATCAGAAGCGACGTCAGCGAACACGGCTTCCGCTAGCGATACCGTATCACCTAAAGCTTCATCTAAAAGCACACCACAAAAAACGAAAAAATCGTCGGGAACCAAGCTTCTATGGTTTGTGGTTATTATTATTTTCCTTTTAGTTCTAGGCATTATTGGTGCTGGTTACTGGTACTACACCCAACAACAAGGCAGCAGCGATTCCCTTGCCAAAGCCCAACAGGCAAATACAGCGCAAGTCAACGACATGCTTGCCGATCGTAAGCAGACAGCAGACGCATTGCGTACGCTAAATAGGCAAAACGATGAATTGAAAGAGACGCTTAATGCACTGCAACAACAAAACAGTGCGTTAGTGCAACAAGCAGAAGCAACCCAGCAACAACTAAATAGCATGGAAGGTCAGCGCCCTGCCGATTGGCTTATTGCCGAGGCTGATTATTTGGTTCGCATGGCAGGTAGAAAATTGTGGTTGGAAAACGATGTTCGCACAGCAACCTTGTTATTAGTGAACGCAGACAAGCGATTGAAATCACTAGCCGACCCTTCGGTGTTGCCGGTTCGCGCTAAACTTGCCGAAGACATTCAAACCCTTCAGCAAATGAACCCTGTATCACAAAGTTCAGTGGCGCTTGCCCTCACCGGCATGCTGGCGCAAATCGATAAGTTACCGTTAGATACTTTTGAAAAACCAGTAGACGCAAATGCTGATAGCAACGAACTGTCTGAATCGGCGGACGACTGGAAAGAGAACCTTGCGAAAGTATGGCACTCCATTGTCGATGGTTTCTTAACCGTGAAAAGCTTAGAGGGTCCGGTTGAACCTGTGATGTCGCTGCAAGCTCAATTTTTAGTGAAAGAGCAGCTTCGCTTACAATTAATGCACGCTCAGTCTGCTGCACTTAAAGCGGACTCAGGTCTATATGAGCAATCTTTGCTTTACGCTAAAACCATGCTTGAAGAGCATTACGATGTAGAAAAGAGCCAAGTTACTGGTTTTATCTCAGCACTTGATAACCTTGTTGATACCGACATTTCACAACCAATCCCTAGTCAGTTGGCATCACAAAAGCCGCTTGAGCAATTATTAGAATCTCGTGTAAAACAAGCATTCAGTCAGGGAGCTAGCGCATTATGAAATGGTTAGTCATTGCCCTTGCGGTGCTGGCCGCATTTATTGTTGCGCTTATTGTTGGCCCCATGATTTTGGGCGACAAAGGCTACGTGCTGATTTCATTAGGTAATACCGCGATAGAAACCAGCCTAATTGGTTTTTGCATTATCATTATTTGCGCCATTATCAGCTGGTATATTATCTCTAAGTTGGTGTTATGGACATTAAGCTTGGTAACGGGATCTCACCGTTGGTTTGGTGCATTAGGTGAGCGTAAACGCAAGCGTGCCTTTTACCATGGTTTACAGTCATTAGCAGCTGGCGACCTAAAAAGTGCTCACAAGGCACTTAGCCAAACCACAAATGGTGATTTTGAAGGGGTAAACTACTTGGCTGCCGCACAAGTAGCACAAAGCCAAAACGACCCACAAAAAGCCCGTTACTTCTTACTGCAAGCAGCAGAGTATGACAGTGCCAAAGTGGCTGCCACTATTGTGATGGCGCGCATTGATGTTTCTGAAGGTAAGTATACCGACGCACTTGAAAAGCTAGATAGCTTAGATGAAGAAGAAGCCAACAACCCACAAGTGATACAGCTGAAAGCGTCGATAATGGCAGAGCAAGGCCAATGGCAAACCTTGCAAGAAAAGCTAAGCGGTTGGCGCAAGGCGTTACCAAAAGAAGATTATACCGCATGGTCACAGAGAATTGCCAAGGGCAAGCTAGCTGAAATTGCCAGCAAAAACGGCGCTGCTGAGCTTAAAACCCACTGGGAAGGATTACCTCGTAAAATTAAGCAAGACGATGCTTATCGCGCGGCTTATATTCAACAATTGCTTGAACAAGGCATGCATGCCGAAGCACAAACGCTGCTAGTAGAGTGGCAAAAACGTGGCCCGCACCCTGCTCTATTTCCCTATTTCACCCAGTTGAACATTCCGAATGCTGCCCCTTCATTGCGGTTGCTGGAAAGCTGGATTAAACAAGACAGCGAAAATGTTGAGTTATATTCAACGTTGGGAAGAGTCGCGTTTAACGCTGGTGACGACATTCTAGCGGAGAAAGTGTTATTAAAAGCCGTGAAGATGGAATCGAACAAAGATGACCTGTTATTGCTGTCAGCCATTAGTGAACGTAGACACGATAGCACCACGGCGTTGCAATATTATAAGGAAGGTCAACAGCTGGTGTAGCTTTACGCTGTAAGCTTTTAATTTAAAAGAAGATAAAAGAAAGGCCAGTCATTTCAAATCGACTGGCCTTTTTCTTTTTTATTGTACGCTATACGCTGAGTTTTACGCTGATGTGCGGTCTACCGCTTTAGGTTCGGCTAAGGCTTTACGCCGTTGCAGCGATTGATAAAACGGTGCGTAAGTGGGGCGCATCACGTATTTACCATCGCCCGCCTTTGCTAATAACTCGCCATTTTGCCACGCGATATTACCGTTACAAATGGTCATAACGGGCACACCTGTAATTTCCATACCTTCGAAAATATTGGTTTCAATATTCGACATATGGGTGTCGGCAGAAATCACTTTTGTGCCTTTCGGATCCCATATCACTAAATCAGCATCCGAGCCTTCCCGTACCGCGCCTTTGGCAGGATACATATTGAAGATTTTGGCAGCATTGGTAGACGTCACTGCCACAAACTCGTTAGGGGTAATTTTGCCGCCGTTAACGCCTTTTTCCCATAATACCGCCAAGCGTTCTTCTACCCCGGCAGTGCCGTTTGGAATTTGAGTGAAGTTGTCTTTACCCATGGCTTTTTGTTCATTACAAAAAGCGCAGTGGTCGGTAGCGGTGGTTTGCAACGTGCCCGATTGTAGGGCTTTCCATAGTACGTCTTGATGCTTTTTAGGCCTAAACGGTGGGCTCATAACGTGGGCCGCTGCGCGCTCCCAACTGACATCTTGATACACGCTATCATCTACCGTTAAATGCCCAGCCAGCACTTCACCATAAACGTGGTGCCCGCGCTGCTGTGCATAACGAATAGCATCAACCGACTCTTCCACCGAGCAATGCACTAAATACAAAGGTGCACCTAGGGTTTCAGCAATACTAATGGCACGGTAAGCCGCTTCACCTTCAACCATAGGCGGGCGAGATAATGGATGCGCTTCAGGCCCTGTTATGCCTTTTTCCATTAATTGCTGTTGTAAGTGATACACCAATTCACCGTTTTCAGCATGCACGGTTGCAATAGCGCCCAATTCCATACAACGGGTAAAGCTAGACACCAGAATATCATCGGTGGCCATGATGGCATTTTTATAAGCCATGAAGTGCTTAAAGCTATTAATGCCGTATTCGGTAGCCAGGGTTTCCATGTCTTTATGAACGCTGTCATCCCACCAGGTTATCGCCACGTGGAAGGTATAGTTAGACATGGATTTTTCAGACCAGTCTCGCCACTGCTGATAAGCCTCCATCAAAGGCTGTCCTGGGCTGGGGATAACAAAGTCAATAATGGTCGTGGTGCCACCTGCTAGGGCGGCAGCGGTGCCAGAGGCAAAGTCATCGGCGGCTACCGTACCCATAAATGGCAGTTGCATATGTGTGTGCGGGTCGATGCCACCCGGCATGATTAGCTTTTCAGAGACATCGACTATCTCTACATCTGATTCATTTACAGCAAGATCTTCGCCTATTTTAGTAATTTTTCCGTCTTCGCAAAGTACATCGGCTTTGTAAGTCATTTCGTGGGTAACTACGGTACCACCGCGTAATAATATGGCCATTTTTGTGTCCTGTTTCGCGTAAAATTAAGAGGCTTTTGCTAGCTCACCAACGTTTGTGTTCACGGTGTTAACTAGCTTGCCCGCCGCAAAGTAATAAATGATGGCGCCAGAAATAGAACCGGTAAACCATCCATAGTTATAAAACCATGTGAATACATCTGCAGTAATGGCTAACAATGTGATGCCAACTGGAATTAAGAAAGCAACAAAACCAGCCCAATTCACTTTCGGGTAAGCGGCACTGCTGGTGTACAGTGCGGCTACATCTAGCTCTTGTTTTCTAATCAGGAAGTAATCAACAATCATTATGCCCGCAATAGGGCCCAGTAAGCTTGAATAACCCAGCAACCAATTTGAGTACAGGCTTTCTACACTAACGTCAGACTCTATAATGCCGGCCTTCTTTAATAGCTCCCAACTCATCAATAACACACCTACTAAGCCAGTTAATAAAACGCCGCGGGTATGGTTAATATATTTTGGTGCTATGTTTTGAAAATCGTTGGTGGGAGATACTACGTTAGCGGCGGTGTTAGTAGATAAGGTAGCCACAATAATAAGTAGCATGGCGATTGCCACAAAAAACGGGCTATCAATATGACCAATAAGCGTTACCGGATCGGATACGGTTTCACCAACTAAGGTCACTGACGCAGAGGTCAGTAATACCCCTAAGGCAGCAAACATAAACATGGTGAGGGGTAAGCCTATGATTTGCCCAGTTACTTGGGCTTTTTGGCTTTTAGCATAACGACTGAAATCAGGAATATTTAACGACAGTGTTGCCCAAAAACCTACCATGGCAGTGAGTCCGGCGAAGAAATAGCTGAAAAAGCCTGCATCTTCAGGGCGACTTGCGGGTGTGGCTAAAACCTCAGTAACCGATACTTTATCACTCGCCCACCAAATAAGCCCTGCACCTACAATAAGGAGCAACGGGGCAGCTAGGGTTTCTAACCATTTAATCGACTCTGACCCTTTAATTACGATAAAGACATTTAACGCACCAAAAGCAAAAAAGCCAATGACTTCCCCCATACCGCCAAGCTGGGCCCAGCCGTCTGATACCGACGATAAAAACAAATGGATGGCAAGGCCACCAAACATGGTTTGAATACCAAACCAGCCGCAGGCTACAAAACCCCGAATTAAGCAGGGAATATTCGAGCCCACCACACCAAACGATGAACGAAGTACCACCGGAAAGGGAATACCAAACTTAGTGCCAGGAAAGGCGTTTAACGTAAGAGGAATAAGTACCACTATGTTTGCTAACAAAATAGTGAATAAGGCTTCCATCACCGATAAACCGAAGTAGCTGGTAAGCACGCCGCCAAGGGTGTAAGTAGGTACGCACACCGCCATACCTACCCATAGCGCCGCTATGTTTCCCGTACCCCACGTACGCTCAGAAAGCTTAGTAGGTGCAAGGTCTTCGTTAAAATAGTCGCTCTCGGTCACCGATTTACTAAGTGTGACCTCACTGATTTCTGAACTCATACGCTTGCTCCCTCGTCTTCAGTAACAGGGGCACCAGCGGCTTCAGCAATACGCTTGCTGGCGGTTAACATGGTATGAAGCAACACATTTGCGCCATCTTCACATTGCTCAGGGCTAGAGTATTCAATTTCGTTGTGGCTAATACCATTTTCACAAGGCGTGAAAATCATGCCCGCAGGAACCAGGTCGGCCATATAACAGGCGTCGTGACCTGCGCCCGCGTAGATATCCATGTGTGAATACCCTAAGTTTTCAGTGGCGGCTTTCACATCGTCGGAAGCGTTAAATTCGACCGGCGCAAAGTACCAGAAGTTATCAACAGTAATCTCTAAATTACGCTCTTTGGCTACCGCGTCGCAGTAGGCCACGAACTCTTCATGCATGGTAGCCAACACGTCGGGGTTAGGATTACGTAAATCGGCGCTGAATTTCACGTTTCCAGGAATAGTATTACGTGAATTTGGATAAACCTGCATAAAACCTACGGTGCCCAAGCCGTTGTCATAACGGTTAGCTAGCGATTCGATTTCCGCTACAATTTTGCCTGTGGCAACCATGGCATCTTTGCGTAAGTGCATTGGCGTGGTGCCAGAATGAGACTCTTGGCCTTGTATTTCTACGTTGTACCAACGAATACCTTGGCCTAAACGTACTACACCAATACGCTTTTCTTCATCTTCTAATATTGGGCCTTGCTCAATATGGGCTTCAAAAAAGGCGCCTATGTTACGGCTACCTAACTCTTCTTCACCCAAGTAGCCTATGCGAGCTAATTCGTCGCCTAAACGTAAACCGTTCACATCGGTTTTATCTAGTTCTTGTTGTAAATCAAAACGGCCTACATATACGCCAGAACCTTGCATGGCAGGCTGAAAGCGTGAGCCTTCTTCGTTGGTCCACACACTAACTTCAATGGGGGTTGGGGTAGTAATATTATTTTCATGTAGGGTGCGAAGTACTTCAACGCCTGACAATACGCCAAATACGCCGTCGAACTTTCCGCCGGTAGGCTGGGTATCTAAGTGGCTTCCGGTAGCCACGGAAGGTAGTTCGTTATTAATACCTGGGCGTTTAGCAAAAATATTACCGAACTTATCTACTTTAATTTCACAACCGGTGGCTTCACACCATGCGCAAAACAAGTCTCTAGCTTGCTTGTCTAGATCTGTGCCGGCCAAGCGGTTACATCCGCCTTTTTCAGTGCCGCCAATCTCGCCCATTTCCATCAGGCTGTCCCATAATCTTTGACCGTTAATTCTAAGCTTATCCATTGTTTTGTCCTCGCAGGTGGAAGGTTATTCCTATTAACACTTTGCCCCAAGTTAGCTCAGCGAACGTACTATAAGAGTGCAACCTTGATAAATTTATTTACCAAACGGTAAATATAATTTCTCTCTGATTTTGTACTGATTGTTCACTCATTATTATGTATCGCTACTATTGCTGAGACGCCTAAAGCAAAGGGCGTGATTATTCTTTTGTCTAATGCGCTGTTCTTTTTTTATGCGCTTAGTTAATGCCGATAACACGATAAAAATTGACCGAATGGTAAATTCTTATATTTTGGACTTTCAACATTTATGCCAGAGGCCGTTGCACCGGTTTTTAATGGCCAACGAAGTTCGCTGATTTGCGAACTTCATCGGTTTAAACGCTAGCTTTATGATTAATTGCTTGGGAAAGAAAATTGACTGCCTTCACGCAAATTCGTTGAAGGCCAGCGTTGTGTAATGGCTTTTCTACGCGTGTAGAAACGTACGGAGTCCGGCCCGTAGGCATGTAAATCGCCAAACAATGAGCGCTTCCAACCACCAAAGCTGTGGTAAGACACAGGCACGGGTAACGGTACGTTCACACCCACCATGCCCACTTGAACCTGATCGATAAAGAAACGCGCGGCTTCACCATCACGGGTGAATATACAGGTACCATTGCCGTATTCGTGCTCGTTAATTAGCTCAAGTGCGGTTTGCATATCAGGTACACGTAGCATCACAAGTACAGGGCCAAAAATCTCTTTTTGGTAAATTTCCATGTGAGGTTTTACCTTGTCGAACAAGGTAGCTCCTAAGAAATAGCCTTCTTCAAAACCTTCTACACTAAGCTTTCTACCATCGCTGACTAAATCCGCTTCTTGGCTAACACCGGAGTCGATGAATCCACTTACAGTATCGAAATGTTGAGCACTGATTAACGGCCCCATGTCATTGCTGTTGTCGCTACCCGCCCCCACTTTTAAGGTTTCGATTTGTGCTGATAGCCTATCACGCAGGGTATCGCCCATTTCATCACCTACTGCCAGCACTACCGATAACGCCATACAGCGTTCGCCGCATGAGCCAAACGCAGCGCCCATTAGCGCATTAACAACGTTATCTACATCCGCATCTGGCATAACAATGGCGTGGTTTTTCGCGCCACCTAAGGCTTGGCAACGCTTACCGTTAGCACTGGCTTTTTGATAAATAGCTTCGGCAACAGGTGTTGAACCTACAAAACTTACCGCTTGAATCGTTGGGTCTTCAAGCAGTTGATCTACAGCAGCTTTGTCGCCGTTTACAACGTTTAGCACACCCGGCGGCAAGCCTGCTTCAGCCGCAAGCACTGCAATGTATAAAGCGCTAGATGGGTCTTTTTCAGATGGCTTTAACACAAAGGTGTTGCCACACATGATAGCGCTGGGCCACATCCATAAAGGTACCATGGCCGGAAAGTTAAATGGCGTAATACCTGTCACTACACCTAGGGGCTGGAATTCACTCCACGCGTCAATGCCTGGGCCCACGTCTTTGCTGTGCTCACCTTTCAGCAATTGAGGCATGCCACAAGCAAACTCAACGTTTTCAATACCGCGCTGCAACTCACCTTTCGCATCGTGTAGCACTTTGCCGTGCTCTTCACTAATCAGTTCACAAATTTTGTCGCTGTGCTGCTCTAGCAATACTTTTAAGCGAAACATAACCTGTGCACGCTTTGCTGGTGGCGTGGCACGCCATGCTGGATAAGCCGCTTTTGCTGAATCTATCGCCTTTTGTACTAATGCCGACGACGCCATTTCTACTTGTCCGCACACCGCGCCAGTAGAAGGGTTGTGGATATCAATCAAATTTCCATCTTGCGGCGCTACGTGTTCGCCATGAATGAAGTGTCCTACCAATGAAGTCATATCTGTATCTCTTTTTGCGTAAGTGGATATAAGACGGTAAAGGGCTACTTGCCCATTAAAGTGTCTTGCATCGCGTTAATTAAGGTGTCGATTTCCGCTTTTTCGGTGGTAAACGGAAGGCCTAGCTGAATAGTGTCGCCGCCGTAGCGCACGTAAAATCCTTTCTTCCACATGGCGTCAGCAATTTCATACGGGCGCCTTGCCGGTTCGCCTGGGTAGCTTTCAATGCTAAACCCTGCTGCAAATCCGAAGTTTCGAATATCACTCACGAATGGCATGCCTTTTAAGCTATGCACCGCCTCTTCAAAATACGGACTAAGTTCGGCAACCCGGCTAACAAGCTTTTCTTGTTCTAGAATATCAAGGGCAGCCATGGCTGCAGCGCAAGCAACAGGGTGGCCGGAGTAGGTGTAACCGTGTGGCAATTCAATGTTGTAGTCGGCACCGCCTGCGTTAATCACAGTGTCGTAGATAAATTCGCGAGCCAATACCGCGCCCATAGGAACAGCGCCATTGGTGATCTGCTTGGCCACGTTAATCATATCGGGTACTACATCAAACGCATCGGCGCCAAATAAGCTACCTGTGCGGCCAAAGCCCGTAATCACTTCATCGAAAATAAGTAAAATATCGTGCTGGTTACACAGTTCACGTAAGCGGCGTAAATAGGCTTTTGGTGGAACGATAACCCCAGCAGAACCACTCATTGGCTCAACTATTACTGCCGCAATATTCGACGCATCATGTAATGCCACTATTTCGATAAGCTCATCAGCAAGCTCTTCACCATAGTTCGGTGCGCCTTTGCAGAATTGATTGTTCGGCAACAAGGTATGTGAAAGGTGATCAGACTCCATGGCTGGCCCCCACATTTTTCGGTTTGCGCCAATGCCGCCAAAGCTAATGCCGCCCCAGCTTGCACCGTGATAGCCTTTCGCGCGACCAATAATACGGGTTTTAGTAGGCTGACCTTGCTGGCGCCAATAGGCACGAGCAATCTTGGTCGATGTATCAGCGGCTTCAGAACCTGAGTTAGTGAAAAACACTTTATTGATGTCGGCCGGCGCCATGTTAGCTAGCCTGTCGGCTAGTTCAAACGCCAAATTGTGGCCATACTGAAAGGCGGGCGCGTAATCTAGCGTTGTTAACTGTTTCGCGACTGCTTCGGCAATTTCAGGGCGGTTATGCCCTGCGCCGCATGTCCATAACCCAGATAATCCATCAAAGATTTTGCGACCATTGTCATCAATGAGGTAATTGCCTTGTGCACCGGTAATCATTTTAGGCGATGCTTTAAACTGGCGATTTGCAGTGTAAGGCATCCACAACGCATCCATTTGCGATTGTGATAGCTTGGAAGCCCACTGGGTCATAATTGTTTTCCTATGATATTTGTTCACTTGGTCTACTTTACCCAGCCTCATAAGTTCGATAAATTATAAATATTCAAATCTTACTTTCATAAACATGAAACTATGCGCGCAATTCTTGGAAATCTATCAGATACAGACATTCGCTTATTAAGAGTATTTATAGTGGTGGCGCAGGCTGGCGGCCTTTCTGCTGCCGAGCTAGAACTCAATATTGGGCGTTCTACCATTAGCCGACATTTAAAAGATTTAGAAACTCGATTGGGTATGGTGCTTTGTCATCGAGGCCGTGGGGGCTTTTCGCTTACCGAAGAAGGAAAGCGAATTTATGAATCGACTCAACGCTTACTGCTGTCTCTACAAGACTTTAGAAATGAAGTTAACGACATGCACCGGCATTTGCAGGGCAATGTGGTGGTAGCCATGTTCGATAAAACCGTGTCGAACGATGCGTGCAAGGTGAATGAAGCCATTTACACCTATCAGCAACAGGCGCCTAATGTGAATGTAGAAATTCATGTGGTGCCGGTTAATACCATTGAGCAAGGCATATTGGATGGGCGCTATCATATTGGCATTATTCCTACCCATCGTTCGTCTTCAAGCCTAAATTACTTACCCTTGTTTGGTGAGCAAATGCATCTGTACTGCGGAAGAAAACACCCCTTTTACATTGAACTTGGCGACATTCCTCGAGAAGAAATATGCGAAGCTAAGTATGCGGGGCTAAGCTTTCACAGCCCAAATATGGATAAAAGTATGTCGCTAGGGCTCAACAAAATGGCGGTAGCGAACGATCAGGAAGGTATTGCCACACTGATTTCTTCGGGCTGTTATTTAGGCTTCTTGCCTGATCATTATGCGGAATCTTTCGTAAAAAAAGGCCAGATGCGCGCTATCGAACCTAATAATTTCGCCTATCATTGTGAATTCGCGGCCATCTATCGTAAGTCACCTAAGCCCACCCGTTTGGTTGAGTTATTTTTAGAAGCCCTTGCCAAGGAACATGGGAAGGAAGAAACAATGGCTATTTAGCGTAGCGATTACACTGACTTTATGACATTCAAGGTTGTGCTTTCAATGCTTAGGTAAGCAGTAAAGAGAACGAACAATAAGAACAAGTGGCAAATTTATACAAGGCCACATGGAAGCGGTAACAGGAAATAAAAATGACAAAACCTACAAAGACGCAGGCCAATCGTGCAAAAACAGAGGCCGGAATTCTACGCGCCGCAGAAGAGGTATTTGCACAAAAAGGGTTTGCTGGCTCTTCAATGGATGCAGTGGCGCAACAAGCCGGCATCTCTAAACAGCTCATTTTGTATTACTTTCCAGGCAAAGATAAGTTGTACCAAGCCGTACTAGAAAACATGATTGATTTATGGCTTGAGAAAATGCAGTTCAACGACGACCCAGAGGCTTCACCAGCCAGCACCATTCGTCAGTACATTCAGCAGAAAATCGAGTTATCTCGTGATTATCCCAATGGGTCAAAAGTATTCGCCCATGAAATTATTAACGGTGCACCTGTACTGAAAACCTATTTGATAGAAAATTTGAAGCCTGCGTTTGAACGAGACGTAAAAATTATTGAGCGCTGGATAGCCGCTGGCCATATTCGCCCTGTCGATCCTAAGCATCTGTTTTTTACCATATGGGCTGCCACGCAAACCTATGCCGACTTCTCAACGCAAATTCAATTACTGTTAGGTAAGCCGTCTTTAGAACAAGATGACTTTAACGAGGCCACTGAATTTTTATGCAATTTCGTTTTAAGTGCCCTAGATGCACAACACTAGTGCATAAAAATTAATTTATCCTTCTTTTTCTGGCGCGCCTCATCGAAAAGGCGCGCCTTTTACTTTCTACTCCCCCTACTTTAGCATCAGCAATAAACCAAATTAAGCCATTGTTATATATAAGATTTAGCAAAATTAAGCCAAGCATTAAAACCTACCCAACTCCCTACTAGCGCACCCAACTTGCTCTATTTTGAGACACACTTCGCACCAAAAAAACCTGCAAATATTTTCTTTACCATTTGGTAAAAACCATGATAAAGATTAAAAAAGCAACAGCCTAAATTGAATATTTAGTGCATTAACCTTACTTGCAGGAGACGCCCATTATGCTATCGCGCCAACACGCCATTGCCCTTGAACATGCTACAGGTGCACAGCTAGATGCACTTTGCGAACAAGCTGCAGGCGTTCGCGATACGCACTGGCCTAATACCCTCACGTACTCACGAAAGATATTTATTCCACTTACAAACATGTGTAGGGATACCTGTGGTTATTGCACGTTTGTAAAACATCCAGATTCGGGGCAAGCCAATATCTTAAACCCAAGTCAGGTGTTAGCTTCCGTGCTAAAAGGTCAGGCGCAAGGGTGTAAAGAAGCCTTGTTTAGCTTGGGTGAAAAACCGGAGAAGCGTTATCGCTACGCGAAAGATTGGTTGGCAACATTGGGCCATACCAGCATGGTGGATTACCTTACCGAAGTATGTGAAATGGTGCTGGATAAAAGCTTGATGATCCCCCATGTGAATGCGGGAACGTTAACCTTTAACGAACTGAAACAGCTGAAAAACGTAAGCGGCAGCATGGGTATGATGCTCGAGTGCACCAGCGACCGTTTGATGAAAAAGGGCCAACCCCATTATGCCTGTCCAGACAAAGTGCCAGGTATTCGCTTAAAAACTTTGGAAGACGCAGGAAAGCTAGATATTCCCTTCACCACCGGCATTCTTATTGGCATTGGTGAAACGTGGGAAGAACGTGTTGATAGCTTAATGGCGATTAACACCCTGTACCAAGAATACGGCCATATTCAAGAAGTCATTGTTCAGAATTTTCGCGCAAAAGCCGGTACAGCCATGGCAAATGCACCAGAGCCTACCCTAGATGATATGCGCCGCACATTGGCCATGGCACGGTTAATATTAGACCCGGCTATTTCACTGCAGGCGCCGCCTAACCTAGCCCAAGAATACCCTCACTACATAGCCGCAGGCATTAACGATTGGGGCGGTATTTCACCGTTAACGAAAGATTTTATTAACCCTGAACGTAGCTGGCCGCAAATTACAGAATTAGCCACTGCATGCGAGCAACAAGGCTATGCATTGCAAGAGCGTTTAACGGTATATCCAAAGTACCTACAAGCTGGCGAACGTTACGTTACCAAAGCGTTGCATCAAGCTATGCCAGCTTGGCGCAACGACGGCCTTGCCGTAGAGCAATGTATAGATAACACCACTTTTCAAGGAGTTGCTCATGGGTAACATACTGCAAAATATCACCTCGGTTTCACCTTGCGACCTAACCCCAGCGGGCGACTTCACCTTACCGTACAGCGATACGCCTATTCAAAGTAAGCTAAGCCAACTTCGCCCTGCTATTGCACATATTTTACAGCGGGCTTTAGAAGGTAAAATGCTTAACCACGAAGAAGCAGAAGCCTTGTTTTACTGCCAAGGGCCAGAAACAGATGCCTTGTTGCATACCGCAGACATTGTGCGTGAACTGCGCACCGGCAATGATGCATCCTTTGTGATCACTCGTAATATTAACTTTACCAACGTATGCCATATGGGCTGTCAGTTTTGTAATTTTGGGGTGAATAAAAACGCTGGCGATGCAGAGTTTTTAGCCCCTCATCAAGTGGCCGCTAGAGCCAAAGAAGCCCACGCTCGCGGCGCAACAGAAATTTGTGTTCAAGGTGGTTTGCATCCTGACTTACCTGCCGGTTTTTACGGTGATTTACTTGATACGGTGTCATCTACCGTACCCGATATTCATATTCATGCCTATTCGCCCTTTGAAATTTGGTATGGCGCAATGAAAGGCCGCAAAACCTATACAGAATTATTAACCGACTTAAAACAACGTGGCTTGGCTTCTATGCCAGGTACGGCTGCTGAAATTCTTGATACCGAAGTAAGGCGCAAGCTAACTAAAAATAAACTCAGCACCGAAAACTGGCTTAAAATCATCGAAACTGCGCATAACGTTGGCTTACCAACCACATCCACCATTATGTATGGACATATAGATGGGCCATCGCACTGGGCCGCTCATCTTATTTTATTGCGTGACATGCAAGCGCGGACTGGCGGCTTTACCGAATTTGTTCCGTTAGGCTTTATACATAATGACAGCCCCCTTTACAAAAATAACCCTAGCGAAGTAAGAACCGGCCCAACTGCCGATGAGCATTTCAAAATGCACGCCATTGCGCGATTAGTGTTACAAGGCTATATCGATAATATTCAAGCCTCATGGGTAAAAATGGGCCCAGATATGGCGTCAAAAGTGCTACGCGCAGGCGCTAACGACTTAGGCGGTACGCTAATGAACGAGAGTATTTCTCGTGCAGCAGGGGCTAGCCATGGTCAGGAAATTGTCCCTAGGGATATGGTGAACTTTATTCAGCGTGCGGGGCTAAACGCCCATCAGCGCAATACCTCGTACGACGTAGTTACCCCCTACGGCCGAGACAAAAAGCCAGCTCACCAAGAGGCGCTTGTGGGTTCAGAAGTTGCCAAGCCAGTATCTAAAACTCCCAAGCCAGCCATTAGTCCATTTAACGCAGCATCTCACATTCCCGTGAAGGTAAGCGCATGAAGAACATAGTGTTATTCGCAGGCGGCGTAGGCGGTGCAAAAGCCGCAAAGGGCCTGTATCAATCAGACTACAAAGATAACCTAACCATTATTGGCAATGTGGGTGATGACGACGAGTTTCATAATTTATGGGTGTCGCCTGACCTAGACACGCTCACCTACACGTTGGCGAACGAAGTAAATCCAGTCACTGGCTGGGGTCTTAAAAACGACAGCTGCCGCATATTGTCGCGACTTGCTCAGTTTGGATCTAGTACGTGGATGCACTTGGGCGACATGGATATTGCCACCCATATTTTCAGAAGTGCTAAGCGAGCAGAAGGTACTAGCATGACGGCCATCACGCGCCAAATTACTACCCGATTAGGTATTACCGTACCTTTGCTGCCAGCTACCGACGATACCGTGCAAACCCGACTCAAGACCGAAAACGGCTGGGTAGACTTTCAAACTTACTTTGTACATCAACGCTGCGAAGCTGATGTAACTGATATAGCGTACAAAGGTGCAGAGTTCGCCTCTGCCACACCGGAAGTATTAGCCGCCATAGAAGCTGCAGACATCATTGTTTTTGCCCCTAGCAACCCGTTGCTCAGTATTGCACCTATGCTTGCTATACCACAAATTCGCGATGCACTAGCAGCAAGTGAATCCACGAAAATTGCGGTATCGCCACTTATAGGAGGAAAAGCAATAAAAGGCCCTGCTGAAAAGCTACTACAGCAAATGAGCTATACGCCGGGCAACAAAGGCATTGCTGAATTCTACCAAGGCCTGTGCGATGTATTAGTAATTGATAATCAAGATGATGGCGACATAGACACCATCGAAAGCTTTGGCTTACATGCGCATTGCACGTCAACCCTAATGAAATCAGACCAAGACAAAGTCACCCTTATGGAAGAGGTTATTTCGGCGGCCACCGCTTATCAACTGGAGGAGCCTTGTGCATAAACTATGCGTTGTTATTCCAATGAAAGACCCGGCGTTTAGTAAGCAGCGCTTGTCACCGCATTTACCTGCCAGTGTGCGTAAAGCCTTAGCAATCAAACTGTTTAAGAAAACCGTTATGTCGTTAAACGGTGCGTTTCCTCAATGGCAGAAACTGGTAGTAACGCCGTCACTTTATATCGCCGATTTAGCCACCAGCTTGGGTTGCAAGGTCATATTCGAGCAAAAAGGCAGTAATTTAAATACCGCGCTTGCCCAAGCTACTGAGTGGAGTATGTCTCACGGCTTTACCCACCAGCTTATTTTGCCTGCCGATATCGCTCGGTTGGATGCAACCGAACTAACGTCAATTACCTCACTAGCCTCAGGAGACACCTCTGTAGTTATTGGCAGTGCCTATGATGGCGGCACAAACGCGCTTTGCACAACACCACCAAATGCCATCGACTTTGCATTTGGTAAAGCGTCTTCTTATGAACATCATCAAGCTGCTATAGAAAAAGGCTTAAAGTGCGTAACGATACAGCCCAAATACCTAAGTCAAGACATCGACCATCCAGACGATCTTCGGCACGTGAATGACGTTATCGACTCTTTGATTGCTTAAGGTAGAAAGTATGCGAGCACTTACCATCAACACAATTGAAGGCCTACCGGATATCCGCGAAGGCGACAATCTTGTGGGCTTGATAATTGAGAAGCTTACCGCACAGCGACAGGTTTTATGTGAAGGCGATGTATTGGTTATTGCCCAGAAAATCATATCGAAGGCTGAAGGCGCGGTTTGCCATGTTGACGATATTACCCCAACGCAAGAGGCCATAGACGTGGCTGAAAAGGTGAATAAAGACCCTCGCAAAGTTACGGTTATTTTATCGGAATCTACCCGCTTGGTAAAAGTGCATAAACACCCTGGCGCTAACGAAGGCATTATTCTTACCGAACATCGTTTAGGTCATATTAGTGCTAACGCAGCGGTTGATGAGTCGAACACCGATAACCCAGGCGAGTTAATTTTACTCCCCAAAGATCCCGACGCTAGTGCGCGAGAAATTGCTGAAAGTCTATGCAAATATTATGGCGCACCAGCCCACAGTATTGGCGTGGTGATAAGTGATACCTTTGGCCGCCCTTGGCGATTAGGCCAAACCAATGTGGCCATTGGCGTAGCGAATGTGCCCGCCTTAAACCCACTTTTTGGTGAATGTGATGCTTGGGGTCGCCCCCTAAAAGTTACAGCGCCTGCCCTTGCCGATGAACTTGCTGCAGCTTCTGGCTTGCTGATGAGTAAACAAGGTAAGTGTCCCGTTATTTTATTCAAAGGGCTTGAATGGGAAAGTAACCCAGACAGTAAAGCCTCAGACCTGTTAAGACCAACCCAAGAGGATTTATTTGCATGAAGATTGCTATTTTAGGCGGCACTGGCCCGCAAGGTTCGGGGCTAGCGAAACGCTTCGCCCTAGCGGGAATAGACGTCGTTATTGGTTCACGAGATGGTGAGCGGGCAGCAGAAAAAGCCCAAGCATTACAAGAATCTATTGCAGCGGCAAGTACCGCCACAACGGGCACCATCAGTGGCACAGATACGATTGCAGCCACATCGGCAGCGGATGAGTTCGTTATTATTTCAGTACCTTGGGCTGCGCATCACGCGACCTTAGATGCAATCCGTCCATTGCTTCGCGACAAAATCGTTATCGATATTGTTGTACCGCTGGCAGAGAACAACCCCAAAGCGGTTGCCATGCCGCCAGAAGGCTCAGCCACAGAATCTGCCCAAGCATTGTTAGGCGATGACTATGCCGTGGTAGGTGCGCTACATAATGTATCTGCTGTCACCCTTAACAACCTTGAGCAAAGCATTAACTGCGACATTTTGGTCTGCGGTAATCAGCTTGAAGCCAAAAATAAAGTCATAGCATTGCTAGATAACTTAGGTGTTCAAAGTTACAACGCTGGCCTAGCAGAAAGTGCCCGCTGTATTGAAGCCATCACCCCCATTTTGATTCGCTTAAACATATCCAAAGCAGTGCCATTTAGCCATGCAGGTATTCGTATCTGCCCACCCGATCATTAAAACGGCGACGTAAAAAACAAGGTAAGCAGCTAGTGATTAGCTACTAGGTATTAGCTACTAGGTATTAGCTGCCAAATAAATTAAGCAAAGAAAATTAAGTAAAGACACGCATTAAACAAAATAGAAAAAGCAGAGGAAGAACTCATGGAATTTGGTATTACATTTAAAGGCTTTGTTAGCCCAGATCGTGCCCGTAAATTAGTAAAAATGGCCGAAGAAGCCGGTTTCGATTATTGCTGGTTTTACGATTCACACATTCTTTGGCGCGAGTCTTTCGTGGCAATGGCTATGTGTATGGAGCACACCACCAAAATGCGCTTTGGCCCCTGTGTGACTAACCCTAACGTACGTGACTGGTCGGTAGCGGCAAGCTTGTACGCCAGCTTGGCGTTGCAAAGTAATGGCCGTTTCGACATTGGTTTAGGCCGTGGCGATTCTTCCATGCGCGTAATGGGTAAAAAGCCTGCTAACCTAGCCCGCTTAACCGAATTCACTCACAAAGTGAAAGCCATGGTGCGCGGAGAAGAAGTGATGTACGGCGAATGCGAAAAGCCGGTTAAATTCCCTTGGGCTACAGGCTATGAACTGCCAGTTTGGGTGGGCGCTTATGGCCCGAAAGCCCTAGCAGTAGCTGGCGAGCATGGCGATGGTGTTATTCTTCAAATCGGCGACCCAGATTTAGTGCAATGGTTTGGCCAACAGTGCCAAGACGCAGGCAACAAGGTTGAGCGCGACATGAGCGACTTCAAAGTTCAAGCGGCTGCACCTGCATACTTTGGTGACATGGAAACCTGTATTGAAAAAACCAAATGGTTCCCTGCCATGGTAGGTAATCACGTGGCTGATATTGTAGAAAAATACGGTACAGATTCAGGCTTAGTACCAAAAAGCTTAACCGATTATATAGAACAACGTCGTGGCTACGATTATTCAAAACATGGTCAAAGCGATAACCCTTACCTAGACTTTATTACCGACGACATCGTAAAAAGCTTCTGTGTATTAGGTGAAGCTGAAGATCACATTACTAAAATTCAGGCACTTAAAAATGCCGGAACCACGCAATTTAATATCTATTTAGACAACGGTGATGAAGAAAATATTATCACCCGTTACGGCAAAGAAGTTATCCCTGCCTTCCGATAAATTTGGTGACTAGCCAAGGGTGAGTTTCACGTAAATTATTGTCATTTAATTTGCGTGAAACTTCGCCCTACGCTATCGCTTTTCCTTATAGCCATATCAATAAACCCTTTACCCTAAATCAGTTCCAACACCATAAAAAACAAACTTTACCTATATATATTAGCTATTTAAGCACCAACCACCTAATTTCGCTTAAATCACCACATTGTTAATATATTGTAAACTTAGGAAAGTAAATGCCACTTAGTTTCATAAATATGAAACATGACTTCGACACATGAATATTTACCCCTTGGTAAAACCCCTTTAGTTTCGTTAGAACAAAAGTTAATCAAATAAAAAACAAAAAAATACTTCTATGTAGTTTGTAGATGTAACAACAACAAGAAGGGAACACATGATGAAATCGAAACAGACGCTATGCGCTTTAGCAATCGGATTAGCACTTCAATCTTCATACACTGCAGCAGCAGATTCGGTGGTACTTGAAAAAATTACGGTTACTTCGCAAAAGCGTGAGCAATACATAAACGACGTAAGTATTGCGGTAACGGCATTTAGTGGCGAGCAAATGGAGTCACTAGGTTTTGAAAGCAGCACTGATCTTATTGCGTTTACGCCAGGTGTATCCCTAGCCGGTGATATTGGTGGTCAACGTGCCATCTTTAACATTCGCGGTGTTGTACAAAACGATTACGCCGACATTGCTGAAGCTCCTGTTGCGGTATACGTAGATGGCGGGTACTTAGCCAGTACACAAGCGCAAACATTCGGTTTATTCGATATAGCCCGTGTTGAAATATTAAAAGGCCCACAGGGCACCCTTTTTGGCCGTAACGCCACTGGCGGTATGGTAAATACCATTACAGCGAAACCTACTGAAGAAGTGGAAGGTTACGCTGAACTCACTTTCGCTAGCTTCGAACAAAAACGCTTTGAAGGTGCGGTATCTGGCGCATTAAGCGATAAAGTATCGGGCCGTATCTCTGTGATGGCGAACCATATGGGTAACATCCTTGAGAACGTGTACGAAGATGAAGCGGCCCCCGACACCCGTGCCGGAAGTATTGGTGGCGGCGAAGACGGTTACAACGACGATACCAAAGCATTTCGTGCACAGTTAAACTTTGACTTAAGCGCTAATTCTAACCTTTTGGTTAGTGCAAACTGGGCCGATACCACAAAAAGTGAAGGCCCTTATCAGGTAGTTAATACCACAGAAGTTAAAGACGCTGCTGGTAATGTTATTGATGTTATTTACGCCGCTGACGATCCTCTAGGCTGCGACACCATTCAAGCTGGCGCTTGTGTAGACGGTAACTTTAACGGTGATCCGTTGCGCCCAGTTCAAGGCGGTGACTTTAACGGTAATATCGACCCTGATGGTAGCGGCGAAAAAGTAAATAAAGATTTCGCCTTTGACGATCAAAACAAAATTAAGTCACGCGGCCTAGCGGCAACTTATGAATATGACTTTGACGACTTCACCTTTACCTCGGTGACCGACTGGAAAAACTTTACCCGTGTTATCGGCCTAGATTCAGATCAAACCGCCTCACCAGAATTGATTTTCCAATCAGACGGCGACATTACCCAGTTCAGTGAAGAGTTGCGCGTAAGCGGCAACACTATGAACAGCAAATGGGTGGCAGGTTTTTATTACTTAAGCATTGAAACCGACTACCTGCAAGGCTTAGCTGCAAGCCCAACGGGCGGTTATCTAGCCGGTGAAGAGCAAAACACGTTAGCCACCATTGATACCGACTCCTACTCTGTATTCGGGCAAATTGACTACGATTTAACCGACGAACTCGTGCTGGTATCGGGTTTACGTTTAGTACGTGAAAATAAGTCGATGGATGGCCAATTGCGTCAAAACGCCAACTTGGTAGACCGTGATATTGAAGTAGATTACGGCATTGATCCATTGGTAGATGTAGCCATGGATAATGATGAAACCATGTGGTCTGCAAAGCTACAGTTAGATTATAAACCAAACTCAGATACGCTTTTATATGCTGGTATTAACCGAGGCGTAAAAGCAGGTAACTTCAACGCGCCTTTAGGCGGTAGTTTTAGCACCTACGACGCCGAAGTACTTCTTGCCTATGAAGCGGGCGCAAAGCTAACCCTTATGGACGGTAAAGCACAGTTAAACAGTAGTATTTTCTACTATGATTACTCTGATTATCAGTCGTTTTCGTGGGTGAATAATGCTGGCGTAGTGTTCAACGAAGACGCGCAATTTACCGGTGCTGAAGTTGAGCTACTATTAAACCCTATTGATGCACTAGACATCATGTTCGGCGTGTCTTACACCGATGCTGTGGTAGAAGATTTAGAAGTAGCTTCAGGCGTATTTGTAGACACCACGCCCCCTTACACACCTGAGTGGCAATCATCAGGTTTAGTACGCTACACATGGGATATAGACAGCGGCAGTGTTGCAGCCCTAGTAAGCGGTTCATACCAGTCAGAAGCTTTCCACAACGCAAGAAACTTTACTGCGCATACCATCGAAAGCCACTTCAAAGCCGATGCACGCATTACCTGGACTGACAAAGAAGATTTATGGAGCGTAGCCGCTTATGTAGATAACCTTACCGATTCAGACCACGAATTAATTGGTTTCGACGTATCAGGCTTCTACGGAAACTCACAAATCTCTTACGCAAAACCACGCACTTACGGCGTTACGGTAAGACGTAATTTCTAAGAAAGACGGGGCTCATTGAAGTGACCCCTAATAGTTGGACTATCCAATTACTGGGGGTCACTTCAGAGTGCGAGGCTTTGGATTTATAATTAAGTTTTGTTTAAATTGCCTAAGACGTTTGATGTTCCTCTTTATAAGTTCTCCGGCTTTAAAATTGCTTTGCATAGGGGGCAACTGTCTGGATTTAATACAACTCCGCCCTGAGCAACTATTGTAAATGGCACAGTATCGCATTTTGGGCAAGTATAAACTGTTAATGTGAATACAACCCAAGCTATTAAACTTAATGTGAATACAGTAATTCCTATGCTCAGCCGTTGTCCCTCAAAACTGTCCAAGGTAAATAGAAGAGGGAGAAAAACACAACTGCAAACAATGGATATTAAAATCCATTTTTTTCTTCTTCTTTGAAATTCACTAGCAATTCCATAAGGCGTCACTTTTACCTGCCTATAATATTTTTCCTCACCATTCGGATCAGTGTATTTAAAAAGGTTATTTGCGACATAAAAGTACCTGTTAAACGTATCTACCTCACCAGTATACCCAACAAGATCATTCGAATAAAACCGCCCGATAACAGGTTCATAGTATCGTGCCTGCATATAAATTAGTACAATTTATAAACCACCAAAAACTTAAGAATGTGTTTTCCCGGGCGAATATATAGCAACATGTCACACCAGTCAATCCTGACATAATTAACCTTGAAAACACCATAAATAGTAGGATACAATGGGTTCACCATAGAATAAATTTGTCAGCATTTAAATAGATATGTCCGTGTCCGCATTGGTTAATAATAGGTTATCTCGTATGCAACGAGGAACACCATTTACAATAGAGAAATTTTATTCTCTAGGCTCTGTTACGGCTGTCCAAAAGGCAATGAGTAGGCTTACAAAAGAGGGGGAAATTGTTCGAGTAGCAAAAGGGATCTACTCTCGACCGAAACCACTAGCGGCCCTCCCATCTATTAAAATTACAGCTAAAGCTGAAGATGTTGCTATAACTTGGGCTAAGGCTAATCACTACAAGATGGTTCCTCAGGGGCTAGAGTCTGCCTACCGATTAGGGCTACAAACTCAAGCTCCATTAAAAACAGTGTTTTGGAGTTCCGGCCCTTCACGTGTATTTAAAGTAGGGAACGAAGAGGTTCAGATCAAACATACTGCTAATTTCAAACTTAGATGGCAGCATCGGCCTGAAGGAGAGTTGTTACGCGGTTTAATGTTCGTATCTCCTGAACATACTTCGATGCAACAATTGAGTACAGCTCTCAAACGTCTCAATATTTCACATGAAGAAAAATTGGTAGTGATAAACAAACTGCTCAACAACAGCAGCTTAAGGACTTGGAAAAACAAGTTATCTAGCATAAAGCAGACCTTGACATCATGAACTTATTTGAACTTTATACCGATAATAAAAACTATAAAGATTTAACTGATATATTCACAATTGGCGCACAACAGCACCCAGTCGGCTTACCTGCAAACTTTTTAGAGAAAGACATTTGGGTAACGGAGATACTAAGATTACTCTATGATGAGTCATTACTAGGTAATCTATCAGTTGCATTTAAAGGTGGAACCGCTTTAAGTAAATGCTGGAGTGCAATTTCGCGTTTCTCTGAAGACATCGATCTTTCAATTCACTGGGCTGACTTATCTGGTCTCTCTGAAGAAGATGAATTAAAAGCATGGCAACAAAGCACCACATCAAAAAGCCAAGCAAAAAAATTCAGAGATAAACAACAAAGTCTATTGGAAGACTGGAGTAATGAATTTTTAGTGGGTCTAAACCAAGAATTGGATAAGTACCAGATTGAAGGTTTATACGCTGAAATTGAGCCAGGTAGCAGAGGTGAAAAAATAGATATTCACTTCCCACGAACCACTCGTGGCTCGAATGATTACCAGCTCGATCATGTTTTGTTAGAATTTGGCGGTCGTAACAGAGGAAAACCTACGGAAACTTTGAATGTCGAGACTTATTTATATCAATGTCCAGATTTGAGTAACTTGGAATTACCCAGAGCCAATGTTAAAGCTTTCCAACAGGATTACATATTATGGGAAAAACTAACGGCTCTTCATCAATTTTCTACACAAACAAAAGAGCCAAACCCTGTCAGGTTGGCTCGTCATTGGTATGATGTTGATTGTTTACTACAAAACAAATTTGCAGACCCGCTTGCAACAACTGAGGCTATGCAGGCTGTTATCGAAATGAAAAAGCACAGGTGGTCCACTCCAGGCGTCGATTTTGAAGCTATTTTAAGCGGTGGATTGCGACTAATTCCTGATGGTGAAAGATTACACGCAGTCAATCAAGATCATGTAGAAGCTATCTCTGGAAAAATGTTTTTTACAGTTCCTGATGAGTTTGAGCATATCGTTTCTCGTTTGACCAATGCACAAAACTTGTTCAACCAGCATACTAGACAATCAGAAACGACTTCAAAATAATCCACTAGCGCCCTCAGCAGAAGGGTGTGTTGCTTGATAAACTTCAAACAGCTTTTTACGGCTAACACGCTTCCCCTACCACGCTAAAACAAGGCTTGAAATTTTATTTTCTTTCGCTTTATACTGATTACAGTTACTTGTCGGAGTGCTCAACTGAATTAATCCAGTGAGCTGAGACCGCGAAAGCGGGATCCGTTGAACCTGATCAGGCTAATACCTGCGAAGGGAACAAGAAAGTACAAAGTGGTAAGTCGTAAATAGTAAAAGTTAAACTATGTGGTATGGCATGAATTTGTCCTTCAGGATTTTGCATGCAATACTGGTCATGCTTTTGCGCACTTTGTATTCTCTCCTCCACTCCTGACAAGCATTTTATAACCTAAACTAACAGGCGAAAATGCTATGTCGACTCGACGCGAACAGCGCCAACAGGCGCAAGACTTTATTAATCAATTGGCCGGTGAGGCCTACCCTAATTCTACTCGTCACTACGAAAAAGGCAGCCGCGACGATATTAACGTTGCCATGCGACTGATTCACCAGCACGACAGCTTAATTGGCGGCACCGAAGAAAAGCCTATATTTGAAAGTAACCCACCCATTGGGGTTTACGATACTTCCGGCCCTTACGGCGACCCAGACGTTACCATTAACGTGCAAAAAGGGTTGGCGCCGCTACGAGAAAACTGGATTAAAGCCCGCGAAAACACGTACCAGCTTGAAGGGGTATCGTCGCACTTCGCGAAGCAACGTGAGCAAGATATTGTCACTGAAGATTTTCGTTTCACGCGCACGCTGAAACCACGCAAAGCCCTAGAAGGTAAAAATGTAACCCAACTGCATTACGCTCGCCAAGGTATTATAACGCCCGAAATGGAATACATTGCCATTCGCGAAAACATGGGCCGCGACGCACTAAAAGACAGCCCGCTAAGCAATCAACACAAAGGCGAGCACTTCGGGGCTAACCTGCCTTCAAACATTACCCCTGAATTTGTTCGCCAAGAAGTGGCAGCTGGTCGCGCGATTATTCCCGCGAACATAAATCACCCTGAACTAGAACCTATGATCATTGGCCGCAATTTTTTAGTCAAAATTAACGCCAATATTGGTAATTCAGCGGTCACCTCGTCTATTGAAGAGGAAGTAGAAAAGCTAGTGTGGTCTACCCGCTGGGGCGCCGATACGCTTATGGATTTATCCACCGGCCGCAACATTCACGAAACACGCGAATGGCTGCTTCGCAACAGCCCTATTCCGTTAGGCACCGTTCCCATTTATCAGGCGCTTGAGAAAGTAAACGGCGTAGCCGAAGACCTTACGTGGGAGCTATTTAAAGACACCCTTATTGAGCAAGCCGAACAAGGGGTAGACTACTTCACCATTCACGCAGGCGTATTGCTTGAATACGTACCGCTTACCGCAAACCGGGTAACGGGTATTGTGTCCCGTGGCGGCTCGATTATGGCCAAGTGGTGCTTAAGCCATCACAAGCAAAGCTTTTTGTATGAACGATTCCGCGATATTTGTAAAATTTGCGCCGCCTACGATGTGTCGCTTTCTTTAGGTGATGGATTACGCCCAGGCAGTGTGGCCGATGCCAATGATGAAGCCCAGTTCTCTGAACTTCGCACCTTAGGTGAGCTGACTAAAATAGCCTGGGAATACGATGTTCAGGTTATGATTGAAGGCCCAGGGCATGTGCCAATGCACATGATCAAAGCCAATATGGAAGAGCAGTTAACCCATTGCCATGAAGCGCCTTTTTACACATTAGGCCCCCTAACTACTGATATCGCGCCAGGTTATGACCACTTCACGTCTGGAATTGGTGCCGCTATGATAGGTTGGTACGGCTGCGCCATGCTTTGTTATGTTACCCCTAAAGAGCATTTGGGTTTGCCCAACAAAGAAGATGTTAAGCAGGGGCTAATTACCTACAAAATTGCGGCACATGCTGCCGACTTAGCGAAAGGCCACCCCGGTGCGCAAATTCGCGATAACGCCATGTCGAAAGCCCGTTTTGAGTTTCGTTGGGAAGACCAGTTCAACCTCGCATTAGACCCCCATACCGCCCGCGCTTATCACGATGAAACCCTGCCCAAGGCCTCGGGTAAAGTGGCACATTTTTGTTCTATGTGCGGCCCCAAGTTTTGCTCTATGAAAATTTCTCAAGAAGTGCGAGATGTAGCCAAAGCTAATCAGGAAGCTGCGCAACAAGACAGTGCTCTTCAAGAAAAAGCACTGCAAGAAAAAGGCATGCAAGACATGGCTACCGCCTTTAATAACTCTGGAGCTGCGCTATATCACGGTGCCGATACCAAGGTGCAGCTGCCGTGATAGAAACAACAAGAGGCTTATTTAAAGCAACACAAGCCATGAGCGAGGAACCCGTTGTATGGGCTATTGGTGGCATAGATACAAGTGGAGGCGCGGGTATAACCCGCGACGCCATTACCCTTGCTGATATAAATGTGCATGCATGCGTATTAACCACCCAGGTCGCAAACCAATCACATTCGATAATGCGAAGCGCATCCGCGCTAAGTATCGATACACTCAATGAACAATGGCAAGCACTCGAAAGCGACCTTCCACCTAGGGCAATAAAGATTGGCGCTATTGCAAACTCTGCTCAAGCCCTATTTTTGTGTGAGCATGTAGTAAAAATAAAACAGTATAAAACCGCTAACTGTTTTGTCGTTTGGGATCCTGTATTGGTAAGTTCGTCAGGAGGCGTTTTAGGTGAACTCAGCCAACATAGTATTGATACGCTTATTGCGACTGTGGATGTTGTAACCCCTAACGTGAAAGAGTTAGCACAGTTAACCGGCTGGCCTGTGCACTGTGAAAAGTCTCTATTAGCCGCGGCACAAGCGCTTATTGCCCGTGGGGCTCAAGCTGTTTACGTTAAAGGCGGCCACGCCCACTGGCAAAGTACAGCAATTGATACTTTCGTGTCAGCGCAGGCGATTCGAATTTTCCAACAACCCCGAGATAACATGGGTAACCTTAGAGGCACAGGTTGCATGTTTTCCAGTGCATTAGCCGGTTTTGTGGCAAGTGATTATGATATTCAAGATGCGCTAACCCTTGCTAATGCATACCTGCATAAAGTGCGTAACGCGTCGGTATTTTCAAGCAGTTCTGTCTGTTCTGCCGACCAAATTCATTGCGCAGGTTTAGTTGGCTTTCCTTTAACGCCGGTACACTATCCTTCTGTCCGCTATGGTGAAAATGACCCTGTTTGGCACAAAACCCCGATGCAATTTCCTAAATTAACCGACACATCACTAGGGATATACCCAGTGGTTAGCGATGTATCGCAATTGGAGGTACTGGTAAAAGCAGGCGCCGCGATTATCCAATTGAGAATAAAATTTGGCACTGAAGATTCCAAGTCGATACAAATAGCGAAGGCTGTAGAGGTAGTAAAGAACACACCCTGTCAGTTATTTATTAACGATGACTGGGAATTAGCCATCAAGCATGGTGCCTACGGCGTACATTTGGGGCAAGAAGATCTCGAAACGGCGAATTTACAGGCCATTTCCCGTGCAGGGCTTAGATTGGGTGTTTCTACCCACGGTTACTGTGAGCTTCAACGCATTAAAAGGCTAAGGCCCTCTTACATTGCACTCGGTCATATCTTTCCCACCACCACAAAAGACATGCCGTCCAAACCACAAGGGCTCGATCGCCTTTCACGTTACGTTCGGCTTTGTGCAGATATCCCTACGGTGGCCATTGGCGGTATTAATTTGTCACGAATTAACACGGTAGCCAGTACTGGCGTGTCGGGTATTGCCGTTGTGCGTGCCGTTACACAAGCAGCGGACCCCGCTGCGGCATTTCACGACTTGTTAAGGCGGATGAATGATGCCGAAGATAATGGCGAAGACAGGGGAGACAGAATTGCCGAGCCTGGCGCATCAGTTCAACACGGCCTTAGCTATGAATAGTGTGCACTTATCTGCCGATGACATCAGCCGTTACAGTCGCCAGTTGCTGCTTGATGACATTGACGAAGAAGGGCAAGCTCGCCTGAAACAAGCATACGCTGTTGTTATCGGGCTTGGAGGGCTAGGTACATTAGTTGCGCGTTACTTGGTGGGTGCAGGTATAGGCAAAGTGTTGCTGGTAGATAACGACACTGTTGATAAGAGTAACATCCATCGGCAAGTGCTGTTTAACCAAGAACATATTGGCCAATACAAAACAAAAGCCAGCTATGCCCAATTGCGCCTAGTAAACCCCCGCCCCCAGATTGAATTAGCCGAGATTAAGGCAAATAGCAGTAACTTACCGTTGCTGATAACCGGTGCCCAGTGCGTGCTGGATTGCAGCGACAACATCACTACCCGAAAAGCCATTAATGCCGCTTGTGTTAACCAGCGCACAGCACTTTTTATTGCTGCCGCCAGCCAGTACAGCTGGCAAGCGATAAACCTGCAATTGAGTGAAAAAAACAGTGGCTGCTACGCATGCCTACTTGCGCACACAAGGGTACAAGAAGACTGCATCAGTCAAGGTATTTTAGGCCCTGTGGTAGGCATGGCAGCATGCTTTCAAGCCACACAAGCATTGCTGTACATGGCGAATCCGAAGACAAATATTACGTGGGGGCAATACCACATTATGAATGTGGCCACTGCGCAGTTTCAGTCTTTTTCACTTCCGGCCTTTGAACACTGCGAGGTATGCCAATGTCCTTTATAACTATTTTATTAAATGATGCACAGATGAGCTGCGCCCCAAACACGTCAGTGTTAGCTTTTCTAACAGACCAAAACATAGGCCAAGACATAAGCCAAAACGGTGTGGCTGTGGCTAAAAACGGCACTATTTTGGCCAAGCCGCTTTGGGATGAAATCCACTTACAAAACAACGATAAGCTTGATATTTTCACGCTTGTAGCAGGAGGGTAAATGCTTACCTTAGCGAATCAAACTTTTTCATCTCGCCTATTAATGGGCACGGGTAAATTTAGCTCGCCAAGCATAATGAAACGCAGCGTAAAAAGTGCCAAAAGCACTATAGTAACCTTAGCCATGAAGCGGCTTTCTGCGCATATTGAGCATGATAATTCCTTAGCACTTTTAAGAGAATTAGACGTTACGCTATTACCGAACACCTCTGGCGCCAAAAACGCACAAGAAGCCATTTTTGCTGCTGAGTTAGCCTATGAAGTGCTCGGTTCGCCATGGATAAAGTTAGAAATACACCCTGACCAACAGCACCTTTTACCAGATCCTATCGAAACTCTACGTGCCGCCGAAGTAATAGTGAAAAAAGGCTTCAATGTGTTGCCTTATTGCCATGCCGACCCTGTGCTTTGTAAGCGGTTAGAAGAAGTGGGCTGCGCAGCGGTTATGCCATTAGGCGCACCTATTGGCACCAATCAAGGGTTACAAACCGCGCCTTTTTTGCGCATTATTATTGAACAAGCGAATGTACCCGTTATTGTTGATGCGGGCATTGGTAAGCCTAGCGAAGCCATGGCGGCCATGGAAATGGGCGCTGATGCTGTGTTGGTGAACACAGCTATTGCTACTGCAAGCAATCCTGTTGCCATGGCGAGCGCTTTTTCTAAAGCCGTTGAAATAGGCCGTAAAGCTTATGAAGCCGGCATGCCTATTACTCATCAAGAAGCCCAGCCTTCTAGCCCCTTAACCCAGTTTTTGGTGCAGGAGTAATTTGAAAATGGGCATTGCAAGCACACTCATGTCGCAAGATTTAACGAATATAGCGCTTTCTATTCAAAGTAAAACCAACAAGCACGTAGAGCAAGCGTTAGGGAAAACCAGCCGCAATTTAGATGATTTTATGGCGCTAATATCCCCTGCTGCCACGCCTTATTTAGAAGAGATGGCCGCGCAATCACAAATGCTAACCCGCGCCCGATTTGGCAATACCATGGGGTTATTTGTGCCCCTATACCTTGCCAATTTATGTGCAAACGAATGTACATATTGCGGTTTCACCATGAGTAACAAAATAAAGCGTACGGTGCTGAATTTGAGCCAAATAGAAACCGAGATAGACGCTATTACCGATATGGGGTTTTCACAAGTATTGCTGGTAACAGGCGAGCACGAACAAAAGGTAGGCATGCCTTATTTTAGTGAAGTGCTACCGGCAATAAGGGCTAAAGCGAGCAACGTCATGATGGAAGTGCAGCCGTTGCCACAAAAAGACTATGAAACCTTAAAGACCCTAGGGGTGGATGCGGTATTAGTTTACCAAGAAACCTATAACCCTCAAGCGTACGCAAAATACCATACTCGGGGCAAAAAGCAGGATTTCTTATGGCGTTTGCAGGCCAGCGATCGTATTGGCGCAGCAGGTATTGATAAAATAGGTATTGGCGCATTATTAGGGTTAGGTGACTGGCGTACCGATAGTGTGATGACTGCCCTGCACGGCCAGCTTATTCAGCAGCATTACTGGCGAAGTCGGGTGGCTATTTCTTTCCCGCGCTTACGACAGTGCGAAGGCAATACCAACGATTCAGTTAATTTATTAACCCAGCAGTTTCCTAACGAAACGCAACTGTTGCAATTGATATGCGCTCACCGTTTGTTTAACCCACAAGCCGAACTGTCCCTATCTACTCGTGAATCGGCGCGATTTCGCGATGGTGTGTTACCACTAGGTATTACCTCTATGTCAGCAGGGTCGCAAACTCAACCTGGCGGTTATAGTGCGCCTTCAGAAGCGCTTAACCAGTTTGATATAGATGACACCCGCGCTGTAAATTTGGTAGCCGCCGCCATTGAAGCAAAAGGGTTGGAGCCGGTATGGAAAGATTGGATGGCTTTTAGTTAGCCATTCAATAAATACCTTATTTTCTGTCACACCCTTTTGTTTGTTTTTGGCCGTTATATATGGCTAAGACATGGCCTCGTCGTGCTATGTAAGCGATGAGTAATACTTATTGTTTCTGAGTGTTAATCCAAAAAGCCCTCTGTAAGCTACTATTACTAAGCAGCTTTGTTTTAACCGTGTGGAAAAGGATAGCAATGAAGAATAACAAACTACGAAGACTAGCGTTGGTTATGGGTGTGTTTACCCTAAGCTCACTTGCCGCGTGCGGCGATCATTCCAACCCAGACTCCCACGAGCACCCAAAAAAAGAATCAACAAAACAAAGTACAAACGCTTCACTCCCAACCACTACCGAATACTTTACTGATGACGTGATTGTTAGTGATGGCCTTGTAGACTGTACATTGAGCGATGGCAGTGAATCTTCGTGTTATATCGTTACTATGCCGGTAAATAGCGGTATAGACGTTGGGCACGACAAAGGGCCGTGGTGCCCGCGTAATATTAACGATACCGCTGAAGACGCGGGAATTTGGTTGAGTGATAACCAAGTATACGATGCGGATGGCAACTTTATAGAAAACCTAGCCACCTTCTATAGTGATGACAATTGGCAGCTGTTTAACCCTGAAACGGGTGAAGTTAAAGTGACCGATAGCAAAGATGCCTGCCTTGCTGCTGCGCGCCCCGATGTTGCCCCCGAATATCAGAACTACTGCGTTGAATGCCAACCTGAATACGCGGAAGATGTTGAACCACAAAAATACCTTATTCCCGCCTACCCTAAAAAAGCATCACGCATTACCCAATTCGACCCTCATGGTGGAGTAGGCCTTGCTTTCAACGGTATTAAGATGGATGCGCCTGCGCCAGTTGATGCCATTTTAGGGGCTTACACTCTTGCCCCCTTTGATGACTGTGGCGGACACGTTAATCCTCATGTTGGGTACCATTACCATGCCATTACCGAATGCTCATCTATTGATACTGCGCTTTCTACCCACGGCAAAATGTTAGGCGTAGCACTAGACGGTTTTACTATTTTTGAACGTAAACTCCCTGATGGACAAGTACCTGATGATCTTGATGACTGCGGCGGGCATGCTCTAGATGGAAGTAGCGTTGATAAAGAGAAAGAGGGTGACATCGGTTACCACTACCATGCTGGCGATGCCGGAAGTAACCAAATTTTAGCCTGTTTCAGTGCACCTCAAGGTTGCGCTATACAGGGTGACAGTATGCAGTGCGATACCAAGCGAGGTGGCCCTGGTGGTCTTGGTGATCATCCTCCTGGTGGCCCTCCTGGAGGTCTTCGTGATGATGGCCCTCCCGGGGATCTTCCACAAAATAAGCGCCTTCCTAGTGACGCATCTTAGTAGAAAAAAGCATTAGTTTTTCTAACGTGAAAATTTAATAAATGTTTTTTGCGTTATGCTTATTTTGCCTCTACAATCCGCGCAAATTTTAGCCAAGCCTTTTTATACTCAAAAGTTCAGGCTTGGCTTATTTCGCTACCGCACTTAGCGGTGAATGCACTTTTATTTTTATTAAAAAATAACCCCCAAGTAGGACAAGTCGTTGGACACTGTAGAATTTATTCAAATTCGGAGATTTATTGTAAAGCTTGGCAAAATGCTGCACAAATACGGCACGCCTGCTTTTCGACTAGAAGCTTACTTACTAGAAGTTGCCACCTACTTAGGCGTGCACGCTTCATTTATTTCCACACCGACTTCATTAACTTTTGTTATTTGGAGTGACAGACACGAAGATGAATACAATCATGCTTCTCGCCTACTTCCCGGCGACCTAGACATGAACGCGCTATCACTTACCGATGAGCTTGCAGGCTCACTACTAAACGGTGAGCTTACTCTAGCAGCAGCCGATAAACGCCTTGATGAAATTGATGCTATGGGTAGCCCCTATGGGAAATGGCTTACGGGTGGCGCCTTCGGTATGGCTACCAGCGCCTTTGCCATGCTAATGGGTGCAAGCTGGGCTGAAATTGGTTGGTCAGGTTTACTAGGCTTACTTGCCTATGTATGGACATTGTGGTCCGAGCGTTCTAAGCGGGTTAATTTAATGCTAGAACCGGCTACCGCTTTCATTGCTGCCCTACTCGCGTGTGCTATTGGTACTTACATCGACCCAGGTATTAACATTCCTCTTATTGTACTTTCCTCGGTAATAGTATTTGTTCCTGGGCTTGCCCTTACCATGGGGCTTGCCGAGCTTTCGTCCCGCAATATGGTATCGGGCACTGCTCGCACCATGGATGCAGTAATGCAGTTGTTTAAGCTTTATTTCGGTGCTTTTTTAGGCGTATCGGCAGGCTTTAGTTTATTTGGCGAGAACGTATACCAACCGGCTGAGTCTTTGCCTTATTGGGCAACGTGGTTATCGGTATTTCTATTATGTTTAGCGCTAGTGGCTATTTTTCGCACCCGGGTTAAACATATTCCATGGGCCATGGCGGCGGCCTTTATTGCATACAGTGCCACGGCGTGGAGCTCTGATTACATGAGCCCCGGATTAGGCGCATTCGTGGGAGCCTTCGCCCTAGGGCTTTTTGCCAATGCTTTCACCCGCATTGCAAATCAGCCTGCTACCATTGTGGCTATGCATGGGCTAATTGTATTGGTGCCGGGGTCTAAAACTTATATTGGGTTGAACTCGTTTATTTCGGGGCAAGACTTTGTACAAGCTGATCATTTAGGTCAAGAAGTGTTCTTGATTTTTATGTCGCTAGTAGCAGGGCTTATATTTGCTAACGTTGTAATGCCAACTAAAAAAGCCCTGTAGTGCGGGGGTAGTTTAGCAAGATACATCGACTTTTCGTCACGTATTCATGCTTGTAAAAGGTATCATTTGGAAAATAACAGCGTTATGAATAACGCTGTTATTCGCCCTATTTTAATAGCTTCATTAACGCCTTTCCTAAACGCACATTAAGCGCCCCTGCGGCGACGGCTTCAGCGGAATTCTCCATAAATTTTGCACTTAACGAACCGCCAATTTGATTGGCTACTTCATCGGTAGCCAAGTCGAATACCCCCTGTGCGGCAATATTTTGGGCAAGTACGCCGAGTAGTTTCCAATTGCCTATGGTGCCAGGTCGAAGGCCATAAATTTTGGCCATGCGCCTTATGGTACGAAAGCTTATCCACATGACTGCAAAAGTTTGAATTAAGTTATTTGGGCTAATAAATGCCAAGCTTCCTGCGGTAATCGATTCTTTGTTAAGTACTTTTTGCGCTTTTTGCTGCACCGCGTTTAATACCGTATCGTGATACAGCCCCAGCCGCTCTTTAGCAGACATATCATTGTGAAGCTGCTTTTGGTAAATAGCGAAACAGTGCGCAGCATAAGACGATGAGGTAAAACGGCTACCATGGCGTTTGAGTACTTTGTCGACGGTCTCAATGCTATCTTCACCGGTTAACGAAGCGATAGTTTGCCCATCATCAATGGCCTTATTGATTTGCTTATAACCTCGCCATTCTCGAAAGCTCAAATAACTGAAACAGGCCACAAAACCACTAAGTAGTGCGGCCAAAGCAGTGCTAGCAATGGGATGCTCGGCTACGCTTGCCGTAAGCGTGGTGTAGGCATCGAAAACAAAGAAGCCAATAATGGAAAGTACACCTAGCCCCAA